>NZ_CALJLR010000029.1:0-12434 GCF_937982575.1 uncultured Arcobacter sp. | reverse complement strand
CATTCCTTGAGTAAATATAATTTTACCCGATTGACACGGAATTATGAACGATCCCACTTCTTCCAATAGTATTGAAAAAACACCTATAAAAAACACCTTTCTTTCTTCATTAATCATTTTTCTATTACTACTCTCATTATTAGCATTTAAAGAGTTTTTCAATATCAGTTTATTTTCTATAACTTCTTTATCAATATTGGCTAGTGCACTCTTTTTCCTAATATTTTCTTTATACTCTGATAAAGGAATTGAGCAGTTTGAAATGGTAAAAAAATTATTAAAATTATGGAAAAATTAAATCTAATTCATTTTTTTTGATATGTTAAAATGACATTTGATGCGAATTTACTAAATAGTTTATATTTTGATAAAAACTTATCTAAATTAGAAAATTTAGTAGCAAAACTTGGATTATTAGTCAGCTTATATATTATCCCTGATAAAATATGAAATTTATACTCATTAATAAATTTTAAATCATATGTATCTAAAATATTTTTAATATAGTTTTCTGAATATACCCATAATTTTTCTTCTTTGTTTTGATAAAACGTCTTTACTAATGAAACATTTTCTAAATAATGTTTTGTAAAGATATATTCAAAACTTCCACTTAATTCAAGCTCTAAAATTAAATATGCATTTTGTTTTAGAAGTCTACTAAATTCACTAAGTGATTGTAATGCATCACTATAGTTTAAAACACTTCCAACACAAAGAATAATATCGAAAGAGTTGTTTTGCAAAGGTATTTGTTCTATACTTGCAACTACATAATTTTTTGTATGTTGAATATTCTTTTCAACAATATCCAAATGAATATGTTGAAAACCAGTTAAATCATATTCTTCACCTGCAGAGCCTGCATTTAATATTAAAAGATGTGAATCAGTATTTATGTTTTTTACTGCTTGAGTAATATAATCTTTAATGGTTGTATGAACATAATAATGCCATTTATCTCTTTCATCCCAAATAACATCAAGCTTAGAATATTTTTGCACTACTTCTTCGATGTCAAGTTGTTCACTCATTGATAATTACCTATTATCAATCATTCATCTAACAAATTAAAATGCCTCCTTGGATGTTTTGTATTAAGTATTTTCTTTTGCTGTTTCATATTTACTTGAGTATAAATTTGTGTTGTAGAGATTGAAGAGTGTCCTAACATATGCTGTATATATCTTATATCAACACCCTCTTCCAAAAGCAATGTAGCAAATGAATGTCTAAACATATGGGGAGTTATATGTTTATCAATCCCTGATAATTTTTGATATTTTTTTATCATTAATCTTACTGACTGTTCTGATATTTGATTACCTAATCTATTAACTAATAAATATTGATTTTTTTCTATTAGTTTATTATATAAAGCTAAGTATTCTTTTAATAGCTTTTTTACTTCACTATCACAAATTTGTATTATTCTTTCTTTATCTCCCTTACCTTTAATTTTTATAATACCTGTTTGTAAGCTAATATTATATTTTGTAATATTGCATACTTCCGATACTCTCATACCTGTACTAAATAAAATTTCAATAATTAACATATCTCTTACTAAAGCTTTATAGCTATAAATATCTTTATTTATAAAACTGTCTTTTGCTTTATATAAGAACTTTAACATTTTTCGTATCTCTTTAAGTTCTATTGTTTGTGGTAATCGTTTTGGTTCTTTAATTTGTACATTTATTTTTCTAAACGGGCTTACTAAAATAATTTCATCAAACTCTAAATATGTAAAAAAAGCTTTTAGTACGGCAATTTTTCTTTTAATAGTTTTTACCTGATATTCAGATTGATATAGCCTTTGAATATAGTCTTTTATAAAAAATTTATCTAGTTCATTTACATCTACACTTCTATAGTCTTTATATTCCTCAAATTGATTGAGGTCTATATTATAAGCCTGCAAAGTTTTTTGACTTAAATTTTTTTCGTATTCACAATGAAATTTAAAATTTTTTATTGCTTCTGCTAGTTGCATGAGTTATCCTTAGTTTTTTGAACAAAATAATACCCACTACTTTTATGAGAGCATATTTTAAGCAAGCCCCATTACAAGGTTCTTGCTATTACACTACTCTCAAACTCACAATAATCAAATCTCAAATCTCTAGCCATTTTTTTATAACCTAAATAAAATTCTAACTTTTAAGTGTAACTCCATAAAGTCTCTTAAGCGGACACTCTTTTATTATACTTACCTTGCACAATTTGACACCCATATTTAGCTTTTATATCGTCCATACTCTTCTGCTTAGGATTTCTTCCTTTCATCTCTCCATAGTACCACATCTTCTTTTTTGAAGCCCATTTAAAGCCTAAATCTTTTAATACCTCTTTTATAGCCCTAGTATTTCCTTGTAACCAAATCCAAGAACCTACAACCTCGATAATAATATTTTCATAATGAAGAATTTGAGAGATAACTTTTTCTAACTCCAAATCAAACTCACTATCTTCTGAAAAATTAACACCATTTTCCAATATATAGTTATATACCTCATTAAGTATCTTAAATAGTTCAGTAGAACCACCAACATCAGGATGAAGTTTTTTAGCTAAATTTTTGTATATTTTCTTAGCCTCATTAATTCCACCTATACCTTTAAACTCATTTTCAATTTCTACCTTAGTCATAGTAAACCTTTTCTCAAATATTTTTAAAAATGTTTGTCGGCTATAAGTCGAAACTAAAGCGAAAGCAAAAAGCTTTCAAGACAAACATATTCTTTTGGGCTTAAATGCCCTTTTGAACAAAGACCGAGAATGAATTAAATTTAGAGAAAAATACTACTTGTATTATTTTTATATAGATTTACATTCGTAAAAATTCTCGTGTCTCAAAAGGGTTTTAAGTTTTAAAGAACTTCATAAATTAAGTAGATTTACCTTGTAGATGTTAGAGGAGTGGGAACGACTATATTTTGTAGGAAGAGTAGAGACCGAGGCTCTACGGTGGCAATACAAGACTTTGGCTTATATTTTTAGATTACTGAGCTTTCGCACCTAATTTTAATCGATATGCTTTCTAAAACAACTGTAAGTAGGGCATAGTAATAAAATACTCCATGGTACTTGACACTAGTTATTGACTATTCTAAATCCCCATAAATAGGGGCTTAAAAAAACTGAAAAATACATGTCAATAGATATGACAAATGCTGAGAGAATACCGCTACTACCGAATGTAACACTATAAAATTAGGTGCGAAAGCTCAGTAGATTAATTATTAAAAAATGAATTTTGTAACACAAACTGTGATATAAATTAGATATTATATTAGTAATAAAATTTTTATGGGAGAGTGATATGTATGAAAAAATGTATAAATTAGATGAAGTGTTAGAGTTTTTCAAAATTGAATTAAGTATGGTTAATGATGATAGATTTTCAGAGCTATATAATATGATTTCAAATCCACATCTAAGAGTTAATGACAATGATAAACAATGGGTAGCATATGTCACACAAGACAGTGAAAATAAAACTGTAGAAGATGCCATGAAAGCTATTTTAGATGTTAATGCCATAGACTGGATATTGACTGAAGAAAAAAAAGTTAAAGAAGCTATCAAAACTACAGGAAATTTATTTATAAATAATGGTATAAAAAATAAACCGAGAATCCCATTCTATATTATGGTATTAGATGAAATGGTAGATTAATAAAAAAAGGGAGTTACTCCCTTTTACTTTTTATAACTCTTTCAGCCCTAGCTTGTCTTGCCTTAATAGTTTGAATAAATTCAGACTCTTTTTCAATAGATATACAATTTCTACCTACCTTATAAGAAGCTACACCAGTCGTACCACCTCATGCGAATGTATCTAAAACAATGTCATTTAGATTTGTAAAAACTTTAATAAGACCACCTATAAGAAATTCAGGCTTTTCTGTAGGATGATTACTTTGTTTATTTTTTCATATCTCGTAATTAAGAACATTCTTCATCTTTGATTGTTCCAAAAAATTAAAAGTTCTTGGCTTATTATAGTTTCATCCATCATTAACTAGCCAAACTCAAAACTCATGACAAGATCTAAATCCATTTTTTCTATACTGCATTTGTGGATTAGTTTTATTAAAAATTATAGGATTACGAAAAGTAAATAATCATCTTTTTTGCATTTCATAAGCTAACCGTCAAGCATAACGATAAGAAAAAAAGAGTATCAAACTAGCATTAGGTTTTAATACTCTTTTGTACTCATTACACACCTCAAAGACAAACTCTATATATTCATCCTGAGAATCCCACTTATCCCACTCTCAAAAGTCAGCTTTGACTATCTTATTTCATCTCATGGTAAGTCATGGATGATTAGAAATATTATAAGGGAAATCCGCACATATAAAATCTATGCTGTTATCAGGTAACTTTTTCATAACCTCAAGACAATCTCATTGAATCACTTTGTGTATTGCTTTTTTCATAATATAGAAAATTACAAATATAAAATAGTAGGACGATTAATCCCACCAATTAATCACAATGCGAGTAATGACTGTCAAATGTAATATTTTGTTACCAATGAAATTATTTATGCAAAATGTGGTTTTTGAAAAAATTGAATATTACTAATTGATGACAACTCTAATTTGATGATTTTCAGAACTAAAATATTTTCAAAAAACATTTTATAGTTATTTGTTTTTAAGAGGTATTTTTGATATTAAAAAATACCCTTAAAATCGCTTATTGTACGATTTTAAAGGTGGTTGATTGACTGCAACGATGATATTCTTCGGGAGAAGTGATGATAAAGTATAAATACATTTAAACTTTTTTACTTTAAAATTTTTATTGAAGAGGGTATAAAATTCTACCCTCTTTTCAAAAAGTTTATTTTTTTGAACTTTCTGATGGTTTTAGAGATGGTTTATTTCCTGGTGTACTTTTGTTATCTCGACGTCTTTGGTCTAGTTTACCTGTAGATTTTGCTTTAGGTTTTGGTCCTGGCTTTAATCCCATGTTGTTTTACCTCCTTTTCTAAGATACTATTACTATATCCTTTTTTCCTAATATATTTTAAAAACTTTGCAATTTGCAATATTATTTGATTATAGTTAAAAAATGTACTATGTTATAAATATTTTCTAAAAGGTTATTAATATGTTTAATATTATTAGTGAAGTTTTTAATACAAGAGAGATAGCTACCGTAATTATCATTTTAGTATTTACTATTTATGCTTTATCCAAAAATGCCAATGAAATCTTAAAATCTATGAAGATGGTAATAAAATCATTTTTAAATATAAAAATCTGAGCTTTCGCACCTAATTTTATAGTGTTACATTCGGTAGTAGCGGTATTCTCTCAGCATTTGTCATATCTATTGACATGTATTTTTCAGTTTTTTTAAGCCCCTATTTATGGGGATTTAGAATAGTCAATAACTAGTGTCAAGTACCATGGAGTATTTTATTACTATGCCCTACTTACAGTTGTTTTAGAAAGCATATCGATTAAAATTAGGTGCGAAAGCTCAGATAAAAATAATAACACCTATCTTTATAATGTTTTTATATTCCTTATTTTTAGTCTATCTTCTAAACAGTTTGGATTTATGGGAAAAACATCAAATTAAAAATTACATATTTTGGTTAATTGGTATTGGTATACTAACCCATTTTAGACAAGATAAGTACAGTATTAAAAGTGTATTTAAAGATACATTATCTTTGATAGTAATATTTCAATTCTTTCTCACTTTTTATACTTTCAATTTATTTTTTGAATTGATATTTATATTTATTATATCAATCTTAGCAATGGTAAAAGTTATTATTGATAATGATAACTGAGCTTTCGCACCTAATTTTAATCGATATGCTTTCTAAAACAACTGTAAGTAGGGCATAGTAATAAAATACTCCATGGTACTTGACACTAGTTATTGACTATTCTAAATCCCCATAAATAGGGGCTTAAAAAAACTGAAAAATACATGTCAATAGATATGACAAATGCTGAGAGAATACCGCTACTACCGAATGTAACACTACAAAATTAGGTGCGAAAGCTCAGAATGATAAGAATTATAAAGATAATAAGGCTATGGGAAAGCTAATAAACAGTTTATTCTTAATATTTGGTTTTATATTAATCTCTCTTACAATAAAGGAATATTTATATAATTTTGATGAGTTTGCTAACTCGAAAACTTTATATGATTTTTTTGTACCTACATTTTTATCTATAATGACAATCCCTTATTTTTATCTTTTTTTTATGTTTGTAACTTATGAAAGTAGCTTCATACCATTAAGCTATGCTGTAAAAGATAAGAAGCTACTAAACTATGCTAAATTTAAAGGTATATTAGCTTTTAATTTTGATGCTAAAAGCTTCCAAAAATGGTCACAGAATTTATTTACATATGACATTGATAAAAGTACTATTAAAGAATCTATCCAAGATATAAAAAAATTAAATAAACTGCAAAAAAATATATATCACGTTGACATTAGTAAAGGTTGGCATCCATTCGTAGCAAATTTGTTTTTAAAAGACTATGATATTCAAATTAATGATTATCGTAGGTCTTATTCTGATATATGGAGCGGTACATCAAACTATATCAAAAATATTGAAGAGAATAGTGATATTTGTTATAAAATGGAAGGTAATCTTGAATATATATATAAATTAGAATTACAACTATTTTTTTATCATAAAGATAAAAAAAATATTGAAAAATCATATAGTTTATTTGTGAACTTATGCAATGACTTATCAATAGCTTCTATTGATCATGAATTATCTGATAAGCTATTGAATTCATTAATTGGTAATGATGACTTAAACATAGACTTTCATAATAAAAAATTTAATGTTACTCATAAATCATTTGACACAGGAGCTTATAAATTAACATTTTCCATAAGTTAAGTAGTCCTTGTTTTCACAATATCTTTTTCATAATGAAAAAGCTTAATAATACTAGCTCTCATTAAATAAGATTCTCCTCAAATGTATTTAAAAATATTCTGTCACGATGGAGTGACAAGATACTTTAACCTTTTAGATGTGAGAAGAGTGGAAACGACTTTATTTTATCGGGAAGAGTAGAGACCGAGGCTCTATGGAGCAATCAGAGACAAGATTCTGATTTTTAGACAAATTCTCAAAAAACATTTTTTATAACATAAAGTGTGGTATATTTTTGATATTATTTAAACCTAATTAAATTATAGGAAGTTAGATAATGATTGAAGAAGTATTTATTAAAGCATTTATAACAAGAATAGCTAATGCAACTATGGATATTATAATGGGGAAGAAGAAAGATGAATCAGAAAATAATTCTTCAATAGATGAATCACAAGTACAAGTTTTAATTAAGCAAAAAATAGAAGAAGAGTTCAAAAATTTACAAGAAGATAAACAGGAAATTCAATTACTTGATGCCGTCAGAAGTTCATTTGTTCATAGAATCCATAACCTTTTTAAACAATATAGTATTAGACTTGAAGAAGTACCTATATTTTTAAAAGAGTTCAATATTACACATAAAGATGTTCTATATGAAGAAAGTTTATTAGAAAAATTTGATGATAACGTAATTAGTTTTATTGCAAATACTTTAGATATAAATAAAGATTGGATTTATGGTAGACAAGATTATATGTTATCAACTCAGCAACATGGATATTATAAAAATTCTACGTTTTTTTATAAAAATCTTATTAAAACAAATCCATCAGCAGTATATATTTTTACAAGTAGAGTACCTAACAAAAGCTTTGATGAAGAAAATGATGGCAATTCCATACGCATAATTGTGGAATATACAAAACTAAATTTAAATGGAAGGAATATTAAGTCTTATACAGTATATGATGATACATGTAGATATGGTTATTGGCGATGTAGATATGAACTAAAAAGGTTTATTCTGGGCTTTAAAAAGGACAATATCTTATTTGATTATATACGAGGTAGAGTACTTCCTAATCTATATACTAAAATTGAAATGTTTGCAGAAGGAAAAGTTAATTTTCGATACTTAATTAATGAATCAAAACAATGGCATCCTGAAGACTATGTGTTTTTTCCAAAGGATAGTTCGTGTTATATAGAAGATGAGTTAGACGAATTACAAAAAATAGTTGATGAATACGACAGCATGAATAGCTATTAATTTTAGATGATAGGTTAGTTAATAATAGAAATCTTGGCTCTGTAGTAGTTATAAAAAATAGACACTCTAATTTTAATATATACTTATTATAGGGTAATGAATACTCATAAGCATTAAAATATTACAATTTGACATATTTTTAATGGATGCTAGAATAATCAAGTATAATTTACAAAATATTATAATAAGGAAGATTTATGAATATATCAAAACAAGAACATTTAGATGAATCATTACAAACACATAGAATGGCTCATATTGATGATTTATTAAAAAAATACAAGGATAAAAGAGATACTGTAAAAGAATCTATAGAATCTAAGTATGGAACAAATATTTATGCTCCAATGAATTCAGGCTCTTTCGCCAAATATACAGCAATAAATATAAAATTTGATTTAGATTTATTGGTTCCATTTAAAAGAGACTCTTTTGATACTTTAGAAGCAATGTTTGATGACATATATGACTTCTTATATGAAGAATACAAAGATGAAGCTACTATTAGAAAACAAAAAGTTTCAATAGGTATAGTGTTTCATAGTGATACTGATGGAGATGAAATTGATTTAGATATTGTTCCTGCTAGAGAACTGAATAAAGATACTTACTCTAATGATAATAAATTAAATTTATATGTAAATTCGATGTATGGTACTATACAAGAAAAAACATATTTACAAACAAATATTAAAGCTCAAATAGACCATATTACATCAAAAGAAAATGATAGAAAAATAATTCGTTTATTAAAAATTTGGAAAAATCATAATAATGAATCTTATAAATCTTTTTTGCTTGAGTTACTGACTATAAAAGCTTTTGATAAAGAAGATATTAGTGGAAACTTATGGGAAAAGTTAAAAAAAGTGATGGAATATATAAAGGATAATGTAACACAAGAAAGCTTTACACTTAAAGACCCAGGTAATAGTGGAAATAATGTTATAGATACATTAACTTCATTTGAAAGAACAAATTTATCTAATACAATGGATAGAATTATTAAGAACATTGAGGATAATGAAGATTATATCAAGAGTTATTTTCCAGTCAATAAAGACTTTGAAGAAGAAGATGATGACAAAAATGCTTCTCAAAGAGGATATGGATTAAAAACTGCATCAGTATCCGCTTCGCTACCACCTAATAATACGAGATTTGGATAATCTGCATTACATGTTAAATATTGAAAATATAAAAGAGCTAATATCAGATATTTCTTTTATAAATAAGATTCATTCTATTGAAAAAAAAGACTCAATTATCAAGGGAGAAGTTGGGATTTTTTTCGATGGCTTAGATAAAGTCTTAGACTTTAGTTTTGAAATATATCCACAGTACCCATTAAAACATCATAATTCTGAATCAATAAGGTTTTCCAATAGAGATTTAATTGAAATAAATCATGTAATGGAAGATGGCTATATATGCATACATAATTCTCATAATCTTAATCTCAAACAAAAACTTTTAATTGATTTTGATTCACTAAAACAATGGATAGAAAAATACTATATTAATAATAAGAAAGACTCAAACTACGAGCATATAGTCGTTGAAGAAAGTTTAATTGATGATGAATACTATTCTTATATTTTTACTGACATTAATTATAAATTTAATAAAGGTGATTATGGAGAAGTGAAACTTTCTTCATTATCCAATACTATTTTTAAAGAAAAAGGCATACAGAACTTTCTAGTTAACAGCTTTATACTAAATAAAGTCAATATTAATTGTCAGTGGAATTCTTACTATCAAAATATTAATACAGACAGAATAGGTATATTTTATTTTTTAGAAGAACATCCAGCAAAATATAATAAATTTATTTTCAAAAATTGGAAAGATTTTGATGAATTAATCTCAAAAGATTTTCTAAACTTTTTACATCAGCTTGAGCAGAAAAAATTTAAAAAATATAAAGGAATTCTATTACCATTATTTTTGGGCTATAAAACTATAAATGATGAGATTCACTGGCAAGTAGCTTTAATCAAGTTTGGAGAGTTTCCTATTATTGGAGAACAGGAAATTTTACTTGGACTTAAAACAGGCAAATGGAATAGTAAGCTTATTGACAGTGATATTAAATGGGCTTTAACAAGAAACTCTTCATATAAATATTTTTTTGGTCGTGGAACTTTAGACAAATCTATTACAGAGAAAAAAATTCTTATAATTGGTGTTGGTGCTATTGGTAGCATGATAGCAAAAACATTAACTAGAAGTGGTTGTAAATATATTGATATTGTAGATTACGATATCAAAGAACCTGAAAATGTATGTCGCTCTGAATATATATTTCAATTTGGACTCACTGATAAAGTGACTGAATTACAACAAATTTTAGTGTCAATATCTCCTTTTTTAGAAATCACACTTTTAAAAGATGAATTTTTTGAATTTACCACTAAAATTATTTATAAGAATAATGAAGGTAAAGAGTTTCTAACTTCAATTTTAAATGACTATGATATAGTTTTTGATTGTACTACAGATAATGATTTAATGTCAATTTTAAATAATTTAGATTTAAAATGTGACTTAGTAAACTTATCAATTACTAATCATGCTCAAGAATTAGTGTGTGGGTTTTATCCTAATATTTATCACTTTGTAAATACTCAATTTGGAGGCATTTTACAAAATGATTTACATGATTTATATGAGCCGACAGGTTGTTGGAATCCAACTTTTAAAGCCTCGTATAATGACATAAATACACTAGTCCAATTTTCGATAAAACATATTAATAATCTTTATAAAAAAAATAAGCAAAAAAATAATTTTATTGTTGAGATGAGTCATGATAATTTCAAATTAGAAATAAAAGAATATTAATGAAATTAACAAATACATATAAAAATGTAAGTTTGATGATTAAAGAATCACTAGTAGGCAAACTTACTCAAATTGCTCTACAAAATTATCCTAATGAAAGTGGTGGTTTTCTTGTCGGATATTATTCAGAAGATTTTATGACACTCCATATAACTGATTTTGTATTGCCTCAACAACAAAAAAGTTCATCATTTTTATTTCAAAGAAGCATAGTTGGTATTAAAGAAGTTTTTAATAGACTCTTTGCAATAAAAAAGTATTATTATACTGGGGAGTGGCATACTCATCCAGATGGTTCTTCTATGTATAGTCAAACGGACTTAAAAGCTATGATTGAAATTGCAACTTGTGAAACTGTTAATATTACAAATCCAATACTATTGATTTTGAGTGTTAGCAAAAACAAATTACAAGATTTTTCATTTTATATTTATGATAATAAAGGATTATATCGCTATGAGTAAAATAAATTTAAAACAATTATTTGAGGGGCTTCAAAATCAAATGGTTGCTCAGTTAAACACTAATAGAGAGTTTATAACTCATCCTGGCTCTAAAGGAGATTCTTTAGAAAATGCTTGGATAGAATGGTTACAAAAATATTTACCGAATAGATATAGTGTTGATAAAGCAATAATTATAGACCATGAAGGAAATACAAGTCAACAAATTGATATTGTCATTTATGATAATTGGTTTACTCCTTTTATCTTTTCTCAAAATGGTTTTCATTATATTCCTGCTGAGGGTGTATATGCTGTTTTTGAAGTTAAGCCTGATATTCAAGGAAATGTCGGAGATAAAAGTTATATTGAATATGCTGCTGAAAAAATTGAAAGTGTTAGAATATTAAAAAGAACCTCTACTGATATGATAAATTCAGGTAGAGTTACACCAGCACGACCATTAACAAAAATTATTGGTGGTATTTTATCTAGTACAAATTCATTTACTCATAAAAACAATGATACAATAATACAGCATTTAAGCGGACAAGAAGGACTTAAAAGTATTGATATAGGTTGTATCGCTGATTATGGTTTTTTTTACATTGATTACAAAGGAGAAGAAAACACTCAAGAAATGAACTTCAATACAAGAATAGTAGATTACTATAATAATAGAGGTATCGAAAATATCACATTTAGTAATTCAGAAAGCTCTTTAGTATCATTTTTTCTTCAATTAACCAATTATTTACAGCAAGCAATAGGTACTATTCCTGCGATTGATTTAAATGCTTATTCTAAAACTATTGGGTTTAAGATAGACAAAGAATTATAATATTATAAGGGAGTATCGACTTAAACTTTTATAGTTTAAATAAACCATGTTTCTCATTTTAATAAAACATGGTTTATTCATTTTTATAGGTAGTGTTCAAGATTCCGTGTCAGCATCGGATAATTCCTAAAATTGTATCA
>NZ_CALJLR010000028.1:0-478065 GCF_937982575.1 uncultured Arcobacter sp. | reverse complement strand
TTCTGGTCCAATTCCGTCACCTTTTATTACTGAAATATTATATGTCTTCATTATTATTTTTCCTTACCCATTTCAGCTTTTGCATAATTTATTAACCCACCTGTTTGTATCAATTCTTGCATAAAAGGAGGTATAGCTGTAAATCTGTAAGTTTTATTTTGTGTATTATTTGTAATTTCACCATTGTCTAAATCAATTGAAATTTCTTCACCCTCTTTTATCTCTAAAGACTCAGGTAATTCAAAAATTGGTAATCCCATATTAAATGCATTTCTATAGAAAATTCTAGCAAAAGACGGAGCAACAACAGCAGCAACTCCTGCAGCTTTTAAAGCAATAGGTGCATGTTCTCTTGAACTTCCACATCCAAAGTTCTCACCAGCAACTATAATATCACCTTTTTGTAATTTTTTTGGAAATTCAGGATCTGCATCTTCCATAACATATTTTGCCAAATGCTCTGGGTCTGAACTATTTAAATATCTTGCAGCAATAATAACATCAGTGTCAATGTTAGCCCCAAAATTCCATACTTTACCAGTAATTTTACTCATATTTTTAATCCTTTAAAATTAAAAAATAAACGATACATAACGATCAAGTTTTATTTTCTTTTAATAATTTTTATCTTCAAATAAAGTCGAATTTTATCTAAATTTTTAGAAAATATAGATTAAACACTTAAAATTAATAGTTATTTTAGCAACTTTGGATATAATATCTGACTTATCTTTCAAGCAAGGAACTTACAAAAAATATGAGTGCAAAAGATTTAAATAAAGAAATTGAAAAATTAGCGAAAGAATATAAAGATTCAACGTTAACTTTTGAAAAAGTCATAAAGTTATTCCCTAAAGCTCCATCAAGTCAAAATATTAAAAAACTAATTGCCCTTATGCAACTATATAATGTAAATATGATGACTTCACAAGAACAAGCTAAAGTGATGAATGCTTTTGAAGCTAAAAAAAGAGAAGACCAACGAAATAAAATGATTGATGGTGAGAGTAGTGTTTACGACTTACTTAAAAATAAAGAACTTTTAGAATGGTCAAGATCTGATTCTCCCGTGAGAATGTATCTAAGAGAAATGGGTCAAATTCCATTACTTACAAAAGAAGAAGAGATAGAGATCTCTAAAAAAATAGAAATGGGTGAGGATATAATCCTTGATGCTATTTGTTTTGTTCCATATTTAGTAGATTTTATTTTAGAATATAGAGAGCCTTTAGTAAATAGAGAAAGAAAAGTTAAAGAGCTTTTTAGAAACTTTGATGATGAAGACAATGATTCAGCTGATGAAACAGAAGATAGTTCAACTGATGATTCTGAGGAAATTGAAGAGACTGAAGAGGAAACTAGTGGAAAAAAACAAAAGAAACTAGATAAAAGAGCTGAAACTATTATTGCTGCATTTAAAGTATTAGAAAAAGCAAAAAAAGATTGGTTAAAATTCCAAGCAAAAGAGACTCCAAAATCAAATGATGAACTTGATACTATAACATTCAACCTATCAACTGCATTTAAAAAACAGATTTTAAAACAAGCTCTAATTGACTTAGGACCAACATCTAAACTTATTACAGAGATTGTAAAAGCTATGGAAACTGCTCTTAAATCAGATACTGGTTTTGATTCAGAATTAAAAAGATTAGAGTATAAACTACCACTTTTTAATGATACTCTAAAGAAAAACCATGAAAAACTTTTAGAGAATATTATTAACTTATCTAAAATACAAATTACATCTATGGTTCCAGAAGCAACTATGGTTTCTACTTATATGGAAATCAAAAAACTTTTCCAAACAGCAGAAGCATCTAAGGGTGGATTTGACTTATTACCTGAAGAGTTAGTAGACGTTTTAGAGCAAATCAAACGTGGTAAGAAAATCACAGATGAAGCTAAAACTAGAATGGCAAAATCGAACCTTAGACTTGTTGTATCTATTGCAAAAAGATATACAAATAGAGGTTTACCTTTCCTAGACTTAATCCAAGAAGGAAACATAGGTCTGATGAAAGCTGTTGATAAGTTTGAGTATAAAAAAGGTTATAAATTCTCTACTTATGCAACTTGGTGGATTAGACAAGCAATATCAAGAGCAATTGCTGACCAAGCTAGAACTATTAGAATTCCAATTCATATGATTGAGACTATTAATAGAATCAATAAGATTATTAGAAAAGGTATTCAAGAAAACGGAAAAGAGCCAAATGTGGATGAAATCGCAAAAGAAGTTGGACTACCTGTTGATAAAGTTAAACAAGTTATTAAAATCACAAAAGAACCAGTATCTTTAGAGGCTCCTATTGGATCTGATGAAGATGGTAAATTTGGAGATTTTGTACCTGATGAAAAAGCTCCAACTCCTGTTGATAATATTATGAAAGAGGATTTACAAAATCAAATTGATCAAATATTAGCTCAACTAAATGAAAGAGAACAAGCAGTTGTTAGAATGAGATTTGGTCTTATGGATGATGCTAGTGATAGAACTCTTGAAGAGATTGGAAAAGAGTTAAGTGTTACAAGAGAGAGGGTAAGACAAATTGAATCAAGTGCAATTAAAAAACTAAAACACCCTAAAGTTGGTAAAAATCTTAAGAATTACGTAGAAAGCTAATATTTAATGAGTATCTATGAAAATTGGGTAGAGCAAGATTTAAATCCTATTTTATCTTTCTCTTCCCAAGGTAAAATTTTATATACAAATCAAGAAGCTCAATTTTTACTAAACAGAGTAAAAAAAGAGCAACTTTATGACCTGGCACTAAAACATGCTCCAGCAAACTATGGTTTTGAAACCTCATATATAAACTTAATATTGCACAACTATATTTTTTATGCTATTTCAGTTACATATGAAAATGACAATGAAATTCATATGAAACTGTATAAAAGTACAAATGTTAAGCAAGATAAAAAATATGCACCTAAAAATGTTTCAAAAACAAATATTTTCACGCTAGTTGATTTGACAATCTCAACAAGAAAAACTAAATCAGAGATTAAATTTATCAAAAATTATGATCCATCTATTCCAGAGTTTATGATGGTTGCTTCAGATTTTCTAAAACTTTTAAATAGTATTTATGACTCATTTAATAGTGATTGTAAACTTATAAATACATCTGTGAAGTTAAAAACAGGTGAATATATTAGATTAGAAGAGAAGAAGTACTCATTAGTTACTATTGAAATTTATGGAGAGAACTATAATTGTGATTCTGACTTGATAAGACATGATAAAAATAGAAGCTCTATGATTTTATCTTTAGAAAGAGATAAGGCTATAATAGACTTACCACTTATTTTAAAATAAATTTAGCACAAAGCATTGATAGTGGGACAATAAAAAGTCCTACTAGATAAGGCATTGCATTAAATATCCCATTGTTATTCAAAGAAAAAAATCCAAATATAAGTATTACATAACCTACTATTCTGTAAATAGATATAAAGCTACCACTACTATAAATAGTATTTTTAAAGCTATTTTGTTTAATTCTTGACTTCTCTTCTTTTATTATCTCTTTTATTTCTGAAGCTGAAAAGTCTTTTTTCTCATTTATCTCATCTTCATCGTATAAATCATAGGGATCATCAATTTTATCAATCTCATCCCTATCATTAGAAAGCTGAGCATCATAATCAATATTTTCTAGCCTTTTACTTACATTTCTTTTATATGAAAGAAATGTGGCAAAGGAGATAAATAAAGAAGATATAAATGCCACTTGTGTATTTATAAGCCATACATAGTTATTTGACAAAATACAAAAAATAACAACGCCAAAATCTATTATAAAAAATAGTTTGGCAAACTTTTTAATCATCATCGTCGTTTGACTTATCACCATATTTTGCTCTGTGGGCATATCTTGGGTCATTTTCCAAGCCTTCATACTCTTTTTGAGCTCTTTTATATGCTCTATAGATATTCAGTCCAGCAGCAGCTAGTCCCCAAGATAGACCTAACCACAAGGTCCAAGTATATCCTGTCCATTGTTTTAAGCCATAACCTATAGCAAAACCAATAAATACTGCAACTACAATTGAAATACCTAAAGATAAACTATCTAAAGCAACTAGTTTTGACTGATGTTTTGGTTTTTCTTCATTTGTTTTATTATCCATAAAATTCCTTATTTAAGATACGAGCAACAATAATCAGTCAAAGTCTTAACTTTTATATCAAAGCTAGAATTTGCAGGCACTAAAAAAGTTTCAGTTGCGCTATATGTTTTCCACTCGTTTGAATCTTTTAATTTAACTTCACATTCCCCATCAATGATTTCCATAAGTTCAGCTGCTGCAGTTCCAAAGTTGTAAGTTCCTGGCATCATTATACCTAAGGATTTTCTTTCGCCCTCTTTATCTACAAAACTTCTACTTGTAACTTTTCCATCAAAATAAACATTTGCTTTTTTTTCTAAATCTATATTTTTTAAAATACTCATCTTCTATCCTTAAAAACTTTTCATAATTTCATCAGCTGCATTTATACAAGCATCAATATCTTCATTTGTAATAACAGTTGAAATAAATCCTAACTCATACTGACTACAAGCAAAATAGAAACCTCTTTTTATCATCTCTCTATGAAAAGTTGCAAATCTATCAAAGTCAGAACTACCAACATCTTTGAAGTTTTTAGGTGCTTTTTCACTAAAGAAAAACCCAAACATACTCCCTCTTACTGTTGTTTGAAATGGAATATTATATTTTGCTGCAACATCTTTTAGTCCAGTCATAAGTCTTGTTGACTTTGCAGTTAATTCATCATAAATAGCTGGATTTGCTTTTAGTTTTCTCAAACTTGTAAGTCCAGCTGCCATTGCTACTGGGTTACCACTTAGTGTTCCTGCTTGATAGATTTTACCTTCAGGGCTTAATTGTGCCATTATTTTACTGTTTGATGCAAAAGCACCAACAGGCATACCAGCACCAATTACTTTTCCAAAAGTAATAATATCAGCTTGTGGACCAACAACACCACTAGCACCTGTTAAACTTGCTCTAAACCCAGACATAACTTCATCATAAATTAGTAATGTACCATTTTCATCACATAGTTTTCTACAAGCTTCTAAAAACTCAATATCAGCAGGGATCAATCCCATATTTCCTGCTATTGGTTCAATAATAATACAAGCGATATCTGAACTATCTTCAAAACATTTTTTAAGATTTTCTATATTGTTATATTCACATAAAAGTGTATGTTTTGTTAAATCAGCAGGAACACCAGGAGAACTTGGAGCTCCACACGTAGCCATACCAGAACCAGCTTGTACTAATAGCGAATCAGAGTGTCCATGATAACACCCTTCAAACTTGATAATATCATTTTTACCAGTAACACCACGAGCTAGTCTAATAGCACTCATTGTAGCTTCAGTTCCGCTACTTACAAATCTTACTTTATCAATATTTTCATACATATCAACAATTTCAGCAGCAAGCTCTGTTTCTAATACTGTTGGTGCACCAAATGACAAACCATCTTTTGCTGTTTTAATTACTGCTTCTTCAATATCTTTATCACAATGCCCAAAAATAAGAGGACCCCAGCTTTGTACAAAATCTAAATATTTATTACCATCTAAATCAATTAAATAAGCGCCCTCACCTTTTGATATAAAAGGAGGAGTTCCCCCTACACTATTAAAAGCACGAACAGGAGAGTCAACTCCACCAGGTATTACTTTTTTAGCATCTTCATAAGCATTTATTGATTTTTCAAACATATACATTCCTAAACTTTTATTTTAAATTAAAAGCAACATTGTACTATAATAGACTTTATGAAATACATCATTTTTGCCTTAATTTTATCAATATCTATACATCTGTTAACTTTCAAAACATTTCACATAAAAAATGATGAAGTTCAAGACTCACCATCAACATCTAAAGATAATAAAAAATCTGCTGTAAATTATGTGAGACTAAAATCAACTCCAAAATCAGTGGAGCAAAAAAAAGAAACACCTAAAAAAAGTGAAGTAAAAAAAGAGATAATAAAAGAAGTTACTAAAAAAGAGACTATTTATAAGAAAGTCACTAAAAATCAAATTGAAGTTGCAAAAAAAAGAGAAGTTAAAAAGGATGTTCCTAAAAAAATTGAGCCAAAGCCCAGTGAACAAAAAGAGGTTACGCCCAATTATGCAAAATTAAATCCTACAAAACTTCAACAAGATACTTTAGAGACTTATTTAGCAACACCTCCTGAAGATGTAGAACTTGTAGATGAAATAACTCAAAGCTATATTAAACTTTATGGAGAAGAGTATAATTCATATACAAAAGTTCAAAAAGTATTTTTACGAAAAAACCTAAAAACAATAGGTTCAATCACTCAAAAATATTTAAGATATCCTGCTATTTCTGTTCGTACAAGACAAAGTGGTATGAACATAATAGAGTTCATTCTACATCCAAATGGAGATATTACTCAGCCTTTAATTACTACTTCATCTGGATATGAAGCTTTAGATAAAAATACAATTAAAACTATTGAAATTGCATATAAAGACTATCCAAGACCAAATGAGCCTACGAAAATAAGAATCTATGTTACTTATAGGCTTTATTAATAAAAAACTTTGTAGAATACAAAAAAACTATAACTTTAAAAGAGAATTATGTTAACTGATAAAATACGAAACAAACAAAGTGGAATATTACTATATGGTATTACTCCACCAAAAATAAAACATACAGAAGATGAAATAAGAGATATTGCAGCTAGACACATTGAAAGAATTTCAAAACTTCCTATAGATGGATTAGTTCTTTATGATATACAAGATGAATCAGATAGAACAGATGAAAAAAGACCCTTTCCTTTTATAAAAACCTTAGACCCATGTGAATATTCAAGAACTTATTTAAAAGATTTAGAGATACCAAGAGTAGTTTACAGAGCTGTAGGAAACTATACAGAGAAAACATTTCCTGCATGGCTAGAAATTACAAAAGAGAATCAAGTTCACTCTGTATTTGTAGGTGCTGCTTCACATAATATAAAAAAACCAATGACACTTCCAGAAGCGTATAGATTAAAAAAAGAGATTAATAATAACCTTTGTTTGGGTGGAATAGCAATCCCTGAACGACATATGGTAAAACATGATGAACATATTAGAGTATTTTCAAAAATAGACAACTCATGCGAATACTTTATTACTCAATGTGTGTATAATCTTGAAGCATCAAAAATATTTTTAACTGACTATGCAAAATATGCAAAAGAGAATGAAAAAGAAATAGTACCAATTATATTTACTCTTACTCCTTGTGGTAGTGCTAAAACCTTAGATTTTATGAAATGGTTAGGGATTAGTATTCCAAACTATTTAGAAGAGGATTTAAAAGCTTCAGGGGATATTTTACATGACTCTATGAAACTGTGTATTGATATTTTTAAAGAGCTTTATACTTTTGGAAAAGAAAAAGGTATACCAATTGGTTGTAATGTAGAAAGTGTAGCCATAAGAAAAGAAGAGATTGAAGCTTCAATTGAATTGCTTCATGAGATAAAAAAGATAATGGAAGAAAACTAAGTTCTTGCTACAGTTATTTAACTGTAGCTAATACTAATTCTCGAAGTGTTTTACATGCAACTGCAGTTGAAATACCACTTGCATCATATTTAGGACTAAGTTCAACAACATCCATACCTACAACATTGTTAAGTTTACTTAGCTCTTTTATTATATTTAGCATATCATGAAAATCTATTCCACCTGGTTCTGGTGTTCCTGTTCCTGGAAATACTGAAGGGTCTAAAACATCTAAGTCTATTGTTATATATACAGGTTTATCTTTAAGTCTTTTTACACATGAAGGCAGAGTATTATATGTAAACTTTTCTAAGTGAGTATGTTTTTTTGCCCACTCAAATTCATCTTTTAATCCACTTCTTATACAAAATTGATTTATCTTACCATCACCTAGTTGATCATATATTCGTCTTATAACTGTAGCATGACTTAATGCCTCACCTAAATAATCCTCTCTTAAATCAGTATGTGCATCAAAATGTATTACGTGTAAGTCATCATATTTTTTACTAAGTGCTTTAACAGGAGCTAAGGAGACTAAATGCTCTCCTCCAATCATAATTGGAATTTTATTTGCATCAATAATTTCTTGAACATGTTCTTGAATCATTCTAAGAGCATTTTTTTTATCTCCAAAGGGTAATTCAAGATTTCCATAATCAAAAAGTTTTAAATCTTCTAAATCTTTTTCTAAATATGGACTATAGCTCTCTATTGCCCATGAATCTTCTCTCATAACATTTGGTGCAAATCTAGCTCCTGGTTTAAATGAAGTTGTTCCATCAAATGGTGCTCCAAATAAAACTGCTTTTGACTCTTCAAAATCATCTTCAAATCCAATAAAACCACTAATTTGTGCTTCCACTAAAGTTTCCTTTCAAAATTATATAAATCCATAAACCTAAATGCTAGTAGGTTTTCTAAAATTGCGAATATTACAATAAAATTTATAAAAGAACTCCCACCATATGAAACTAAGGGTAAGGGCAGTCCTACAACAGGGGCAAAACCTATGACCATAAAAATATTTACACTCATATTTAAAAATACTAATAATGCAATCCCCGAGGCGAAACAACGCACAACGTAATCATCGGAAAAATAGTAGTTCATGGAGAGTAGATGCAAAATTAATAATATATAAATAACAATAAGAATTAAAGAACCAACATAACCATGTCTTTCCACTAAATATGCAAAAATAAAATCACTTGTGGCAATTGGCAAAAACTTCAACTGTGCTTGGGTTGCCTCTTCTGATGATTTACCAGTTAATCCACCTGAACCTATGGCAATAATTGATTGCTGTACGTGATAACTGGGTTCCTCTGATATAAAGTCTTTTATTCTTTGCTTTTGATAATCTTTTATTAGGTTTGTATAAATAAAGGGAGATAGTGTTGCTAAGACAACTAAAATAGTTGCCCAAATTCTCCAATTTACTCCAATAATAAATAATATCCCATAACCTACTAATAATAATATTAATGCTGTTCCTAAATCAGGCTCTTTTGCAATCAATATAAAAGGAATCCAAATATACAAAGAAAAGTATAAAAAATCTTTTAAATCATAACCATCACGAGGTGGTGGTCGATTTTTAACTAAATATCCAATCATCAATAAAAATATCGGTTTTATTAGTTCTGAGGGTTGAATTGTCATGGCAATACCTGGTATTTGAAGCCATCTTTGTGCTCCAAGTTTGGTAACACCAACAAACTCCACAGCAATCAATAAAGCAATACCTATCCAATAAAAAAATGGAATAATTCTTAAGTTTCTTCGCAAAGGTAAAAAGAATACACCTAAAAATAGAAAAATAGAAAGAGTAAAATATCCTAATTGTCTTTGTGCCAAAGATTCATTAATCTCACTCACTAAATGGTAAGACAATGCTATTAATGGTATAATAAAAACTATCAAGGGATAATCAAATTGTGAAATAATTCTTTTGTCAATAAATCTCATAGTGAAAGAGTATCGAAATATGCATAAAAACTTTATTGTTTTGGAAGAATCAAGACTAGATAAATATTTATCACAAAAGCTTGAAGAAACAAGAAATCAAATAGAACAACTTATAAAAAAAGAGTACGTAAAAGTTGATGGTAAAATCATCACAAAAACAGGCTATAAATTAAAAGAAAATCAAGAGATATTAGTGGAACTTCCAGAAGCAGAAGAACCAAAGGATTATGAAGTAGATTTTGATGTTGAAATAATATATGAAGATGAACATATTTTAGTAATAAATAAACCTTATGACTTAGTAGTTCATGGAGCACCAAGTGTAAAAGAGGCTACTTTAGTGGATTGGCTCAAAGCTAAAAAAGTATCCCTATCAACTATTAGTGGTGAAGAGAGACATGGCATAGTACATAGGTTAGATAAAGGAACTAGTGGTGTAATGGTTGTAGCAAAGACAAATGAAGCTCATGTGGGGTTGTCTAAACAACTTGAAGATAAAACAATGGGAAGATACTACTTAGCTATTTTAGATATGCCATTAAAAGATAATATAGTAATAGAAAAACCTATAGGAAGAAGTCCAAATAATAGATTAAAAATGGGAATAGTACCAGATGGCAAAAATGCAAAAACTGCTTTTGCAAAACTACAAACAAGTACAAATGAAAAATACGAGCTTATTTGTTGTAAACTTTTTACAGGAAGAACCCATCAAATTAGAGTTCATTTAAATAGTATCAATCGTCATATCTTAGGTGATAATTTATATGGATTTAAGGGCGAATTAAATAAAATAAACAGGTTTTATCTACACGCTTTTAACTTATACTTAATTCATCCTATTACAAATGAGAAGATGGATTTTAAAGCAAATATCACAAATGATATAAATGAATTTATAAATAAAAACTTTAATATGGAGACCGTAAATGAGAAATTGGGTAAAGATTACATTAACTCTGCTTTTAGCTTTATTGATTAGTGGTTGTAGCACTAAGAATTTAGGAGAAGGAAATAAACCAAAAATTGATGAAACCTTAGAAGTAATTGATTCTGGATCTATTAGAACAATATCAGGAATAACATCAATTGCCTTTGAATGGCAAAAGGTTGATGACTCTAGAGTTATTGGATACAATCTTTACAGAGCAAACTTGAGTGAAGAGAGCACAAAACTTAAATTAGTAAACTTTATTGAAAATAGATATGCTTCTCACTTTTTAGATGAAGATTTAACACCAAATACAAAGTATGCTTATACTTTTTCAAGTGGTACTGCAAATGATATAGAATCAAAACCTACAAAAACATTTCAAGTAATGACACTTCCCCAGCCAGAAGGAATTGCTTTTATCCAAGCTATTTCTAACCTACCAAGACAAATAAAAATAATCTGGAGACCACACGAAAGTGAAGCTATTGAGTACTATAAAGTATTTAGATCAACTCCTCAAGACTCTGATTGGGAAAAACTTGAGACTCTTGATGGTAGATTACAAGCAGAATACATAGATACAAAACTAAAAGATAATATTGTATATTTATATAAAGTTGTTGCTTATACATTCCAAGATATTCCTTCACTTGATAGTGAAATAGTTAAAGCTCAAACAAAAGCATTACCAGCTGGTGTGCAAAACTTAACTGCTACAAATAATCAACCTAAAAAAATAACACTTAATTGGGAACCTTCACCTTCAGTTGATGCTGTTAGATATATCATATATAGAAACACTACACCAGATGGTTCTTTTAGTGAGTTAAAACAAATAAATAATGCTACTTTTACTTATGAAGACTTTATAAATGAAGATGGAAAAAGATACTTCTATAAAGTAACTACAATAGATAAAGATGGTTTAGAAAGTAGTCCAGAAGTAAATCCAGTAATGGGTATTACCTTAACAAAACTTAATAAGCCTATCCTAACGCTTGCTCAAATTCAAGGTGAAAAAGCTATATTAAATTGGCAACCAGGTGACAATAGAGCAAAATTTTATAATATTTATAAAACTATAAAAGATAGTTTTTTCAAAACTAGAAAAGAGAAATATACAAATATTACTGATCTTAGATTTGAAGATAAAGATATAGTAAGAGGAGTTGAATACCAATACGCTATTGAAGCAGTAGATGAAAATGGTATAGTCTCTGAAAAAACAAATGAAACACTTTTAGTATTACCTAAGTTATTAGATAAATAGTATGCCCCACATAGTATTTAGTGAAAATAAAAAATTAATCACGCCATCAAATAGTGATGGCGTAGATTTTAATTTTATAGCAAAATCTTATAATAATAGTGATAAGCCTAGAAAAACAGAGTATAAAATAGGCGTTACAAGTCAAAATAAAGAGTTTTTGTTAACTCTAAAAGATAACAATGAAAATAAGATGATAAAAGCTGACAAAGTAACAAGAGTCACACCTGTTACTATTGTAAAAGATGCACTAAATACTTACTCTACCTTTACTCAAGCCCAAACTGTTTTTTCAAATACAAATAACTTTAATCAGAAACTAGAACCTCAAAAAGAGTATCTAAAAGATATAAAATATTTTGTAGATGAGTTTGAAACCAACAAAGAAATTCAAATTGAAATAGGTTTTGGTTCAGGAAGACACCTGCTTTATCAAGCACAAAGTAATCCTGACGTTCAATTTATTGGTTTAGAGATTCATACTCCATCAATTGAACAAATGTTAAAACAAGTCAAAATTTTAGGTATAAAAAATATCTTAGCTATCAATTATGATGCACGACTTTTTATGGAGTTTATAAAATCAAATAGTGTGGGGAAAATATTTGTTCATTTTCCAGTACCTTGGGATAAGAAACCACAAAGAAGAGTTTATAGCAATGAGTTCATCTATGAAGCAAAAAGAGTTTTAAAATATAGTGGGACACTAGAACTTAGAACTGATAGTAGAAAATATTTTGATTTTTGTGTAGGATTATTAACAAATTTACCTAATGGTAGAATTGAGATTGATATTAATAAAGATTTGCCAATATCTAGTAAATATGAAGATAGATGGAAGAAGCAAAATAAAAATATCTATGATGTTACTTTATACTCTAACTCTAATGATGATGAAATAGAACAAGATAAAGATTTTTCATTTGAAGAAAAAATTGATTTAATAAATATCTTTCAAGCCTTACCTAAAAAATCCCAAGTATTTGATGACTTTTTTTATCATATAGAAGATTTATTTGTAATTGAAAATGAAGAGAATTCTGGGCTTATTCAAGTGACTTTTGGCTCATTTAATAGACCAGTTTCAAAATATCTATTAATAAATAAAGGTAATATATCATACTTTCAAGGGGAACCAATCCCCACAAGTAGTAATATAAAAGCCCATAATAAAATGAAAGAGATATTAAAATGATAACTGCTAAAAATATATACCTTGCATATGATGAAAATAAGTTTATTATAAAAAAAGGTACATTTCATATTGGTCATAAAGAGTTTATCTTTATAGGTGGAGCTAGTGGTAGTGGTAAATCTACTCTGATAAAATCTATGTATGGTGATATAGCTTTAAAACATGGAAGTTTTGTAATTGATAATTTTGAATTAGCACATATAGGAAATAAAAATTTACGAAATTTACGAAAAGATGTTGGAGTAATATTTCAAGATTACAAACTTATTAAAGAGTGGACAATTGAAGAAAATATCATGTTGCCGCTTAAAATAAATGGATATTCAAATGAAATATCAAAAGAACAAGCAAATAAGCTATTAAACCACGTAAAACTTTCTCATAGAAAAGGTTACTACCCAAATGAGCTAAGTGGTGGGGAACAACAACGTGTTGCAGTAGCACGTGCACTAGCACACAACCCAAAAATAATTATAGCAGATGAACCTACAGGAAACCTCGATGATTATTCTGCGGATGTTGTTTGGAACTTACTAAAAGGTGCAAATGAACAACTTGGCATCACAGTAGTAGTTGTAACACACAGAGTACCAAAAAACTTCGGAATTAGATTTAGACAATTATCAATTGAGGATGGTATAATATATGAAGTCTCTTAAAAATATCTTTACCTTTGTTATACCATTAACAGTAATGTTAATTACATTTTCAATATATCTATTGACTAACAATATTGTAAATAATTATAAAGAAACAATATCAAATGATTATTCAATTGTAATAATCACTCACACCCCTTTGATAAAAGAGGATTTCAATACAATTGCTGGTATAAAAGTAGATAGAATAAATACCCTATCAAATAAGAGTATTATCAACAATGTAAAAAGTACCCTATCTGAAAGTTCAATTGACTTATTAAACAAAAGACTACCCCACTTTTATGAAATTCATTTGGAAGTATTTCCAACTTCAACAGAACTGAAAAAAATAAGAGCTGCTCTTTTAAATAATAAAAACATCAAAAGAATAGAGATATTTTCAAAAAACCATAATCAAATTTATCTTCTGCTTTTAATGATTAATGATATTATAATTACTCTTTTTGGTTTAATCCTTGTTTTTGTTGTAATTATATTATCTAAGCAAGTTACAATTTGGTTCCTTGCACACAATCAAAGAATTATGATTTTTCAACTACATGGTGCATCTATTTTATATAGTGCGGCACCAGTGATTAAACATGCGGTTTATGGTGCATTTTTATCTTTTATTATTTCAGGAGGATTATTTCTCTTTGTATCATATAATTTAAAAATGATTCTACCTATTGAATTAGATGAGATATTAAACACCAAGATTTTTGTTGAACTTGAAGTTCTAAAACTATTTTTATTATCATTTGGGATATCAATAGTTACAATTTTTGGAGTACTTTTTAGATATAAAATAAAAAATGCATAAATTAATATATTCTCTCTTACTTATCACTATAATTGTTAACGCAGCATCTATTGATGACAAAATTAAAAATAATAAAACTATATTAAATAAAAGTGAAAATGTTAAAAATAAAACAGAACAAAAGATTCAATCTATTGCTGATCAAATACGAGATCAAAATGAAGAGTTGAAAAAACTAGAAAAAGAGATTAATTTAGTAACTAAAGATATTGTGCAACACAAAGAGTTATTAGAAGGTTCTAAAAAGAACCTTACAACATTGAGTGTTAAAAGTGAAATACTACAAAATCAAAAAAAAGATTATGAAGAAGAGTTGATTAACACAATAATTGAAGACTACTCTTCTGCTGTTGCTATGAGACTTGCAAATAAAGACTCTATTCAAGAGTTAACAGATAGTGAAGTTTATGAAATATTGGCTTCAGAAGCAAAAGATAAAATGCTAAAAATTGATAATCAATATATTAAAATATCTCAAGATAAAGCAGATAATGAAAGAGAAATAAGAAAGTTAAATGTATATATTCAAAAAAGAGAAAAAAAGAAAAAAATATTAAACTATTTACTAAACAAACACTCTAAGTCTTTAGCATCTATTGAGAATAAACATAAACTCTATCAAGAAGAGTTGAAAAATATTATTAAAAAACAAAACTCCCTTACAAACTTACTTTCAACCTTGAATATCTTAAAGGAAAAAGAACTAAAAGCTGAAGAGAAGAGAAAAAGAGATAGATTAATTGCCCTAAAAAGAAAAAGAGAAAGACAAAAAGAGATTCAGGCTTTAAAAAATAAAGATAAGCCTTCCAACGAAATTGAAAAAACCCAAGAGTCTGTACAAAAGAATTATGCTGAAGATATTGATTTAGATGTTAGAATTCTTGGTTCTTCTACTAAAGGTGTTAAAATAAGTAGATATAGAGGTTCAAAAACGATTGCACCTTTAAAGTCATACACTATATTAAAAAAGTTTGGGAAATATTATGACCCTGTTTATAAAATCAAACTTTTTAATGAATCAATTTTGTTAAAATCTAATAGTAAAAATGCAAAAGTATACTCTGTATTAGATGGAAAAGTAATATATTCAAAACAAGATTCTGGTATGCTTGAAAATGTTGTAATTATTCAACATAAAAATGGTCTTCATACTATTTATTCACACTTAGACCAAATATCTCCTACTTTAAAAGTCGGAAAGTGGATAAAAAAAGGTTATGTGGTTGGAAGAGTTGATGAAAACTTAACTTTCCAAGCAATTATAAATAACTCCTATGTAAATCCAGAAAATCTTTTTTATTAAAAAAGTTATTAATAATATAACTTCTTTAATAATTAATAGACTAAAATATTATTTTTGAAAGGTAAATATGAAAAAAAACATAATAGTACAATTTTTAATCCTTTTGATTTTAGTTGCTATTTTTATAACAGGAATTTCACTTTATAACTTAAGAACTGTTTCTATTAAATCATCTGTTACAAGTGCAGAATCAATATCAGAAGTTATTAAAAGTGGTTTAGATTTACATATAAAAGATAATTCAAATGTTGATGAATTTTTAAAATCTGTCTCAAGTATGAAAAACGTAAAAGACTTATGGCTTGTAAAAAGTGATTTAATAAGCTCACAATTTGAAAATTCAAAATTTAAAGATCCCAAAGATGACTTAGATAGAACTGTTTTAAGAGCTGGTAAAACAAAATATATAGTTTCGGAAGGTTTTATCAATACAAATGTAAGGGTTACAATACCTTATAATGCAAATGTTACTTGCCTATCTTGTCATAATGTAAAAGAGGGACAAACTTTAGGAGCAATTAGTATTGTTCTAGATGTAAGTACATTAAAAGAGATTGGTATTAGATCTATTTATGTGATTATAACAATTATACTTTTAGCTGTAATCATGGTATTTTTATTCTCTAAAAAAGTATTTAATCCATACTTTTCACTATATACAAAACTAAGAGATAATATAAATCAAGCAAAAGTTGGTAAATTTATAAATATTAGTATACCCCCTGGACTTTCATCAGAAGTTGTTCAAGTTACAAAAGATTATAATAATTTAATTACAATTTTTAAAGATACATCACTAGATATTGATGAAAAGCTTCAAGGATTTGTTGGATATAGGGATAAAACTACATTAAATACAAACCCTCTAAATGAATCAAAAGATATCATTGATAATCTATCAAATCTATATCAATTTAAAAAGCAAGTTGAACTTGATAATACAAAAAATGAAATCTATAATAGAATTGCACAAGTTTTTGAAAATAAATTCAACCTAAAAAACTTTACATTCTTTGAAATAGATATTAAAAAACAGAAAATGGAAAGAATTATTAGTGTTGGAGAATCTCTTTTTTGTTATGATTCAATAAAGGATAATCCACATTTATGTAGAGCTGCTAGGACAAAAAGTGATGTTATCTCAATAGATTTTCATGAAAGTTGTCCATTCTTTAACAAAAAAGATAAATTTTACTACTGTTTAAATATAGACATTATTGAAAACTTATACTTAATAGTTCATTTTGTAACTGATACAAAAGAAGAGCTTGAAGAGATAAAAAATAAGAGTCTATTTATTAGTAGATTTTTAAAGGAAGCTAGACCTGCTGTTGAAGTTAAACTTTTAATGCAAGCATTAGAAGAGTCTGCCTTTAAAGATGGATTAACACAACTTTACAATAGAAAATTCTTAGATGAAAATTTAAAAATTCTTATTCCTCAAATTAAAAGAGATAAGAAAAATATTGGTCTATTAATGTTAGATATGGATCACTTTAAAGCTGTAAATGATGAGTATGGACATGATATAGGGGATAAAGTATTAAAAGAGTTATCTAGAATTCTTGAAGAAAATGTAAGAGAATCTGACATATTAGTTAGATATGGTGGAGAAGAGTTTATGGTACTTCTTATTGGTGTTGATTCAGAAGAGAGTGCCCTTGCTATTGCACATAAAATTGGCGCAAAAGTAAGAGAAAATGAAATAGATGTATATGCAGGTACAACTATCAAAAAAACTGTTAGTATGGGACTTTCTATGTTCCCTGAAGATTCTAGTTCATTTGAAACAGTTGTTAAAAATGCAGATATTGCTTTATATGAGGCAAAAAGTAATGGTAGAGATAAAGTTGTTAGATATACAAAAGAACAAAAGACTAGTGTGGAACTGTTCTAATAACATATTTTATAATTATAAAAAAAGGGGATGATTTTTAAATCATCCCCTTTTTTATTGCTTAAAACTTTTGATTAATGTAAATCTGAATTAAGTTTTACTTCTCTAGTACTTCTCATAGCAACAGTTTGACCCGTTTGAGAGTTTACTCTAAAATGAACTCCATTAACTCCAATAAAATCACTACCTTTCATTACTGTTGTAATCTCTTTATCTGGATTAATCTCTTTTAATGAAGCAACAGCTTTTTCTGATAGTGTGATTTTTGTCCCTGGTAAAATTGTTACACCCGCATCTAGGATACAAGAATCACCAATAGCTGTACCTGTACAAGAGTTTGCACCTAAAAGTGTATTTTCTCCAATAGAAACAGGTACACCATCAGTTCCTGATAAAACTCCTAAGATAGAAGCTCCACCACCAACATCTGAACCAGCTCCAACTACTGCACTTGAAGAAATTCTTCCTTCAACCATAACAGCACCTTCTGTACCTGCATTAAAGTTAATATAAGCAGCTCCTGGCATAACAGTTGTACCAGCTGCTAATTGTGCTCCAAATCTAACTTTTGATGTCTCAAGGATTCTAGTATTATCAGCAGGGATAACATGAGATAAAAATCTTGGGAATTTATCTACCATAGTGATTTCTGGGTATTGATTAGTAATTTTTAATGAAATTTCATTTGCTCTTAACCAATCTAATTCTATAGGTTGACTTCCAGTCCATGCGCAATTTTCCAATACTCCAAATGCACCATTTAAGTTCAAGCTTCTTAATTTTGCTTTACCTAAAGATAGAGCATAAAGTTTTAAATAAACAGTTTCTACGCTTAATGGATTTGCATCTTCAAATATAAATACTACTTTAAAATCATCAGCACTAAGACCTGAATCTAGTGGTAATGTAGCAAGTGAAGAGATAACTTGTACGTTTCTATGTGCATCACCTTTAGCTTCTGGGTTAAAAGGTCTAAATGCCTCAATACAAGAAGTTAAAAACTCATCTGTAACATTACATACTAATTCTGATTTTGTAGTATCAACATTGGCACCTGATTTTTTTAATGCATTTAAAAATATAGCCGCACTTCCAAAGTTTTCATTCCAGTTTAAAACTGGGTATGTTGCTTGAAGAATCTTATCTGGATTTAATTGTCCTCTATCAACTCTTGCAATACCAAATCCAATTGGATTTCTATACCAATCTTGTCCTTGTACTTCTTCTACTAATTTTTTAAATTCATCTGCTGTGTAAATCATATATTATCCTATGTAAATTTTTGCCGATTATACTATAAACTATACTAAGAGAAAATAAAACAATATTTAATAAATAGTATCCATATCTATGCTCACCATTGGTGATTCAATACTATGCAGTACTTCCAGTAGGGGTTTTACATTTCTAGAACGTACTATTATTTCATATCTATATTTATTTGCCAATTTAAATATAGGAGATTGGTTTGCACCTACCAGTTCGATATTTTCATTTGTTTTTAAAATATTTGTATATTTATCAAACTCATCTTTTACTTTTAGTCCATTGGTATGGGCAAAAAGTATTTTGGCCAATTTATAATATGGAGGATATAAGTCTTCTCTAAAGGTGAGCTCTTCATCTAAAAACTCTTTATAATCCCTATTATTTAAATAAAAATCAAAGAACTCTCTATTTTGAGTTTGTATAACAACTTCACCCTCCCCTTTTCTACCACTTCTTCCAGAGATTTGAATCAAGAGTGAAAGTGCTCTCTCTCTTGCTTTATATGAGTTCATTTTAAGTATTGAATCAATCCCAAGTACAACAGCTAGTTTGACATTGTGATAATCATGTCCTTTAGAGAGCATTTGAGTACCAACTAAAATATCTATTTTATTTGAGTTGAAATCCTCAAGAACTTTTCGTAACTCTTTATCAGTTTTTACTTCGTCCCTATCAAATCTCTTAACAGTTTTATCTTCAAAAATAAAGTTTAACTCCTCTTCAATTTGGGCAGTTCCAACTCGTAAGTTATGAATTACTCCAGTATTACAAGAAGGACAACTTTTGGGGATTTGTTGTGTATATCCACAATAGTGACATTTTAAAGCAAGTGAATTTTTATGCAAACTCATAGATACAGAACAAAATGGACACTCTACAGAACTTCCGCAAGTTGTACAAACTTGATATTTATAGTTTGCTCTTGTTGGAAGGAAAATAATTACTTGATGATTTTGCTCTATTGTACTTTTTATTTTATTTACAATCTTAGGACTAAGATTTGATGTACTATCATCATAATTTATACTTTTTTTAGTATCAAAGTATGTCTTAGACAATCTATAAAAAGGAACTTTATGATAACTGTTTAAAGAAGGGGTTGCACTTCCAAGTATAACTTGAATATCTAAAGTTTTCGAAATATAAAGTGCTAAGTCTTTTGTATTATATCTTGGTTTACTATCACTTTTATATGATTCATCATGCTCTTCATCAACAATAATCAAACTCAATTTATCCAAAGGTAAAAACAGAGCTGAACGTGCACCCGCTACTAATTTTATATCTCCACATAAAATATTTTTGATAATCTCATTTTTTCTTTTTTTAGTAATCTTAGAGTGCCAAATAGCAACTTTTTCTTTAAATACCTTTTCTAATCTTTTTTGCATCTGTGGGGTTAAAGAGATTTCTGGCATAAGTAATATGGCTTGATTGCCGCTATTTAGATGTGCTTCTATTGCCTTAATATAAATCTCTGTTTTTCCAGCACCTGTATTTGCAAAAAGTAATGATTGTTTATTTTTTAAGCAAAATTCATAGGCTTCTTCTTGCTCTTTTGATAACTCTATGTTTGATTTAAAATTATCATTCTCATCTTTTTTATCTATTGTTTTATCAAAAGGAATATATAAAGACAGAGCTTCTCCAAGAGAAGAGACATAATACATAGAAGTAAATGTTGCAACTTTAATCATCTCTTTAGAGTAATATTGTTCTGTGACTGTTTGAATTGTAGTACATTTAAAAGCTGGCTTTTCAACCTCTTTTATAACAACTGCTTTTGATAAGACTTTTCTTCTTTGCAGACTAACTTCAACTAAAGAACCAATATCAATTTTTTCATCACTGCAATAAGTTAGATTATCTAAAGGAGATTTTAGAAGTGCCAATTCATAAAAAAAACTCATAACATAAATTCTTTACAAAAAGTATCTTTTTTATCACAGGAAAAAAGAGCTTCATTTGGGTCAAATTGAAAATCTAAAGATTTTTCTTTTGTTAAATAGACTCTATAATTTGTATCTGAGACTTTAATCCATTTACCAAGTTCTTTATTATCCAAGGAGCTTGACAAGATAACAGTATCTAGTAAGACATACTCTTCATAACCTATAAATAGGGATTCATCGCTTCCATTAATAGAAGCATCATCTAATCGTTCTAAAACAAAGTTTGAATTACCCAATAAAATTTGATTTGAATATACTCTATTTATTGCTTCATTTATAAGAGCAACTTCTGATTTGATTTTAAATTCATTTGCTTTATCAATAGAGTTAAAAAATTTAGTTATAGCAAATGTTCCTATTAAACCAATTATTAATATAGTTACAATAATTTCTATTAAGGAAAAAGCTCTTTTCATTAAAGTTGAGGAAGTTTATTTGAGATATCTTCAATCTCTTCTTTCATGGTGTAGTGTTCTTGGGCTTTACAAAGATAAGCGTATAAAAGTTCTTTTGTTGTATGGGATCTATCTGGAGATAAAAATTTTGTAAGTTCTTTTTCTAATTTTGGGTCAATATTAATACTATATGCCATATTATCAATATGAAAAGTAAGTTTTTTATTCACCATTTTTTGCCTTTGTTAAAGTAAGAGTACTGTCAATTTTTAAAAGCATATCTTGATTATTTCTTATTAATTCATCATTCTTATTTTTTAATTTATCTAATTCAATTGCCAAATATTGATTTTTTGATTTTAATAATTCGTACTCTTGTAATAGTTTTTCTATTTGAGCATTAAGCTTTTCAGTTATTTCCATGTGGTGATTTTATCTAAATTTTATAACTATTACAATAAATTTTAGTATAATAAAAAAGAAAATAAGTAAGGTTTGGTTTATGAATATTAATCTTGTCCACTTTATAGTTCCATGTATTGACTCAATAGTTGCTAGAAACTTCTATAAAAGAATTTTTGGATTTAAGTGCGTAAAAAAAGAGAAGAATAACATAACCATCAAAATAAATGAAAAAATGGAATTTAAACTTGAAAATACACAAGAGTATATAAACAACCACTATATTTTTGAAGTTGATCAAAACTTTTTTGATACTATTATTATGAATTTAAAAAAAGAAGAGATGTATTTTGGAGATAATATTAATAATCTTGAAAATAAAAAAATAAAAAAAACCTCCACTAAAAGTGAAGTTTTTTTTATAGACCCAAATAGCCATCTGTTTCAAATATTTACAAAAGTTTCAACTAATCCTCAATAAAAAGTTTTCCTTGTTCATAAAGTGAAGATACAGCTTTTCCCCAATAAGAAAAATATTTTAAATCTTTTTCCTTTATTTTAAAAAAGTCTACTATTTTTTTTGTTAGTTCATGCTCTTTATTATCATATTTATCATCTATATGTACAAGTATCATAAGCTCAAGAATTACTATCTTTTTGCTTTTTATTGATTTAAAAGCTGATAAAATATCATCTAAATTGAAATCTTCTTCATTAAAGATTGTTGGCTTATCAATTCCCATTTCAACACAATACTCATCAATTACATCTTGCTCTTTATTTCCATATTCCCCATCAACTCTTGCTAAATATTGTGCAAGTTGCAAAAAAGCAAATTTCTCTTTTGTTTGTAATTTCATCAATAACATATATTATTTTCCTATTTTTGTATATGACATACTACTGTTAATTTATTAATAAGTAGTAAACAATTAAGCACCTAAATACTTTGCTTTTATCTCATTTGATTTTAAAAGTTCACTTCCTTTACCCTCTAAAGCAATCTTTCCATTTTCTAAAACATAACTGTAATCTGAAACCTCTAAAGCTGCATAGGCATTTTGTTCAACTAGCAATATAGTAATACCTTCATCTTTAAGTTTGATAATTGTCTCAAAAAGTTCTCCGATTATCTTAGGTGCAAGTCCTAAAGAAGGCTCATCAAGCATAAGAAGCTTTGGTGAACTCATCAAAGCTCTTGCAATCGCAAGCATTTGTTGTTCCCCTCCACTCATGGTTCCTGCTAATTGTTCTTTTTTAGCTACAAGCCTTGGAAAAAGTGTATAAACATGTTCTCTTAACTCTTCATATTTATCATCATTGTTAAAAGCACCCATTCTAAGGTTTTCATCTATTGTTAGATTTATAAAAACCCTTCTTCCTTCAGGAACAAGTGAAATACCACTTTGAACAATTTTATGTGTTTGAAATTTTGAAATATCTAAATTATTAAAAAGAATAGTTCCTTTTTTCTTTACGTCATTTACAATTGATTCTAAAGTTGATGTTTTTCCTGCTCCATTTGAACCAATCAAAGAGACTATTTGTCCTTTCTTTACATCAAAGCTAATCCCTTTTACACCTTTAATAAGGCCATAATAGACTTCTAAATCATTTATTTTAAGCATGTTTAAAATCTCCTAAATAAGCCTTAATCACTTCTTCATCTTTAATTGCATCTTCAATTTTACCCTCAAATATAGTTTTCCCATAGTCAAGTACCATTACTCTATCACACAAATGATTTACAAATTTCATATCATGTTCTATTAGTAAAATAGTTATATCAAACTTATCTCTTATCTTAAATAAAAGTTCTGCTAACTCTTTTGTTTCATTTGGATTCATTCCAGCTGCTGGCTCATCAAGAAGTAGTAACTTTGGAGAAGTAGCAAGAGCTCTTGCAATTTCTACTTTTCTTTGACTACCATAAGATAAAGAGGTTGCTAATTCATCTTTGAATTTTTCTATTCCTAAAAACTTCATAATATCAACTGCTTTTTCTTTTACTCTTTTTTCTTGAGAGAAATATCTTGGAAGTCTTAGTATTGATTCTAAATATGTATAATTTGTCTCATTTTCAAGACCTATTAGTATATTATCAAGAACACTCATTGATGAAAAAAGTCTAATATTTTGAAAAGTTCTTGCAATCCCTGCTCTTACAATTTTAAAGTTCTTTTTATTTGTAATTTTATTTCCATCTAAAAAAACTTGACCAGAGGTTGGCTTATAATTACCTGTAATAATATTAAACATCGTAGTTTTACCAGCTCCATTAGGACCAATTAAACCAAAAATCTCATTTTTATTTATAGAAAAAGAAGTATCATTTATAGCAACAACACCACCAAAACTTTTAGTAATATTCTTAATCTCTAAAATCATTTTCTTCTCCTTTTAAAAATATCACTAAATTCTTTTCTTCCCATAATTCCTTCTCTTGCAAATAACATTACAATAATTAAAATTAGAGAGAAAACTACCATTCTAAGCCCTGGATGGGCATCTGTTTGGTATCCAAAAATATTTAAACTATCATCTAGGAATCTAAGCCATTCGCTTCCACCAATAACTAGAATTGTTCCTAGTATTGCTCCACTCATGGAACCTAAACCACCAAGAACGATGATAATTAAGAGTTGAAAAGTTAAAAAGAAGGTAAATAAATCAGGACTTATTGTTGTAAGTAAAACAGCCAATAATCCTCCACCAATACCTTCAAAAAAAGCAGAAGTTCCAAATGCCATAGTTTTGATTTTAAAAGTATTTATACCTATTGCACTTGCTGCATCTTCATCATCTCGAACAGCTTTCATAGCTCGTCCATACTTTGAATATATAATATTTAACATAATAATAACTGTTAAAATAGCAATACCACCAGTCCAATATATATTTATCACAGATGGTATTTCATTTAAACCAATACTACCATTTGTAATCTCTGGTGAATTTATTGCAATAACTTTTATAATAAAACCAAAACCTAAAGTAACAATAGCTAAGTAATCGCCCCTTACTCTAAATACAGGAATAGCTAAACAAATAGCTACAAAAGTAGCTGCTAAACCACTAAGAAGTAATGCAGGCACTAGTGATGTATTCAGTGCAAGTACCCAAGGTGCAGGATCTTCAAGTTGGAAAAGCTCCCATTTTAAATCTTCACTCAATAAACATAAGGCTGTAACATAAGCACCAATTGCAGCAAAACCATTTGGTTCTAAAGAAAACTGTCCAGTAACCCCATTTATTAAGTTATATGAAGCTGCTAAGATTATAAATATAAAAATATTATTTATAATTCTCATTCCATAATCATCAAAAATATATGGTGTAAAAACAATTATTAAAATAGATACTAGTAAGTAAATAACAAAATTTTTATTCATATTAAAACCTACTCTTTTCAAAATTTATTCCCATAATTCCTGTTGGTTTAAATAGCAATACAAAGATTAAGAATATAAAAGCAATAGCATCTTTATATCCACCAAGTTCAGGGAAAAATGCTACAAATATTACTTCTGTAAAACCTAAAATAAATCCACCTAAAACTGCCCCTGTTACACTTCCTATTCCACCTAAGACTGCTGCTGCAAATGCTTTTAGTCCAATCATTACACCCATATATGGAGTTAAAATTGGATAAGAAATAGCCCAAAATATACCAGAAACAGCAGCTAGTGCTGAACCTATAATAAAGACAATCATAATAATTCTATTTGAATCAATTCCCATAAGAGATACTGTTTTAATATCAAAAGCAAGGGCTCGTATTGCCATTCCATATTTTGTTTTAAATAGTATAAAAAGTAGCACTGCAAGTAAGCATAGGGTAACTATTGGAACAATAATAACAGTAGGAGTTAAAGTGGTTCCTTTTACATTTATTACTTGGTCAAAAAACTCTGGAACAGTAAAAGCTTTTGGAGTACCTCCAAATGTAACATTTACTATATTTTCTAGAAAAAATGAAACACCAATTGCAGTTATTAAAAGTGAGATTCTAGGAGAGTGTCTTAAAGGTTTATAAGCAATTTTGTCAGTTAATACCCCAACTATAATAGAAATCATTACAGCAAAAAGAGTAGCAAAAGCCAAAGATAAACCTAAAACATCACTTGCATAAAAAGCAGCAAAAGCTGCTACCATCATAACATCAGCATGGGCAAAGTTTATAAGTCGTAAAACTCCATAAACCATAGTATAACCTATGGCTATTAGAGCGTATATACTTCCTAAACTTATTCCATTTATTATCTGCTGAAAAAAAGTCAATAAATCCATATAATTTTATAACCTTATGGATTAACTGTAGTTAAATATTTTTTTTCACCATTAACTATTCTATTTATAACAGCTGATCTTACTGCATCACCATTTTCTAAAGTAATCACTCCAGATGCTGCTTGAAAATTCTTTGTTGCTCTAATATTTTTGTTTACACATATTTTATCTGTAGGATCTTCACATTTGTTCATTGCTGCAACTATTACATTGTATGAATCTGCTGTTAAAACACCAAAAGGATGAACCTCTTTATTCAACTCTTTTTTATAAGCTTTTTCATATTTTTTTGATAAATCTGTAGTTTTTGGAGCATCACTTGAATAAAGGTCTGTTCCATAAAAACCTTCAACAGCATCTCCACCTGCATCAAAAAATACTTTATCAGCAGTCATACCATCAGTACCTAAAAACTTAGCTTTTATTCCAAGTTGTTTAGCTTGCTTTGCAATAAGCCCTGCTTCTGCTGAGTAAATAGGGAAAAAGATAAGTTCTGGGTCTAATGCTTTAATATTTGAAAGCATTGCTTTAAAATCACTATCACCAGAGTTTATTTTTGCAACTTGCATAATAGTTCCACCAAGTTTTTTATAAGCTCTTCTAAAAACTTTAGAAATACCAATTGAATAATCAAGTTTTACATCTGTAATTAAAACTGTTTTTTTTAGTTTTAAGTTATTAATTGCAAAATTTGCAGCCACTTCACCTTGAAAAGCATCTGAGAAACAAACTCTACTAACAAAATCTTTTCTTTTTGTTACTAAAATATTTGTAGCAACTGGTGCAACAACTGGTGTTTTTGCATTTTCTGCGATTTTTGTCATTGCCATTGTATTTGTAGAAGTTAAAGCGCCAATTATTGCTGTTACTTCATTATAAGAAATTAACTTAGATGCAGCATTTGCTGATTCAATCTTGTCAGACTTATTATCTACTAACACAAGTTTGATATCATCACCATTTTCTAATTTAGGGGTTAATTTATGCATAAGATTTAATCCCTCAACAGCACTTTGTCCAAATCCACCAATTGGTCCAGACATTGGCATAATTACACCAATTTTAACTTCTTTTGCCACTAATACTGAGCTACAAGCCAGAAGTGATGTAAGTGTAAGACCTAAAATTTTTTTTAAAATATTCATATTTTTTTCTCCAATCAATAATAAATGCAACTATACTCTTTATTAAATAAAAACAAAACTAAACTATTTTATTTTTTCCATCTTTTTTTGCATCATACAAGCTAGTGTCGGCTCTTTTAATTAAAGTATTAATTTCTTTATCATTGTTATTGTATTCTGAAGTTCCTATACTTACTGTAAACTTTTTATTACTTTTTGTATTTTCACTTATACAATCAATTAATTTTTGCGCAACAATTTTTGCTCCATTGATATTGGAATTAGGTAAAAGTATTAGAAATTCATCTCCACCTAGTCTTACAATGAAATCATTTTCTCTTATATTTTCTTTCATAATATCAACTAAATCCAATAATACTTGGTCACCCATATCATGACCATAATTATCATTTATAGCTTTAAAATCATCTATATCAACTAAGAGAATAGATAAAATACCTTTTTCTCTTTTCATTATTTCAAAATATTTTTTAGAAAAATCTTCTAAAAATCTTCTATTATAAACTTTTGTTAAAGCATCTGTATTTGAAAGTTCTTCATGCATAGCTCTACTAGCTTCTGTTTTAATTAACTCTTTTGTTCTATTTTCCAACTCTTTTGCAAGTGTATTAAAGTTTTTATTTACTTCATCAATTTCTGTTATTCCACAATCTACTAAGTGTGTTTGATTTTTATTACGTCCAAGAGTTTTTGTCATATTTATAATTTTGCTCAAGGGTTTATTTATTGTGTAAACAAAATCATTAGCTTTTTTATGTAAATATATAAAAAATATTAAATAAAATAAAACTATAAATATAATTACAATAATTCCTAAATACAAATACTCTTTTTCTAAATCTTTTACGTCACTTAAAATATCATCTTCACTGACTAGTGTAATTGTATACCAAGATAACTCTTCAATTTTTTCTGTAAAAACAAAGTACCTTTTACCATCTAAAAGAAAGTCATTCTTATAGTTTTTATTATTTACAATATCTTTTAGAATACTTTTTAGTTCAACACTTTTGTATTTTAATGGCTCTTTTTCACTTTTAAATATAGTATTTGAAATCTTTTCATCTTTTTTATATACATAGTTGTTAAAATTTTCAACCTTTAATATCTGTGCAATTTTTCTACTCATTGCAATAATCTCTAGGTCTTTATCAATTAAAAAACTTTCTCCCTTATAAGGGATTTTTAAAGTTAAGAAGTTATCAATAATCTTATCGACTGTTACATCAAGTCCTACAACTCCTTGCAAAACATCACTCTTATAAATAGGTGCAATTGCACTTATCATCCAGCCTTTACCAACAGGATCTAAATATACATTTGTCCAAACTATTTTTTTCTCTGGATTATGTTTAATATCTGCTTTATAGTAAAAATTATAATTTTGCATATCTAAATCTGCTGGAAAGTTATTGTATGCATTATTATTAAAGGGATAATAACGACTATAATTATGTCTTGAATTAAAATATCCAGCAACTACAATTTGATTGTTTTCAACATTTGATTTTAAATTCTTCTCAAGATATTTTGTTTTTTTTATTTCTTCTATCAACTCACTTGTTATCGAAGTATTCTTCGAAACTATTACAGAAGAGTCAGTTTCATTATTTGTATTATAGTAGATTCCATTTTCTGCAAATTTATATTTTTCATTGTTTGATACTTTTAGATTATCTATTTGCTCAAAAAAGTTTTCTTGTTCATTTTGCAAAGATTTCAAACTGTTTTCTACCACATAAAAAGAGTTATTAAAATGATATTTTATATCTTTAACTCTATCATAGACACTCTCTTTAACATCTTTTAAAACAAATTCTGTACTCTTTTGCAAGATATTATTATTGGCGTTAAAATAGAGTATTAATAATGCTAATTCAATAAAAAGAATAGAAGTTAATGTAGTTTTTAAATAATTTTTATAAATAATTTTTTTTAGCGTTATTTTTTCCAAAACAGACCTTTTTTAAAGGGGTTTAAAATATTATAATAATATAAGATTTTTTAACTTTTCATGTAATAATTAATTAATTTTTTACTTTAAGCTAAGATAACTCAAGAGTCATTAAATACATATCTTCACCATCAATTACTTTTGTACTGTATGAATCACATTTAGGGCAGTTAAACTCATTTTTTTCTAAGGTAGATTGTTCTTTACAATCAAGACATTCGATGACTACTTTTTGATAATTTATCACAAACTCACAGCCATCACATATGGTCTTTTCTTTAAAAGTATCAAATGCAGTTTGTAATAAGTCAGGCTCAACACCACTTAAAGCACCTATTTTTACTATTACTTTTGTAACTTTTGTAGCTTCATTTTCTCTAGCATGTTCTTCACAGCTTTCTAGTAATGATTGGACAATTGAATATTCGTGCATCAGTTTCCTTTCCTAATGCCCCATTAAAAAAGGGACTTATATATTTTTTAACTTCTTTTAACAAGGGAAATAAATTCCCTTTAAAGAAGCAAATCCTAACAGATTCTTGGAAGTAATTCACCAGTTGGAACATCCAAAAATCTTTTTGTTCCCCATTGGCTATGTATTACAACTTTTTGTTCATACTCTTTTGTAACTTTTCCTATGATACTTGCATTTTTTGCCTCTTCAAAAGTCTGTAAAACTTCAAGGGCTTTTTGAGCATCTTCTTTTTTTATAGCCAAAACAAAAGTACCTTCATTGGCTAAGCTTAAAGCTTCAAACCCTAGTAACTCACAAATACCATTTACTTCATCACATACTGGTATTTTTTCTTCTTCTATTTCTATACAAACATCTGATTGTTTTGCCCACTCATTTAAAACAGCACTTACTCCTCCACGCGTAGCATCACGTAAAGCAGTTATTTTTACCCCAGAGTCTATCAAAGCTTTTACTTGTGGATATAAAGAGTTACAATCACTTTTTAAAGATGTAGTTAAATCCATACCTTCTCGCGCTGCAAATATAGTAGCCCCATGAGCTCCAATATCTCTACTTACAAGTATCAAATCATCAGCACTAATATTGTTTGAACTAATACCTTTATATAAAATCTCTCCAATACCAGTAGTATTTATAAAGATTTTATCAACAGCACCTTTGGGTACTACCTTTGTATCACCACTTACAACAATTGCACCGTTTTTTTCCAACTCTACTTTCATACTCAAAACAATCTTTTCCAAATCACTAACAGAAAAGCCCTCTTCAATAATCACAGAACAAGTAAGGTATTTAGGCTTTGCACCCATCATAGCTAAGTCATTGCAAGTACCACAAATAGCAAGCTTACCAATATCTGCACCATTGAAAAATATTGGACTTACGGTAAAAGAATCCGTAGAAAAAGCTAAAGTTCCATCTTGAATAACTGCTGCATCTTCACTCTTTCTTAATATGTCATTTTTAAAAGCTTTATAAAAAACCTCAGTTATAAGCTCATTATTTTCCTGCCCACCATTACCGTGTGCTAGTGTTATTGTTTTATTCATTTTAATCCTACTTTTCTTTTGCTCTAGTTTTTAAATACAACTCTTCCACTTTTGCTCTTGCCCATGGAGTTTTTCTAAGAAATTTTAAACTTGAATTAATAGATGGGTCTACTAAAAAGCATTTGATATTTATACGATTGCCCAACTCTTTAAATCCAAAATTCTCCACAAGATATTCTAATATATCTTGTAGTTTTACGCCATGAAGTGGATTGTTTTTATTTTTTTCATCTGTCATTTTTTATTCCTATATTCACGATAAATTGATTTAGTGTATTGAATTTTTGTTAAAATCAAGACGAAAAAATAAATTTAGGAAGGAGCTTACACGAAGTAAGTGAGTTTCTAAATTTAATTTTTCAACGCCGAGTTTAGCAAAAAGGCGATGCTATAAATCAATTTATTAGATTTCCGTATTTATAGTACGCCGCACATGCTCCCTCTGAGCTCACCATACAAGACCCTAAAGGACTACTCGGCTTACATGCCGTACCAAACACTTTACAATCCTTCGGATTTGCCTTCCCCTTTAATATCTCACCGCAAATACATAACTTATGATCATCTATCTCTTCATTTGGCAGTATACTCTCATAGAGTTTTTCAGCATTTAGATAATCATATTGCTCTTTTAATTGTAAAGCACTATTTGGAATATCTCCAATACCTCTCCATCTAAAATGGCTTCTTCTTTCAAAAAACTTATCATTTAACTCTTGAGCTTTTATATTTCCCTCATATGACACAAGTCTCTTATACTCTACTTCTAATTCACATCTATTTTCGACAAATTGTTTAACTATCATAGAGATTGATTGCATTACATCAACTGGCTCAAAACCAGAAACTACAACAGGCTTTTTATAATCCCTTGGAAACTCTTCATAAATCTTACTTCCAGTTATAACACTCACATGTGAAGGTCCAATAAAAGCATCTATTGTGTTTGTTTCATCATCTAAAATTACTCGCATAGGTTCAGGTACAGTTATATGATTTATATGAAATAATATATTTTTAATATCTTTTGTTATTACTTGATTAATTAAAGCACTGGTCATAGGAGTTGTTGTTTCAAATCCTATAGCAAAAAAGATAATCTTTTTATTTGGATTTTCATCTGCTATTTTTATACACTCTAAAGGAGAATATACAAACCTTACATCTGCTCCTTTACTTCTTGCATCTTGTAAGTTGCCACTGCTTCCAGGCACCTTTATCATATCTCCCAAGGTTACAAGTATCACATCTTTTTGCATACTTAAAATATATGCATGATCAATTCTCTCTTTTGGCATAACACAAACAGGACAACCAGGGCCATGTATAAAGTTAATATTTTCAGGAAGTAATTGTAACAATCCATATTTCATAATAGTGTGGGTATGACCACCACACACTTCCATAATATTAATATTTTTTTCTAATTTTTTAGCATCTTCTTGAATAAGTTTTTGATATGCTTTTATAGTTTTAGCATCCCTAAAACCATCATATAAATCTTTTAGTTGTAGTTCACCCATCAACACTACCTGCTAGGACAATTTTCAGCTTCTAATATCGCTTCTTGCCTATCTAGTTCATCCATTTTATCTATTATCTCTTTGTAAACTTTCAAAGACTCTAGGGCATCTTCTTCATCTATTTTATTCATGGCAAAACCTATATGAATAAGTACATAATCACCTACAACTACATCCCTATCAATCAAGTCTAAACTTGCACTTCTTTCTACTCCCATAGTATCCACTATACAGCTATTCATCTCTGTATTTATACTTTTTATTTTTGATGGTATTGATAAACACATTTTTATTTTCTCCTCATCCTGTCATCGGTGCTAACGCACATCGATTTTGGCTCTAAACTAAAAAAGCAAAGCAGTTTACTTTTTCTTACGCTTATCGCATCCTTCGTTTAAAATTAATCCAATCAATTACTTTTTGAACTGAACTTTCATCTTTTGTTGATACTTCTAAAATATCTACACTAGGATTTAGTTTTCTAGCTGCTTCTTTTTCTTTTTGAATATCATAATCAAAATATGGCAATAAATCTGTTTTAGTAATCAAAATCAAATCTGCACATCTAAACATTACAGGATATTTTTCTATTTTATCTTCACCTTCAGGAATAGAAACCAAAACAATATTTAAGTGAGTCCCCACATCATAAGAAGCTGGACACACAAGATTTCCAACATTTTCTACAAAACATACATCTATATCACCTAAAGATATATCATGTAATCCTTTGTGTACCATAAAAGCATCTAAGTGACAGGCACTTCCTGTTTGTATTTGAACAGCCTTTATACCTTTTGCAGTTAATCTATCTGCATCTCTTGATGTTTCTAAATCACCTTCTACAACAGCAAATTTAAAATCAACCATACTTGCAAAACTTTCTAAAAGTGTTGTTTTACCACTACCAGGGCTTGACATAAGATTTATACCCAATACGCCATTTTTTTCAAAATGAGCTCTATTATGCTCTGCTTCATGGTCATTTTTATCAAGTATTTTTTTGATTACTGATATTGTTTTAGCATCATTTAATTGTGGATTATGATTAAGTGTTTCATGTGCCGCTTGGTGACTATGACTTTCGTGTGAATGAGTATGTTCATGCTCGTGGTCATGATGATGGTGATGGTCTGTAATACTGCAACCGCAATCTTTACACATAAGTTATCCTTTTAAAATAGTACATTTTAAAAGGGACCTTTAGTTCTTTGTCTACTTTTTAGCGCAATTTATAAAAAATTGCTAAAAGTAGCAAAACCTAAAGAAGGTAACGAGTTACCTTTTTTTAATTATCCCATTTAAAAATATTTATGAATAGTTATTCATTTGATGTAGTTTAATGAAACTATTCTAAAAGGAAACTAAAAAAAGATTTACTTGTGCATATTTAGAACAAGTTTTGATAAATAGGAACTTCTATTTATACAAAACTTGCAGATGTCTCTTTTAATATACTATTTACATCTAAAGATTCACCATTGTATTTTACTAACTTTATACCTTGTGAAGTAAAAGATTTAGCTGTATTTTTACAAGCTTTTTTTACTACTATATAATTACAATCATTAAGTGCAACACCCATTTTGTTGTGTTGAGCAATATGTTCTTCATCATCATGAGCATGGTCACAAGCGTGATCTTCTTCTGCATGGTCATGGTCTATATCTGTTCTTGGGTTTTGAATAACTGAGTTCAATTTAAAAGAACGAAACATTCCTGTTCCACTTTGTTCATATATAGCAAATTTAGGAGTATGTCCTGCGTTGCTAAAAAATGTTAAATTTTCATCTTTTACTGGAATTGCTATTTTCATTTTATTTGCCTTATTTTATTTTTTTGTTAAAGAGTATACTACACTTTCTCCTATATGCAATTATTACTCCATATGTATTAAAAAAAGGTTATAAATTTATTATAATTTTTCCAAACTATTATTGTGTAATTTATAAATAGTAGGAGTAAGACTATCTATAAAACTTTTGTGGTGAGATACTATTATCATAGATTTTTTTATTGTTTTTAATATATTCACAATCTTTTTTTCAGAATCTTCATCTAAAGCATTTGTTGGTTCATCAAGAAGTAATATCTTTGGTTCTAAAATCAAAAGTCCAGCTAGTGCTACTATTTTTTGTTCTCCACCACTTAAATCAAATATTACTCTATCTTTTAAATGTGATATATGTAATTCTTCTAAAATCTTTTCAGCTTTTTTTAAAGCTTCAAATTTATCTTCACCTCTTGCACGTAAGGAGAATATCACATCTTCTATAACAGTAGGACATAAAAAGTGATTTGTTACATCTTGTGGAAGATATGCAATATCATTTCTAAATCTTTTAAAGTCTTTTAACTTTTCCATTTTATTATGAAATATTTCTACATAGCCCTCACATGGTTTTATAAATCCTGCAATAATCTTCAAAAGTGTACTTTTACCACTTCCATTTGATCCAATTATTGCAATCTTTTCCTCATGTCCTAGATTTAAATTTATATCTTTTAAAAGCTTATCTTTATAGGATACAGCTCTTAAGTTAATTGAACAACTCATACCCAACCTTTAATAAAACTACTATAATCGTGCAAGATAATACTTTTTCAAAAAGAATAATTTTATTTGAATTTATAAAAAATATTCTATCTTTAAAACCTCTAGCTTTCATACTTAGTTTCATATCCTCTGATTTTTTTAATGCTTTTATAAATATCATGCCAAAAATATTACCATAAGTTTGGTATGTAAATATGGAAGTGTTACTTACAAAACCTCTTGCTTTTAGAGTATTTTTTGTCTCTTTAAAATCTTTTGTCAAAAAAGTTATAAGTGAAAGAGTAAAATAAAATACACTAACAATCTTTGGAGGAAAACTCAAACTATCTAGTCCCCTTACTATATCATAACCCTTTGATTTGTAAAAAAGTGTAATATTAAAAAGAAGAATTAAATTTGTGCGAATAAGTAAACTAAATGCTTCACTACTATTTTGAAAATATACAAAAAAAACAAGAACCAATATAAATGTATTTAGTAAAACAAGCTTTTTTATTATCTGAAAAAAAGACTCTCTTTCCATGAATAAAACAATAATCAAAGGAAGTAAAAATATATAATGTAGTGAAGAAAAAGCTACTACAAATGAGTATAAAAAGGAGTTGATTAGTTTTAATGATTCTTTCATTTTCTTTTTACTAACTTTAATATTAAAAATATTAAAACTATTAGTGCCAATCCAATTATAATATTTATATATTCTTTACTTTGTTCATCTTTTATATGCTCTTCTAGGTCTTCATGTTTTATATTTTCTACTTGAATTTTTTCGCTAGCTCTATGTCCACCATCTGCTTCTACTATCACCTCAAGATTTTTTATCTTTGGAGAGTAGAGATATTTACCTTCACTATTAAGTTTATTATCTAAGATAATCTTATCTTTGTCTTTTATTATAAGCTGGCAATTCATACAAGGTTTACCACTAGAAAAATAAGAGTAGATATCTAAAATACTATTCTCTTCACTTATGAAAAGATTAACCTTATGTGCGTTTGAAAAGCTACATAATAAAAATAGTAAAATAAAATATCTCAAACTAAACCTTTAGTACCTTAGGATATACTTTTTTTATAAATAAAAGTAAAAACATACTTACTATACCTTCTATTACCATAGTTATAGTATTTACAGAAAATATTGTCATTGATACATAGTTATATTCATCTTTTGAAAAATATAAAATTGCAGTTAAAAAAAGTGTCGCAAAAAAAGTTCCAATAAAACCTACTAAAAAGAACTTTAATTTATCATTTATTTTTTGCACAAAAGTAGTGTTATAAATATAGTGTACTATTACTGCTGGCATTGCCATTACGAAAAGATTTACTCCTATACTTACAATACCACCATATCCTAAAAGTAAAGCTTGAAGTAAAAGTGCTACAAAGATAGCAACAAAAGTACTCCAAGATATAAGTATCCCTATTACACCTATAAGAATAAGATGTATTTGAGTAACACCAAAGGGTATATGTATAAAAGAAGATATAAAAAACATAGCACTTGCAACTGCTGTAAGTGATATATCTTCATTTTTTAAATCTTTTATTGCTTTAACTAAAGCTATTAAAGATATAGCAGAGACTACAACTGTAGCCTCTAAACTTAATACCCCATCAGAAATATGCATCCTAGTATGCCTTTATCCAAAGTAATGCACCATTTTCTATTGGATAGCTTTTCCCATCATGTTTTAATTCACCCTCTTCTATTAAAGCAGCAAATCCCCACCAGCCTTTATGATTCATTGTAAATACAAATACACCATTGTCATCTGTTTTTACAACTTGTGTAATATGAGCCTCAGTTGGTGCTTTTAATCCAAACTCATTATAAAGTTCAACTTCCACTTCTACATTTGCGGCTGGCTTATTATCGTGGAAAACTTTACCTGTAAATGTATTTCCACTATAAACTCCAAAAGGTTTAGTAAGTGGAATAATTTCATACTTTAATCCTAAAGGTTCATCCCATCCATCCTCAAATCCAAATGAACTAATAATCACTTTTGGTATATGGGAGATAAACTTTTCTTCTGCTGGTTCAAAATATGCTTGTGGTTCTACAAAAAATTTATATACTCCAGGTCTTTTTATTGTGTAACTACTTTTCCAGGCTTTATGATTAAACTTTGTAGTTTCGATTAAAGGTAATGTAGTTTTTTTGTTTTCTAAATAAATCTTTGGTTTTTCTAATGTCATTCCAGTTTGCTCAAATGGATGAATAAAAGCTATATCAAAATCAATCTTAGCCTCTTTTTTATCTGATACATTATCTGTATTTGGTAAAAAAGTAAGAAAATGTGCATTTGCATATAATCCAATAAATATTAAAACCGATACTATTTTTTTCATATTAATTAACTTTCCTTCTCTATATTTTCAAAATTATATATCGTGTGTTGTTATAGTATAATAAATTTTTATATTGTCTTATGTATTTTTAGAACAAAAAATATACAGTTTTCGAAATTAAAGAAATAATGGTACAATTTCGCAAATGAAAAATATACCTAAACTTCTACTTTTAACACTTCTGTTACTTGCAATGACAACTATGATGTCAAACGTTGCAATAGTAACATCACTGCCACACCTTAAAGAATATTTTACACATATAGATAATATAGAGTTTTATTCAAGACTAATGTTGACCTTGCCATCTTTAATAATAGCGCTTCTTGCTCCTATTCTAGGTCATTTTATTTTTAGATTTGGGAAAAAAAGATCAGCTTTAATAGCCCTATTTTTCTTTTCACTTTTTGGAACAGCAGGCTTATATCTTGATAGCATAGAATCACTTCTCATTTCAAGAGCTCTATTTGGTTTGTGTGTTGCTACGTTGATGATTGTTTCAACTTCACTAGTGGGAGATTATTTCAAAGAAGAAGAAAGACATAAATTCATGGGCTTTCAAAGTGCATTTATGGCTATTGGTGGAGTCTTTTTTGTCATAGGTGGAGGATTTTTATCTGATATAAATTGGAGACTACCTTTTGGTATATATTTTATGGGATTGGTTTTATTACCTTTAGTTTTTGCAAATCTAAAAGAAGTAGTTATTGAACATATTCAAGAAGATGAGATACTAAATATTAGTAAAAATATCTTAGTAGTCTATTTTCTTGCCTTTATTTATATGCTACTATTTTTTGTACTACCAACTCAAATTCCTTTTTTATTAATAGAGAAGTTTAATGCAAGTGGTTCTTTTGCAGGAACTATTATCGCCACTGCCTTTTTTTGTAATGCTTTAGGTGCTATTGCTTTTTCAAAGTTAAAAACTAAATTCTCTTTTTCAACTATTTATTTAATAGGCTTATTGCTTATTGCCTTGGGTTTTACTACGGTTGGTTTTATAAATAATATATATTTCTTTTTTATTACAAGTCCTATTTTAGGTTTTGCTGGTGGAATTATGATGACAAATGTAACTGCCTGGATGTTAAGTAAAACTACTATTAAAAAAAGAGTAAAAAGTTCTGGATACTTTACCTCATGTTTATTTTTAGGACAATTCTCATCCCCAATAATTTTTCATCCTCTTATTGAAATATTTGAAATACAAGATTTCTTTTTAGTAATAGGCTTAGGATTGTTTATAATAGTAGCTATTACAATTGCTACAAAAAGATTTATACTGAAATAACAGTTTCACCACTTTTTATCCAAGAACTTAAAAGCTCACCTGTATAATAAACTTGCATATTACAAGCTTGTAATTCATCTTTTACACCTAGGTTTTCTGAACATTTCTGACAGGCAATTATTTCAACACCATCTGCAATCATTGATTTTACTTCTTCTTGAATCTCTTTATCTTCGCTTATAAGTTTTTGAGAAGCACCCCAAACCAATATTTGAACATTTTCAATCCAGCCTTTAAGTTTTGCATTGTGAGCATAAAGACAAACCATATTTAAAGCAGTCTCTTTATTATCAGTTGTCCATAAAATTTTTGCACAATTATTCATAAATATCTCCTAGAGTTTATATTTTTAGATTATATATATTCTAACTTATTAATTTATATAAATAGAACTTTAGCTATAATTTTTTATGAACATAACAATCTGTCCCTTTTGTAATCACAACTCTCTTTATACTTTACAAGACAACTATAAAAAATGTAAAGCTTGTAAAACTAAGTTCTCAATAACTAAATTAGAAACAGATTTAAAAATTATAAACTTTTTTTGTAACAATATAAATGCAAACAAAACATCCAAGCTTTTAAATGTAAACTATCGTACAGTACAAAATCGTTATATGCTTTTTAGAAAGTTAATAGCTAGTTTTCTAGAAGATGAATATAATAGCAGCATAAAAGATAATAGTTCTTATGAAGAGTATTATTACTTTACACAAAGAAAACAAAATAAAAAAAATCGTTCACTTTTTGAAGCTATTAATATCATAGGATTTTATTCAAATCAAAAAATTTATACTCTACTTATGCCAAGATTACCTAAGTATAGTATTCAAAGTAGTACAAAAGATTATGAATACTATTTAAAGTGGCATAAACTATACTCAATAAACTCTTACAAAACTCCATTGAGTATTTTTTGGAAATATTTAGAGGAAAACCTAAAAAAATATAAAGGTATTGATGAGAAGAATTTTTTTTATTATTTAAAAGAGTGTGAGTTTAAATTTAATTATTTACAAAATAGACAAATAGAGATTTTAAAAAATCTCTATTTTAATAAAAATGGCATATCTCGTTGAAGTGATTCTAATAAATCTTCATTTAAAAAGAATTTTGCAAACTCTTCTTTACTTTTATGGGCTTTAACACAGACATATCTATTTCTTTTTATAAGATTTAAAGGCTCTTCTATGAAATTTTTATACTCTAAATTTTCATGATAGTATTCATACATTTTTTTCAAATTATCATTAGTAATATTATCTTTTAACATTACTACATTATCCTCTAAAAATTCTATAACATTTTCTTCATCATCTTTTAGATGACAAAAAGCCTCAACAACATCAATAAATCTCATATCAAATTTAAAACCCTTTAAAAGAAGCTCTTTTAGCTGTTCTACTTTGTTGTTTTGAAAATAGTATTGCATAAGAAGAGTAAAATAGTGTTCTATAATATCATCCTCTTCATCACTTAACTTATCTTCAATTTTTTCTAAATCATCTACTATATTTTCATTTATATTTGTCTCATGTATTATGGCACATCGTGCAATTATTTCATGTAGTCTATCATCCATAAATATTCCTAATTAAATTTAATTGTAGATTATAGCAAATAATATTAATTTAATATTAAATCAAACTAGCTAATATTACACACTTAAAAAAGGAATTATATGTTTAAAACTGCTTTACATAGATTTAGATTCATTTCATATATTGAAGGATTATCTTATCTAGTACTTCTTTTTATTGCTATGCCTATAAAATATATTGGTGAGAATCCATATCCAGTAAAAATCATAGGTATGACTCATGGTATTTTGTTTATACTATTTATGATTTTTTTGTTTGAATCACTTAGGAAATACAATTGGGAAAATAGATTTAGTGTGAGGTTATTTATATACTCAATTATCCCCTTTGGTTCATTTATCATAGAGAAAAAAATAAAAAAACTTATATAAATAAAACAAATACTTTTAGAATAAAAAATTTTGTAACTAAATTGTATTGAAATTGTAGTATCATTAGAATATCTAATATATACAAGGATTCAAAATGACTAAAAATATAGGTAAAGTAGATAGAATAATAAGAATTGTTGTTGGTGTTGCAATTATACTTTTTGGTGTAGCAACTAATAGTTGGTTAGGTGTTATTGGGTTAATCCCATTAGGTACTGCACTTATTGGATGGTGTCCACTATATTGTCCACTTAAAATCAATACAAGTTGTTGTGATAAAGAGAGTTGTAACAAAGAAGAATCAGATAAAAAAGAGTAAAAGTTAGAGTTTTCTCTAACTTTTTTTATAATATAACTGTCCTAAAGAAATACCCTGATCATTTAGAGGTATTGATTTAGAATAATAAAACTCCCTTTTTTCATTTTTAAACTTTTTAGACAATTGCTCTAATAGTATTTTATTTTGAAAGACTCCACCAGAAAGTATTACTTTTAAATTTTTATTTTCAAATGAAATATCACAAATTATATTTATAATCATATTTATAAACTTAGAACAAATCTCTTTTTTATCTTTATCTCTTAAAATTTCATATATTGCTTTGGATAAATCAATTTGATTATCAACTATTTCATAAGTGTATGCATCTTTTATATTTTCATCATACTCTTTTTCTATGAGAAGCCCTGTTTCTCCCTCATAAGTTTGTACTTGTAAAATATTTGCAAAGGAAGCAACTGCATCAAAAACTCTTCCAAAAGAGCTTGCTAATGGAGCATTTAAATTTTTCTGCCACATTTTATGAAGTAGAACTATTTCATCTTTTGAAAAAGAGTCTACACAAGCATTATCCAAAGATAACACATCTTCTAAAGTAAAGTTATCAAACAATAAAGCTAAAGCGACACGTCTTGGCTCTTTTACAGCTTTTTGTCCACCTAAAAGTTTATAATATTTTATATGATTAGTTCTTTTATATGAACTTCTATTTGCGATAAAAACTTCGCCACCCCAAATATTTCCATCATCTCCATATCCTGTTCCATCAAAAATAAAAGCCAAAACATCTTCATCTATATCATTTTCTAACATACAAGATAAAACATGAGCATAATGATGTTGTATTTGAATAAGTTCTTTATTTTGTTTTTTTGCCCATTTTGTTGTTTCATAATTTGGATGCTTATCGCAGATTATAGTCTCAGGCTCAAAATCATAAAACTTTTTAAAGGTATCTACACTTCTTTGGAAATAATCCATTGAAACTATTGAATTCAAATCCCCTATATAAGGTGAAGATATCATATTATCCTCAAAACCTATTGTTATGGAGCTTTTTTGATTTGCTCCAAGGGCTAAAATATTTTTATCAAATTTTTTGTCTGTTTTAAATGATATGGGAGTGTAACCACGTGCTAATCTTAATATTTGCATATCATTATTCACAACTTGAACAATAGAGTCATCACAAGCATTTATTATCTCTCTATTAAAATCAACTACATACTCAACTACATTTGATAATTTTGTAAAAATATCCTCAACACTTTTTATTATTGGTTCATCTTTTAAATTTGCACTTGTGGCAATAATAGGATTATCTAAATATCTAAAAAGTAAATAATGCAAAGGTGTATATGGCAAGAAAACTCCAAGTCTATCTATACTGGGAGCCACAGTTTCACAAATCTTTTTATTATCATTTTTATTTACTATTACTATGGGTTTTTCTTTTGATAATATTATCTCTTCTTCTTTTTGTGAAAGTATTGTATGATTTTTTATCTCTTGGATATTTTTAAACATAACAGCAAAAGGTTTTGTTGGACGATTTTTCTTTTCTCTTAAACTTTTTATTGCATCTTCATTTGTAGCATCACATACTAAATGAAAACCTCCCATACCTTTTATGGCAACTATCTTGCCACTATTTATTAAATGGGCTATTTGTTTTATGGCATCAATATTTGAGGCTAGTTTATTTTTTTTATTATCATATAGACTAACTTGAGGGCCACACTTTTCACAAGATACAGGTTGGGCATGGTACCTTCTATTTGTTGGGTTTTCATACTCTTTTTTACACTTAGTACAAAGTTCAAACAAAGCCATTGAAGTATTACATCTGTCATAGGGAACTGTTTTAATTATAGAGTATCTTGGACCGCAATTTGTACAGTTTGTCAAAGCATAGTTATATCTAAAATTATTCTCATCATTTATATCAGATATGCAATCATCACAAATACAAATGTCAGGAGAGATTATTGTTGATTTATTATTTGAGTTTTCACTTTCTTTAATTTCAAAAGAGTTATATTCTAACTCTTTTTTTTCTTCTTTAATGAGTATTTCATTGATTTTAGCTAGTGGTGGGGGATTGTTTTTTAGTTCATATAAAAATAACTCAATAGCTTTTTCATCAACTGATGACAAAAGTATATTTACACCCTTATCATCATTGTTTACCCAACCTTTAAGGTCATATTTTAAAGCTAAATTATAAATAAATGGCCTAAATCCAACTCCTTGGACTAGTCCTTTTACTTGAACTCTTTTTTGTATCATTAATCTCTTTTAATAGTCTAATGCAGTATCTCTTGGTAATATAATATCAAAAGTTTTATTTAATCCATCATTTACTTTTGTCAATAAAATATTATTAGCAAACATATCTCCACATAAGATTACATCTTTTGTGTTTAGTTCACTATTTATTTTTGTTACATTATCTTTTATAAGGTCACTTAGGCTTTCATAAAAAGAGTAGGCTAACATTCTATTATCAACATCTGCCATTTTGTAGCTCATAATACTTTGCACTACTCTTCTATAGTCCAAATAGTTTTCCCCATCTATTTTTGCTAACTTCATATCTATTTGAATACCACTTTTAGAGTTATAAGCAAAAGCTGCATCTTCAAACTCCAAGTAGTCTTCCATACCTAACATATAAGCACATAGATTTAAGATGGCTTCAAAACCATTTGCATCTTTGTTTTTTAACTCTTTTTCAAAATTTTGTGAGAATTTCTTTTTATAGTTTTCAGTTAATCTTTGAGTATTTTCATCGATTGCTGATATTTCATCTAAAGCATTTGATACATCACAAATAATATTTGGAACTTTTATAATATCTTTTAAACCTTTTCCTGGAACATTTACAGAAATTGTACTGTTTTCACTAGCATACGAAAAATATATTGCAATACTTGGTTTTATTCTTTTGTTTCTAGAAGCTAGTGTTGCTTTTATCACTCCACCATTGTCATCAAAAAACTCTTTTGAGCTGTTATATTTCTTATCTAAATTATAATCATATCTTGGAAACAAAGATTTTTCACCATTGATTACTAATATTTCATCATTAAAATATGTAACTTTTAAACCATCTTGTAAACTCTCTTCTTTTGCATAAAGTAAATAATCAATTCCCTCTTTTTGTAAAGCATTTGCAAAAAGAATTGTCTCTTTATCATCAGGTAATTTTACATTTATGAAGTTAGTTTTTGAGTACTCTTTATCTTTGTTTTTTAATACATCAAATTTTAGTTTTACCAAAGGTCTTTCAACAGAACATAGAAGTTGTAAATCTTTCTGATTTAAAGATACTATTTGTGATAATTTATTTAAATTACAAACAAAAAGTTTTACTTCTAAATCTTTAGCTTCAAACTCTTCCCTTAAACTCTTTGAAGGTAAAAACAAATCTTTAAAACCATTATGGGTCTCTATTTTAGATACTTTTCCCTCTTTTATTCTATTTATATCATTAGAAAAATTGATATTTTCATTCTCTTTTATTATATTTGCAATATCTTTATTTGTAAACATTGATATATTTTGAATTATCTTTTTATCTTCTAACTCTTCTAGTGTTTCATCAAAGAAGTCAATTGTATATGACTTACCTAAAAATATAGATAGGGGAAGATTCTCGCCTAAAAAGCTAAAAAACTCTTCGATTTTTTCTTCACTATCATCACATGTAATTAAAATAAACCCTATGTATTGTTTAACCGTCGCATTTATTTTATTCTCTTCTACTAAATTTTCTAGGATATGTTTATAATATAAATTTGTACTATTGAACTCTATTTTATAAAACAGTTTCATCTTGTAGTATCCTCATTATTAGGAATTCTATCATCGTATTCATCATTGTAGGAACCTAAAAGTCCTTTACAAATTTGAGCAATAGATTTTTGTTCCTCTTTTTTACTTACTTTTATACCTAGATTTTCAACATCTATAATTGCTTGATTAATCAGCCCTATAAATTTCTCTTCAATAGTTTTTGTAAGTCCAATTTGTACACTTACAATATCTTCAGGAATAATTCCTATAATTGTAACTTCTGCATGTTTATCTAAAACTGAACAAATCTCTAACATCTCTACAATTTCAACTTCATGGGCTGTTTTTCTATATTGTCCAAGTCCCAATAAAACATCAGAAGGAAGTCTAAAGATATCCCCTGCTTTATCTTCAATTGAAACTGTGTCTAAAATAATCACATTATCATACTCTTGAAAATAGGTCATTAGTTTAAAACCTAATGTCCCCCCATCCATAATCTCGATATCACCTTCAAATTTATAATTCTCTTCTAAATACTTAGCAGCTAAAATACCTACACCTTCATCTTTAAAGAGTAAGTTTCCAACACCTATTACTATATTTTTCATATATAACCTTCACATTTATTTAATACATTCAAAAACAAAATAGATTTTACTTGTGGATATATTAAGAGGAAGTTAAAAGGATATGGTTTTTCCATATCCTTTTATTTTTTTATTTTTTTTGAGAATTAGCTTTTTTGTTTACGAATTTAGTTCCACCAAATACAATATTGATATCACCCTCTCTCCAAAAAATAGTTCTCCATACTTGATAATAAATATGAGACATAACCCACATCAACAATAAATACATTGCTGTATGATGTGCAATTCTTACACCCATATTTCCACCAAATACATCTAAAGTCCAATCAGTTGAGAAATGTAATAGCCATGGCCACCAAGCTCCAATAGAACTCTGTCCTGAAGCTAAACCATGAACATACATTTGAAGTCCAGTTAAAAGCATAAACACTAATAATATATGAAAAAGTGTAAAAAACATAATGTTATAACTATCACTATGTGTTGAATCAAACTTTTTTCTTCTATTAAAAGTTATAAGGTTAAAAAATACTTCACAAAACTCAATAAAGTTTTTCTTAGTCGGTAAAATCTTCTTATATGGTTTTTCAAATCTAGAAAATAGATATAAATAACCAATCAAAATAGCTGTAACATCAAAGATGATTGCCACTATAAAGTGTCCCCATCTATTCCATGCCATAACATATTTATCAACTGCAGGATCTGCAATAAAAGTTTGATAATATGGATGACCTATATAAAGTCCGGTTGCAACTGCAACAATCATACAAATCGCATTTGTCCAATGGATAGTTCGCATGATTGGAGTCATTCTCTCAACCCTATTAAATTTAGGCACGGCAAACACCTGTAGGATCGATTTTGTAAACACCTAATTCTTTACCCTTAGTATCAACAATATGAACTGCACATGCAATACATGGGTCAAAACTATGAATTGTTCTTAAAATTTCTAATGGCATATTTGGGTCAACAACTTTAGTACCAACTAAAGAAGCTTCATAAGCACCCATTCTATTTTTATAATCTTTTGGTGCTGCATTCCAAGTAGAAGGAACAACTGCTTGATAGTTTACAACTTTTCCATCTTTAATTTTAATCCAGTGACCTAATCCACCTCTTGGTGCTTCTGCCATACCAAAACCTTGAGCATCTTTAGAAACTTTATCAAAGTCAAACTCTGTCCAAGTAGATAAATCTCCACCTGCAGCATTTTTAGCTAACTCATCTGCCCACTCAATAACTACATCACACATCATTTCAGTTTCAATTGCACGAGCTGCTGTTCTTCCTACAGTTGAGAATAATACAGAAGTTGGAAGATTACCTTGTTTTAAGAATGTTGTAACATATTTACTAATTCTTTCATCACCACGTGCAACTCCAACTATCATTCTAGCCAATGGTCCAACTTCCATTCTTTCATCATCATATAATGGTGACTTAATCCAAGAATATTTGTTTTTTAAATCTAGATATGCAATACCATCTTTTTTCTCTTTAAATCCAGTATATTTTGGTTTTGTTTCACCATCATATGGATGTAAATTTGTTTCACCTTCATACCAAGCATGAGTAACATCTTCAGTAATTTTTGTTTGGTCTAAATCAAATACTTTTGATAAGTCTTTGTTCATAACTATTCCAGAAGGGAAAAGTTTAGCAGCTTCATAAAATGGTGTATCATCTAAGTTAAAGTCACCATAAGACATAAAGTTACCTAAACCACCACCAGTTCCATTTAATGCTTCATCAGCATACATAGTTCCAGCCATATAAACATCTGGTAAATATGCTTGTTTTGTAAATTTTTGTGCTTTTTGAATGATATCTTTAAACTCAGCAATTCTTGCAGGGTTTTTAATATCTTGAACACAAGTAACCCCACCAACAACTATTGATTGAGGATGTGGATTTTTACCACCAAAAATAGCTTGTGCTTTAGCAATATCTCTTTGTAAGTCTAAAGCATCTAAATAGTGAGAAAGACCAATTAAATTTTGCTCAGGAGTAAGTTTATAAGCTTTACTTCCCCAATATGCATTTCCAAATACTCCAAGTCTACCTTGTTTTACAAACTTAGTAACTCTTTCTTGAACTTCTGCAAATACATCTTCACTTGCATTCCAAGGTCTTTGCCCTGAAAGTTTTGCCCACTTTTGAGCTTCTGCAACTGCTTTTTTAGGATCAGCTTCTAAAGCTTTTGTGATATCTACCCAATCAAGTGCATGTAAATGGTAAAAATGAACAATATGATCATGAATATATAAACCACCTTGCATTAAGTTTCGCACCAATCTTGCATTTTTTGGAATAGTAACTTTAAATGCATGCTCAACAGCTTCAATACTTCTTTGGTAGTGAGTACCAGTACATACTCCACAGATTCTCATTGCAAGTAAACCACAATCTCTTGGATCTCTTCCTTTTAAAATCTCTTCAATTCCTCTAAACATTGTAGAAGAACTGTAAGCGTCAGTAACAACATTATTGTCATCAATTACCGCTTCAATTCTTAAATGTCCTTCAATCCTTGTTATAGGATCAATTACGATATGTTTACTCATTATTCCTCCTCACTTTCACCATTATTTATTGATCTTTTTCCAGCTACTGCTGAAGCTACTGCATGAACACCTATACCAATAGTAGTTGCAGTTAATAATCCTAATCCAAACTCATCAACAGTTTTTTCAACTCCACCTGTTGGTGCTTTGATATTTGCATCTGCCATTGGTCTCTCATAAGCATATTTATCCCAGAAGTCTGGCTCAGAACATCCAATACAACCTCGACCGACACCAATTGGCCAGTTTGCACCTTCGTTATATCTGATAATTGAACAGTTATTAAATGTCATAGGTCCTTTACAACCTACTTTATATAAACACCAGTTATTTTTAGCACCTTCATCACCAAACTCTTCTACATATTCACCAGCATCAAAGTGTGCTCTTCTTTCACAGTTATCATGAATTCTATATCCAAATGCAAATTTTGGTCTAAGAAGTGAATCTAATTCTGGAATTTGACCAGTTAAAACATAATGTAATACAACCCCAACCATATTTGCTGGGTTTGCAGGACAGGCAGGAATATTAATAACAGGTTTACCTTTTACTAAATCCATAACACCAACTGCACCAGTTGGATTTGGAGCAGCAGCTGGAATTCCTCCAAAAGTAGCACATGCACCTACAGCAACAACAGCAGCTGCATCTTTAGACAATCTCATTAAATGTTCATGGAAAGTTTCACCAGATGCTCCAATAGTTCCATATTGACCATTCATAGCCATAGGAATTGACCCTTCTACAAACAGTAAATATTTACCTTTAAAGTGCTCAATTGCATCTTCAAGTTGTGCATCAGCTTGATGTCCAGAAGCTGCCATAATAGTTTCATGGAACTCTAATGATAATACATCAAATAATAAATCATCAACAGTAGGTGCAGATGATCTTAACAGTGCTTCAGAGTTTCCAGCACAATCTTGAAGCTCAATCCAAATTACAGGAACTCTATTCATAAGTTCAGTTGCTTCTGCAACCAATGGAGTAAACATAGGAGGTAACATAAGCGTTGCAGTTGTTGCACTTGCCCACTTCATGAAATCTCTTCTATTTACACCTTCACTCTCTACTACTTCCATCAAATCAATATCTTTAAGTGCAGGTTGATTTCTAAGACTACTCAATCTAGCTTTTGCTTTTTCAAACATGCTGTTGTAGTACTCTTCACCTTTGTTCGTATCCACTCTTGCAGAGTTCTGATTAAAAACTTTTTTAACCATCTCCTGAGAATCGTATGCCATATGTTCTCCTTTTAGTTTAAAAAATGAATGTTCATTTACTTACGTAATTTAGCTTTTAAAAACTTATAATAAACTTAATTGTACACGTATAAATATCGCTTAAATAGCAATAAAATAGCATTTTATACAAAAAAATTTGTATAACTTTAAGGAGCATTTATAGTTTATTCGGTAAATTGGTATTTAAATAAGATTTTATACTAAAAGTACATAAGTAATATATAAATTTAAGAAATTTTAAACATTGTTACAAAAGTACTCTACTTTATGAATGATTATTCATTAATGAGTTGTGCAAACTGAACAAACATCAAAAGAGCGTAAAATAATTGTCGCTTCTTCTAATGACTTTGAACCAATAATTGCTTTTTGTGCAACACCTAGTTCTTTATTATGTTTAGGGCTTAAATTCCAAACTGTTGGAGTAATCACATCATATTTTGCAATCAATCCTTTTTTAACCGTAATATTGTGCAATAAAGAACCTCTACATGCTTCAACTGTTGAAGTTGCACTAATATCATCTAGTGATTTTAAATCAACTGTTGGCTTTATATATGACTCTTGGGATATATCTAATTGACTTATTAACTTTTTACTATAAACTAATAGATGTGCAATTTCATCAACCCTTGCCATTACTCTTGTAAAAACAGAATCATCATACTTTTTATGAATATCTTTTATAAACTCTCTTTTATTGATAATTGCACGAGACAGTGGACCAACTTCATAAAACTCATTATTGTATTGAACTGATTTTGACCAAGTATGTGCTTTTCTATCATTTTTGCTATTTACTTTAAATGTATACTCATCATGTTCTACAATTTTATCCATATCAATTTTTCTAGAAATTCTATGTTTATGAATTCCAGGTTCCATATCTAGCATATTTCCTAAAACAATATGACTGTTATGTGATTTTCCAACCTGCTCCAATTTAGTTTCAAATGCAATCTCAGAAAAATCTCTTAATGATGAAGAAATAGTATCTATTTCCTCAAATCTTTTTAAAGACAAATAATTTTCAATACTAATTCCTGCAATACTTTTTTCAAAATACTTAATAGTTTGGTCAAGATAATTTTCACAAGTAACAATATCCAAAAGAGTTGGATCACTAACAACTCCACCAGGAACCATATAAGATGTATGTGGCCACTGCCCTGCATAAATGGCTAGAGCTTTTATTGTTTCACTCGCTGCCTTTTGGGCTTCTAACCACTTTTCACCTTTTATAGGTGTGTAACCACTGTATTGTTTTTTTGATTGATTTACTACATCTGGCATTATAAACATATAAAACCATTTAATATGAGAATCTATTATCTCTATAATCAAACCAAGTTCTCTAAGTATTTTTGCTTTATTTGTTATTTCTAATTCTATACCTGCATTTTTATATAGGTTTTCTATGGCATTTACAGTTGCTAATAGATGTGCTTGTCCACAAATACCACAGATTCTTGGGGTATAAACTAAAGCATCTAAAATAGGCTTGTTTTCTAATATATATTCAAATCCTCTAAAATTTAAGAAATCAATTGAAGCATCACTTACTTTTTCATTTCTCCAAGTTAAACTAAGTTTTGCTTCACCTTCAATTCGTTCAATTATATCAACTGTTTTCATTTGTCTTTACTTTCATGGAATTGATTTAATCTTTGATTTAACCTAGGTATTGTAAATGTTTTTGCAACACCAGAAATAGATAGATATGCTCTTTTAGAAATTCCTAAAGGTGGCTCAAGTGGAATTCCTATATGTTTTTTTGTTTCAAACATATTTAATCTTGGAAAATCATATTCAGTACAACCAATACAAGGCATACCTACTCTTGTCTTACTACTTACATCATTCCAAAGTATTTTATTACAGTTTGAGTGAGTCATAGGACCACGACACCCTTCATTATAAAATAAGCATCCCTCTTTAAGTCCAAAACTTTTAGCTTCAACTTTCCATTCAAAATATTCATTTCTTGTACAACCATGATGTGCTAATCCACCATAAATCTCAATAGGTCTTGATTTATCATCAAGTATTATTGAAGCATTAAATTTTAGTGTAAATAGTGTTTGTAGTATCCATTCAGGATGAACTGGACATCCAGTTAGATTTATTATTTCATGGGAGAGTAAAGATTCGTTTTGTGAACTTATATAATCTTTCACTCCAGCAATATCATCATTTTCTTCAAATCTTGAATGTATACCGCCATATGAAGCACAAGAACCAACAGCTATTATAAATTTAGATTTTGAAATTAATTGGTTTAAAATATCTGATATTTTTTTATTAGATATTGAAAAATAGAACTCATTATTTGTTATTGCACCCTCAACTAACAAATAATCAATTCTATCATTTGATTGTAAAATCTCATCAAGTGATATATTTGTACTTAAACTTGGATGATAAATTAAATTAAAATTATTATTAAACTGCTCAAATCTTGATGAACTTGAAGATAAAAAAGAGTGAGTATTTCCATTGCAAGTAATACCCTGAAGCCAAACTACTCTTGGCAAGTTTGGTTCATTACTCTTCTTCATACTTTAATGCTCGATAGATATTTTCAGCTATTGAATCTGAATATTCTAGTAAATCTTTTTCTAAAACATTCTCTCCATTCATAAAAGCAAAGCCACCTAAACTTCCCATTAACATACCAAATGCAGGGAAAAACTCTTGATCTCTGAACTCTTTTTTTTGTGCACCATCATCAAGTAAAATCATAACTTCTGTTACAAACTCACCTACACACAAAAAACCTTCACATCCATCTTTAAAAACTTCCCTATTTGATAAATAAACCCTTAAAAAATACTCTATAACTTCAGGAGAATTTTTTACATTTGTTAGATAGTTTTTAATAAACATATAAAGTTTTTCTTTTGAGCTAATATCCATATTATTGATTATTCTTAAATCATCAGCAATAATATTTGTAGAGTATTTTATAGCAACTTTTGCTAACTCCTCTTTTGAAGAAAAATAGTTATACATATTTCCCACACTCATACTCATAGCTTTTGCTATATCTGGAATTGTTGTATTATAAAAGCCTTTTTTTGCAAATAATTTTAATGATTTTTGAATAATATTGGTTTTTTTATCTTCTTTTGCAGACATATTTTTTTACCTTAGTTTAATAATGATATATGATATTAAAAAATATGTTAATTATAAATGAATATTCAGTAGATAGAGGAAATAAAATAAAAACTCAAGCAAAATTGCTTGAGTTTTATATCTATTAAGAGTGAACTAAGTTAGTTAATTCAGAATCACTAATAGTGTGGAAGTTTAAGTATTTATAAATATCATCTCTTTTTTCAGGAGTGATTTTCTTAGGTACCATATCAAGGTATTCTTCTTTAGTTGGAAGTCTTCCTAAAAGTGCAGATAATGCTGCAACTTCAGCAGATCCAAGATAAACTTGAGAATCTTTTCCAAGTCTGTTATCAAAGTTTCTTGTAGATGTACTAAATACAACTGCTGATTGTGCAACATTTGCTTGGTTACCCATACATAAAGAACATCCTGGAATCTCTAATCTAGCTCCAGCTGCTCCAAATATTGCATAGTATCCTTCTTCAGTTAATTGTTGTTGATCCATTTTTGTTGGAGGAGCAACCCATAATTTAGCTGGAACTGGTCCTTCACCTTTAAGAACTTCACCTAAAGCTCTAAACAGTCCAATATTAGTCATACAAGAACCTACGAATACTTCGTCAATTCTGTCAGTGATTCTTTTTGGATCAGCTAAGATGTTTGTTAATGTATCAACATCATCTGGATCATTAGGACAAGCTAATAATGGTTCAGTGATTTCATTTAAATTAATTTCAATAGTTGCAAGATATTCAGCATCTGCATCTGGAGTGATTAATTCAGGATTAGCAATCCATTCTTTCATTTTATCAGCTCTTCTTTGTAAAGTTCTAGCATCTTGGTAACCCTCTTCAATCATTTTTTCAATTAAAGCGATGTTTGAAGATAAGTACTCAATGATTGGTTCTTTATCTAATTGAACAGAACAAGCTGCTGCTGATCTTTCTGCTGCTGCATCTGATAATTCGAATGCTTGCTCAACTTTAAGTTGTGGAAGACCAGAAATTTCAATTACATTACCAGCAAAAATATTTTTCTTACCTTTTTTCTCAACAGTTAATAAACCATCTTGAATAGCTTGGTAAGGAATAGCATTAACTAAATCTCTTAAAGTAATTCCTGGTTGTAATTCACCAGTAAATTTAACATGTACAGATTCAGGCATAGTTAAAGGCATCATACCAGTAACACCAGCAAATGCAACAAGACCAGAACCAGCAGGAAATGAGATACCAATTGGGAATCTTGTATGAGAATCTCCACCAGTACCAACAGTATCTGGTAAACATAATCTATTTAACCAAGAGTGAATAACACCATCACCTGGTCTTAAAGTAACACCTGCTCTTGAAGTAATAAACTCTGGAAGTGTATGTTGTAAGTTAATATCTGCTGGTTTTGGATAAGCAGCAGTATGACAAAATGATTGCATAACCATATCTGCACCAAAAGATAATGCAGCAAGTTCTTTAATCTCATCTCTAGTCATTGGCCCAGTTGTATCTTGAGAACCTACAGTTGTACAGATTGGCTCAACGTACATACCAGGTTTTACACCTTCAATACCACATGCTCTTCCTACCATTTTTTGAGCTTGTGTAAACCCATTAGTAGAAGCTGCTGGTTGTGAAGCTGTTACAAATGCATCAGATGCATCTAATCCTAAAGCTTCTCTAGCTTTTGCAGTAAGCCCTTTTCCAATAATTAATGGAATTCTTCCACCAGCTCTCATTTCATCAGTTAATGTATTAGGAGCTAAATTAAATTCAGAAACAACTGAACCATTTTTAAGGATTTGACCAGCATATGGTTTTAAAGTAATAACATCACCAGTTTCTAATTCATCAACTGGAGCTTGGATTGGTAAACAACCTGAATCTTCTGCAGTATTGAAGAAAATTGGAGCAATAATAGAACCAATTACAACACCACCAGTTCTTTTATTAGGAACACCTGGAATATCTCTACCCATATGCCATTGAACAGAGTTAATCCCTGATTTTCTTGAAGATCCAGTTCCAACAACATCACCAACGTATGCTAAAGGGTAACCTTTTTCTTTAAGTTCAGCCATTTTTTCTAATGGTTTTTCCATTCTAGATTGTAACATTGCAGTTGCATGTAATGGAATATCAGCTCTTGTAAATGCTACAGTTGCAGGAGATAAATCATCTGTATTTGTTTCACCAGGGATTTTATATACTGTTAAAGTAATCTCTTCTTCTAATGCAGGTTTATTTGTAAACCACTCTGCATTTGCCCAAGACTCAATAATCTCTTTTGCTTGTGCATTTCCAGCATCAGCTAAATCTTTAACATCATTAAATGAATCATAAACTAAAATTGTATTTTTTAATTGTGCAGCAGCTGCAGCTGCAACTTCATCAATTTTTAATGCGTCAACTAGTGGAGTAACATTGAATCCACCCATCATTGTTCCTAAAATTTCGATTGCTTGAACTTTAGAAATAACTGAACATGAAGCGTTACCTTGTACAATATCATTTAAAAATGCAGCTTTAACATAAGCAGCGTCATCAACACCTGGGTTAACTTTATTTTTAAATAATTCTAATGCATAATCAGCATCAGCAGTATTAGCTTTTAAAACTTCTACTAATTGTGCAGTTTGATCAGCAGTTAATGCTAATGGTGGTAATCCACCCTCTTGTAATCTTTCTTCAGTATGTGCTCTATAATCAGCGATTAAACTCATATATAACTCCTAATTAATTTGTAAAGCAATTATATCATATACAATGAGTTATTATTGTACAATTCTTGCAATGTGTAGTACAAGTTTTATTTGTGTATATATAAGTTACAAAAAAGCCCTCTACTTCTAACAAATGCCTATATTCCTTAACTTGTATATCTAGCCAATTTTTTTATTTCTACTAATTTATTAAAGTTATAATTTTATAAGATGTCTATATTCTGTTCTTATTCTTTAGTAATTGTACAGTTTTTGTACAAAGAAGTATTAAAGTTATATTTTTCTTAAATATAATTATTAATAAAAACATTTCGATTATTTTTTTGTTATAATGATACAATATTATATAAATTTGTAAAGGATCAACTATGAGTCCATATAGATTTTTAACATATAATGAAATGTTCGATTATTTAACAACAAGTTATGATAATCCTACCCTACTAAACTATATCAATCACAAAAATGAATATGAATCAATCTCTGTTATTGAGTTTAAAGAAAAGGTTATTTGCTTATGTGCAGCCTTACAAAAACTTGGCATAAAAAAAAGTACTAAAGTAGCTATCTTTTCAAGTTCTTCACCCTTTTGGTTAATCTTTGATTTTGCTCTTCAACAATTAGGAGCAATATCTGTTCCTATTTTTGCAAATATATCAACAAAAAATCTAAACTTTGAATTAGAAGACTCAAACTGCGAATTTATATTTATTGATGATATTGAAAGAATTGATGATATAAAAAAGCAAATGACAGTTATAACTCATAATTTTTGTATCAAAAAAGACAACTATTACAACCTTGATGAGATTTTAGTTATGGGAAAAGAGATTTGTGACAGACTTGAGTATATTGAAAACAAACCTAATGAAGATGATATTTTTTCTATAATTTATACAAGTGGTAACACCGGAACACCAAAGGGTGTTGTTCTTACGCATAAAAATATAATTTCTCAATTAAAAGATATAAATGAAGTTATTCATTTAAATGAAAAAGAGACTATTCTTTCACTTCTTCCCCTTGCTCATATATTTGAACGTGCGGTTATGAGTTATTATCTTTCAAGGGGTGTATCAATATACTTTGTTGATGATATAACAAATGTAGCGAATCTTATGAAAAGTGTTCGTCCAACTATGATGACCGTAGTACCAAGATTATTGGAAAAAATATTTAACAAAATAAAAACAAATATATCTGATAAACCAATAGTTAGTAGAGTAATAGGCTCATTGGCTTTTCGTTTTGCTTTGCTAGAAGATATAGATAAAAACTCTTTCTTATTTAAACTATTTGATAAAATTGTTTATTCAAAATTTCGTGAAATATTTGGGGGAAGAATTAAATGGGTTGTTTCAGGTGGAGCTCCATTAGAAAAAAATATTTATCAGTTCTTCTTAAATATTGGTATTCCTTTATATCAAGGTTATGGGATGACAGAATTTTCACCTGTAATTTCTACAAATTATCCAGGTGCAAATCGTGTTGGAAGTTCTGGAAAAGCTATGCCAACAGCTGAAGTTAAAATAGAAGATGATGAACTTTTAGTAAAAGGTCCTTCACTTATGAAAGGGTATTTAAATAATGAAGAACTAACAAAAAAAGCAATTGATACAAATGGTTGGTTTCACACAGGAGATGTTGCCTCAATTGATGAAGATGGATATATTTATATACAAAGTAGAAAAAAAGATATCTTTAAAACTTCAACTGGAGAGTATGTAAATGCAATCCCTATTGAACAAAACTTATCAAAAAACAAATATATTGAATTTGCAGTAGTTATATCCCATAATCAAAAATATACAACTGCCCTACTTTTTGTTGATCATGAAAGATATGAACAACAAAAATCAAGTAATTTAACTATAGAAGAGTATTATAATCAATCTGCAATCCATAAATCTATCCAAGAGCATATAGATAAGTTAAATAAAACAGTAAATAAATGGGAAAAAGTAATAAGATATAAATTAATAACAAAACTTGCAACAATAGAAGGAGGAGAATTAACTCCTTCTATGAAAGTTTGTAGGGAAGCTATTGAAAAGAAATATGAAAAAGAAATCCAAAGTATGTATAGGAGCTTAAAATGAATGAAAGAATAGCCATAATTGATGGATTAAGAAGCCCAGTTGCAAAAGCAAATGGAAAACTAAATCATCTTCAAGTGGATAGTTTAGGAGCTATTATTGCAAAAGAGTTAGTTCTTAGAAACAATATACCCTATGATGATTTTGATGAAGTAATAATAGGAAATGTTGCACAACCAGCAAATGCAGCAAATGTAGCTAGAGTACTAGCTATAAGAGCAGGATTTCCTAAAAAAACAATTGCATATACAGTTCATAGAAATTGTGCTTCAGGAATGCAGGCTCTTTCAAGCTCAATTGAAAAAATATATACAAATCAAGGTGAAATTTATCTTGCAGGTGGAGTAGAATCCATGAGTAATATTCCTTTACTATTTTCAAATCAATTCAAAGATTTTATGACAAAATTTACCTATGCAAAAACTGCATCTGAGAAAATAAAACTTTTTACAACTTTTCGCCTTAGTTTTTTAAAACCTACTATTGGATTAATTTCTGGATTGACCGACCCAATTTCAGGTAAAATCATGGGAATCACTGCTGAAAATCTAGCTAATGAGTTTAAAATAAGTCGCCAAGCGCAAGATGAATATGCACTTCAATCACACCTAAAAGCTCAAAAAGCAATAGAGAGTGGAATACTAAAAGATGAAATACATCCTATCATGACAAAAGACTCTTCAATTATGGATGATGATGGAATAAGATTCAATCAAACTATTGAAGCCCTAAGTAAACTAAAACCAATATTTGATAGAACTAGTGGAACAGTAACAGCTGGAAACTCTTCACAGGTTTCTGATGGTGCTTGTATGATGATTTTATGTAGTGAATCAAAAGCAAAAGAACTAGGCCTTGAGCCAATTGGTTTTATAAAAGATTATGCCTATGCAGGATTAGATGCACATAGAATGGGACTAGGACCTATTTTTGCTACAAAAAAACTCTTTGATAAAACAGGAACAACTTTAAAAGATATAGATTTAATAGAACTAAATGAAGCCTTTGCAGCACAAGTTATTGCAAATCTTGAAGCTTTTAAATCAAAAAGCTTTTGTAAAAAAGAGTTTAATAGTGAACCATTAGGTGAAATAAATGAAGATATATTAAATGTAAATGGTGGAGCAATTGCCATGGGACATCCAGTTGGTATGAGTGGAGCTAGAATTGTACTTCACACTATTAAAGAATTAAAAAGAAAAGGTCTAAAAACTGGTCTTGCTACACTTTGTGTTGGTGGTGGGCAAGGTGCAAGTTTTTTAGTGGAGGTATAAGATGAATAATTTAACATTAAATATTGATAATAGTATTGCAACATTAACCTTTGATTTAAAAAATTCAAAAGCAAATAAATTATCTTTTGAGCTACTAGCTGAACTGGATAAGGTTTTAGATGATATTAAAGAAAATAGTGAAATAAAAGCATTAGTTATTGATAGTGCAAAGCCTTCTATCTTTATTGCTGGTGCTGATATAAAAGAGATAGAAGCAATGAGTACCCAAGAGGAGATTTATGAACAAATCTCAAAGGGTGATGATATCTTAAATAAGTTAGAAAAATTAACAATTCCAACAATTGCATATATTCATGGTGCTTGTATGGGTGGTGGATTAGAACTTGCTTTATGTTGTAATTATAGAATAGCAACTACAAATGAAAAAACAAAACTAGCTTTTCCAGAAGTTAAACTTGGGTTTTTCCCAGGATTAGGAGGAACACAAAGGGCTCCAAAACTTGTGGGACTCATGACTGCTCTTGAGATGATTTTAACTGGTAAAAATTATGATGCTAAAAAAGCATTAAAAATTGGACTTGTAAATGAGATATTTGATAATGGACAAAAAGAGTTTAAATTAAAAGAGTTTATTACAAAAGTTTTAGAAAATAAAATTCAAAATAAAAAACTTTCCTTTGTAAATAACTTGATGCAAAAGTTCTCCCTTACAAGAGCCTATGTTTATAAAAAATCTTTGGAAACAATAGAGAAAAAAGTCAACAAAGACTTTAAAGCGCCATACACTGCCCTTGATGTTATTAAAAAAACTTTTAATGAACCCTTTGAAAAAGGGATTGAAATAGAAGCAAAAGCTTTTTCGAACCTTGCAGCAAGTAAAGAATCAAAATATATGATTAAACTTTTTTTCATGTTTGAAAAACTAAATAAAAACTTCGACAAAACACAAGTTCCAATTACAAATGTAGCTGTTCTTGGTAATGGAGTAATGGGGAAAGGAATTATTTGGCTATTTTCTAAATTTTTAAATGAAGTAAGAATCAAAATTAGAAAAATAGAACAAGCCCATGATATTATAAATAGTGTTGCTAAACTTTATGACTCTTCAATTAAAAGAAGAAGTATGAGTCAAAATCAAGTGGATTTTAAACTAAACAAAATATCATACACAGATGAGTTTAATGGTTTAAGCCAAACTCAACTAGCAATAGAGGCTATAATTGAAGATGAAGATGCTAAAAAAGAGGCTTTTGAAGAGTTAGAAGCTGTTATGGATAAAGACTCAATTATTGCTACAAATACTTCCTCAATCTCTATTGAAAAACTTGGAAGTGAACTTAAAAATAAAAAAAACTTTTTAGGAATACACTTTTTTAATCCTGTAAACATTATGCCACTAGTTGAAGTTATTCCCTCTTCACATACCTCTAAAAAGACTATAAATCGAGTTATTGAACTTCTGACTTCTTGTGGGAAAACACCTATTATAGTAGGAGATTGTGCTGGATTTATTGTCAATCGTATTTTACTTCCATATATTAATGAAGCAGCTTTTATACTTGAAGAGGGCTCTGATATTAAAACAATTGATAAACTACTAAAAGAGTTTGGTATGCCAATGGGACCTTTTACTTTAGCAGATACTGTTGGTATTGATATTGGTTTTAAAGTTGCAACTATTTTAAATGAATCATATGGTTCAAGAATGGCTGTTGCTCCAATACTTACAAAGGTTTATAATGATTTAAAACTATTAGGTAAAAAAGATAAAAAAGGATTTTATCTTCATAATACAAAAGATTTAGATATAAATACAGAGGTTTCAAAACTACTTTCAAGTAATAGAAAAACTTTTACTGATAAAGAGATAATTGAGCGTTGTATGTTTATCATGATAAATGAAGCATCAAGATGTTTAGAAGAAGGAATTGTTAATGATCCACAAATTATAGATTTTGCTATGATTACAGGTACAGGATTTCCTCCATATAAAGGTGGAATTTGTGCCTATGCAAATGACATGGGGATTTCATATGTTGTAGATGAGCTTAAAAAATATGAAAAAAGTTATGGGGAGAGATTTAAACCAAGTCTTTTATTAGAAAAGCTCAATAAAGAGAATAAAGATTTTAAAACAGGAGAAGAGTTATGGAAACTTTAGCATTTATACTTATACTTATTATATTTGGATACTTTTCTTATCCACTAATTTTATGGTTTGGATTTATTGGTGCGTATTCACTAATATTTTTTGATACAAGTGTTTTATTTTGGGTTGTATTTGCACTTTTAGCAATACTATTTTTAATTCCTAAAAATAGATTAAACCTTATCTCTTCTCCTTTAGTTAAATTTATTATGAAAAAAGGCTTGCTACCTAAAATATCCCAAACAGAAGAGGCAGCACTACAAGCTGGAACAAACTGGGTTGAAGCAGATTACTTTAATGCTGATATTAATTTTAAGGCCATTAAAGAAGAAAAAGTCACCAAGTTAACAGAAGAAGAAAAAGCTTTTTTAGATAATGAAGTAAATGAGCTATGTTCTATGACTAGTGATTGGGAGATTTTTCAAGATAGGGATTTACGTCCTGATGTTTGGAAGTTTATAAAAGAGAAAAAGTTTTTTGGAATGATTATTCCTAAAGAAAATGGAGGGCTTGGCTTTAGTGCAACAGCTCACTCTCAGATAATAGAAAAACTTGTATCTCGTTCTCAAGTTTTAGCTATAACAATTATGGTTCCTAATTCACTTGGACCTGCTGAACTTATTTTAAAACATGGTACTCAAAAACAAAAAGACAGATACCTTGAAGATTTAGCACATGGGAAACAAGTTCCTTGTTTTGGATTAACAGAACCAAATGCAGGAAGTGATGCTACTTCTATTACTTCAAATGGTGTATTATTTAAAGATGAAATGGGGAAAATCAAAATTAAATTAAATTTTGAGAAACGTTATATTACCTTGGGAAATATAGCTACTCTTATTGGTTTAGCTTTTAGATTATATGACCCAGAACATATATTGGGTGAGAAAGAAGACTTAGGAATTACTTTTGGATTACTTGATTCAAAACTAAAAGGAATTGATAACTCAAGAAGACATGACCCACTAGGAATTCCTTTTATAAATTCTCCACTATTTGGTAAAGATGTAGTTATCGAACTTGATGATGTAATTGGCGGAAAAGATGGCATTGGTCATGGTTGGCAAATGCTTGTTGAATCTCTTTCAATAGGACGAGGAATATCACTTCCTAGTGTCTCTTTAGGAGGAAGTAAATTTGCTTTAAAAGTAGTATCTTCTTACTCACAAATTAGAGAACAATTTGGACTTAGCCTTGATAGATTTGAAGGAATTGAAGAAAAAATAGCAAAAATAGCAGCCTTTACCTATATGTTAAATGCTTCTCGTAATTATACTTTAGATGCTATTGATAATGGAGTACGTCCAGGAGTTATAAACTCTGTTATGAAATACCATGCAACAGAAAAATTTAGAGAAATCATAAATGACTCTATGGATGTTTTAGGTGGAAGTGCAATTATTAGAGGTGAAAAAAATCTTTTAGCCCATGCTTATTTTGCCTTACCTATATCAATCACCGTTGAAGGGGCAAACATACTTACTCGTAATTTAATGCAATTTGGACAAGGATTAATAAAATCTCATCCATATATTTATACTCAAATAAAAGCACTAAATAATAATGATGTCTATAGTTTTGACAAGGCATTTTTTGCACATATAGGACTTGTAGTCAAATCATTTTCTAAAACTTTAACTTGCTATCTTACAAGGGGATTCTTTTTACAAACAGAAGGCTCTTTCAAACGATATAAACAAAAACTTATTTGGTCAAGTGCTGAATTTACTCTTTTAAGTAATACAGCCCTTGCTTTGCTGGGACCTTCATTGAAAAAAAGAGAAAATATCTCAGGAAGATTTGGAGATATGCTTTCATATATGTATTTGATTACTGCTACTCTTAGAGAGTTTGATAATAATCCAAAATCACAAGATAAAATCTTAGTTGATTATGTATGTAATTATGCATTTGAACAAATTCAAATAGCAAAAGAGGATATTTTATACAATCTTCCTATGCTAAAAATATTTGTTCCTCTTGCTAGAATTAATCCAATAAGTATTAAATCCCCTGATAAATTAAATGAAAAAATAGTAAATAGTTTAAAAGATGAAACTTATCTAAAAGATTTAACATCAAGTGTATTTGTATCAAGTGATACAAAAGATAGACTAAATATTCTAGAAAAAGCTATTGAGTTAAATAATGAGACAAAACCATCATTTATAAAAATAAAACTTGCTGTAAAAAATGGTGATTTGAAAAAAGACTCTTTAGAAAACATTTTTAAAGAAGCTTTTGAAAAAACTATTATTACAAAAGAGGAGTTAAGCAAACTAAAAAGAGCCCATAAAGTAAAACAAAAAATCATTGAAGTTGATTCATATAAAGCAAGAACATACAAAACAATGAGATAGGAAAAAGATGAATAAAGATTTGCTAATAAATTCAAGTGGTGTTGTACTCAATATCATAGAAAAAATTCTTGATACAAATATAGAGATTAAGGGTATTGAAAATATTCCTAAAAATAATCCTAGGATTTTTGTGGCAAACCACTTCACAAGAATTGAAGCTTTAATCGTACCCTATGCTCTATATGAACTTACCAATAAAAAAGTAGGTGTAATTGCTGATGATAGCTTGTTTGATACATATTTTGGTGACTTTTTAAAAAACTTAGGTGCAATGCCAATATCTGCACCATTGAGAAATAATATCATGCTTGGTGATTTAATCACTGGTCACAAGGATTGGATGATTTTCCCAGAAGGAAATATGGTTAAAGCAAAAGATATATCAAAAGAAGGAAATCACTTCTGCGTAAAAATCAATGGAACTTGTCAAGTAGTTCATACAGGCTCTGCTTTTTTTGCTCTATATTCGCAACTATTACGAAATGATTATTTTAATAATAAAATAAAAGATTTAAAAAAATTTCAACGTAAATATTTTTTAGATGAGTCTAAAAACATCTCAAATGAAGAGACTATGATTGTACCAATCAATATCTCATACTCAAAGCTAAGAACTGGCAAAAACTTTTTACTTGATATGGTTCCTAGGTTTATGGATAAGATTGGTAAACATTTTTTAGAAGAATTAGAAATAGAGTCAAATATCGTTTTAAACTCAAAAATAATAATCCAAATTCTCAAACCTCTTAGTACTCAAGATTTATTAGTTGATTTTTATAAAAAAGAACCTAACCATAATAAGATTATCAATAAATATAGATATGAATTGACCCATCGCTTTATGGATAGAATATATAAAAGCTTAACCATAAACTTTGACCATATTTTTACACTTCTTATTTTTTTATATCCTAAAAAATCGATTAATAAAAATCATCTAAAAAGAATGATTTATCTTTTATGGAATGAAATAAAACATAACTGTCTTAACTATGATAAAGATTTGGAACAAAATATTATAAATCTTATTTCATATGAAGAGTTTGAACCCTTTGAAGATATTTTAAAAATTGCAATAAAAGATAATATTATTTATGAAGATAATTTAAACTATTTTATAGACAAAAATGCACTTTTAAATACATACACTCACCATACAATACGTTTAAATAACATACTTCGTGTAATATTAAATGAAGTACTAATTATTGATAGCCTTAATATAATTGCAAAAGATTTAGTTTTAAAAGATAAAAAAGAGATAAACACACAACTCCTTGAACTTTTGGAAAAAGAAGAGAAAGATGAATTTGATAATGACTATAACGAATATAAGGATTATGAGAATATAAAACCAAAAATAACTGGATCATCAAGATATTATAATCATACTAGTTCTAATATTTGTGTTATCACTGTTCATGGTTTTTCATCTTCACCACAAGAAGTTGAACAAATGAGTGAATATCTTCATAACAAAGGTTTAAATGTCTATTCTCCTCGATTAAAAGGCCATGGAACAGTTCCCGAAGACCTAAAGGAGAGAAGCTGGCAAGAGTGGTACTTTTCACTTTCCCGTGCAATAGTAATTGCAACACTTAAATATAAAAAAATATATGTTATTGGTTTTTCAACAGGAGGACTATTAGCACTATTAAGTACTAAGAAATGTTATATTGAATTTGCCGGAATAATATGTATAAATGCCGCTTTACATTTAAACGATATACGAGTAAAAACCCTAGTTCCAGCCCTATCATTTTGGAATGATATATTAAATGCTGTTCATGCTAATGAATATAGCAAAAAATATGTAGATAATAATGCTGAAAACCCAGATATAAATTATGATAAATTTTATGTGGAATCAATAAAACAGTTAAGTGATTTGATGAGTAAAACAAGAAAAATCCTATCAGATATACAAAGTCCTATCTTAATAATTCAAGGTAAAGATGACCCAGTTGTGAATCCAACATCTGCTTATGAGATATTTGATAAAATAAAATCTAAAGAAAAAGAGTTAGTAATTTTAGAGCGAAAAAATCATGTGATTGTAAAAGGAGAAGATACAAAAGAGTTATATGATGAAATCATAAAATTTATACAGCAACATAAAATCAAGGAAAAAGATGATTAAAGATATAGAGAATAAAATACATACACAAATACCCATGACAAGGCTAATGCAATTAGAATTAAAAAGTATAGATAATACTAGATTAATCACAACAGCACCACTTCATATAAATGTAAATGATAAGGGAACAGCTTTTGGTGGAAGTTTAAGTAGTATAACTATCATTTCATCATGGTGCATAGCTTATTATTTATCAAAAAAATTAAATCTTGAAGACTCAAATATAGTAATTGTAAAAAATGAGACCAAGTTCTTAAGACCAGTTACAAAAGATATTATCTGTACTACCTATATACCAAAAGATGAAGATATAAAGATATTAAAATCAAAACTTGAAATAAAAAATAGTGGAACAATTAAAATAAATGCGCAAGTTATAGAAAATAAAGAGATTTGTGTAGATTTTAGAGGAACATATTATATTAAAAAAGTGTAAAACTTTCTATGATATAATCAACTTATGAAAAAAACAATATTACTTCTATTTTTATTATCTGTACTTTTAAATGGCAAAACCATAGAGGCAACATATAAAATTAGCTATGGCATTTTTGGTGAACTAGGCCTTGCCAAAACAACACTTGAACTTTTTCCCAATAATACATATAAAATAAAAGTCCATGCCTATGCAACAGGTATTGCAAAATTTTTAAGTAGTAACAAAGAGGAGTTTTATGAAAGCTATGGTTTTGTAAAAAACAACTTACTAATTCCCAAAAAATATAAAGCAATCACAAATAATGATTATAAAAAAAGAGAAAAAATATATATCTTTGATTATAAAAAAAACAAAATTTCTCTTGAAAAACATGAAAAAAAGTTAATAATAAAATATGATAAAGATTTACAAAAAGATGAGTCTTGGGTAACAAGCAACTCAAAAGAGTTCTCAAAGTTTTTTGCTTCAAATGATTTGTTATCACTGTTTTTTAATATTACACATGTAATTCCAAGCTTTGAAAAGGGAAACACCTATGCTCTAAAAGCTATAGGTGCAAATAAAGATAATGGTGAATTGGATATAATAATTCCAAAAAATGAAGCATATAAAGAATTAGAAGAATCTTTAAACACTAAAAATAAAAAATTTATTGTTTCAATTCATCAAAAAATATTTTCAAGTTCTAATGGTGAGCTTTTTATCTCTTTAAATAGTGAAGGTTTTTGTGATAAAGCTGTATTAAAAGATGTACTTATATTTGGTGATATAACGGGTAAAATGATAGATTTTAAAATAAACAAAGGATAATAATGAAAAAATATATTGCAATTTTAATTTTCTCTTTTTTAATGATTGGATGTACAGGGAAAGCTCCTATTACTAATAGATCTCAAATGATTTTAATATCACAAGATCAAGAGTTAGCTTTAGGTGAAAAGTCATATGAAGATACTTTAAAAAAATCAGAAGTTATTACAGATACAAAAGAGTCTAAAAAAATAAAAGAGATTGGTCTAAAAATTGCAAAAGTTGTAGATAATAAAGATTATAAATGGGAATTTAATTTAGTTAAAAATGAACAAAAAAATGCTTTTTGCCTTCCAGGTGGAAAAGTTGTTGTTTATACAGGTATTTTAGAAGTTGCTAAAAATGACTCTCAACTAGCAACTGTCATGTCCCACGAAATTGCCCATGCCTTAGCTCGACATGGAGCTGAGAGAATGAGTACAGGGATGCTTGCTCAAGGTGTTCAACTTTTAGGAAATATAGTTTTAGGTTCTCAAGCACCAGAATATACCAATGCCTTTAATATAGCATATGGAGCTAGTGCACAATATGGTGTTTTACTTCCTTATGGAAGACTTCAAGAGAGTGAAGCAGATGAAATTGGAATACATCTTATGTATAAGGCTGGATACGATTTAAATGAGGCTTTAAAGTTTTGGCAAAATATGAGTGAAGGGAAAAAAGAGTCTATTGAGTTTTTCTCAACACATCCAAACTCAAGTACAAGAATCGCACATATAGCTGAAGTTATAAAAGAGATTAAAAATAAAAATAGTAATAATACCAAATAGATTTATTTGGTATTATTTTATATATTATTATGCTATATTTGTATAAACAGCTTGAACATCATCATCATCTTCAATTTTTTCTAATAACTTACCAATATCTTCTTGTTGTTCTTCTGTAAACTCTTGAGGGTTATTTGAGATTCTTTCAAGTTTTGCTTTTGTAAGTTCAATTCCTAAATCTTCAAATGCTTTATTTAAAGTACCAAAATCTTTATAATCAGCTGTTACTAAAACAACTCCATCTTCTTCTTCAATCTCTTCTAATCCAGCATCAATTAACTCTAACTCAAGCTCTTCAATATCCATATCTTCAGTTTTATTAAACTCAAAAATCGCTTTTCTATCAAAAAAGAATTCTAGTGAACCAGTTGGTGCCATAGAACCACCATTTTTATTAAAGTACATTTTAACATTTGCAACTGTTCTTGTATTGTTATCTGTTGCTGTTTCGACAAAAATTAAAACGCCATGAGGACCTTTTCCTTCAAAGTTAACTTCAGAAAAGTTTGCTGAATCTTTTCCTGATGCTCTTTTAATAGCTGCATCAATATTTGTCTTTGGCATATTTTCAGCTTTTGCATTTAATATAGCAGTTCTAAGTGCAGAATTCATCTCAGGATCTGGTACTCCAGCCTTTGCTGCCATCTCAATTGCTTTTGCAAGTTTAGGGAAAACTCTTGACATATTTCCCCATCTTTTCATCTTAGCTGCTTTTCTATATTCAAAGGCTCTACCCATAAATCTCTCCAGTAATTTTCATAATTTTGTGCGATTATAGCAAGTTTGTTATAAATATGATATTATACATTTTAAAAGGTGTTAAGATGGAAGAGTTAAATTTAACATGTCCCTATTGTAAACAAGCTATTACAATACTACTTGATACTGGTGTATTTGGTTACACAGAAATTGTAGATGATTGTGAAGTATGTTGTCGTCCTATTGAAGTTTCTTACAATGTAGAAGATGGTATAGTTACATCGTTTGATTATAATTTAATAGAAGGAAATGAATTTTAAGAGACTATGAATTATCTAAGAATTACCCTACTTTTAATCTTTTTTAGCAATGTTGCCTTTACAAATCCTATAAATATCTATCAATATGAAAAAAATATAAGAGATGCAAAAGATTTACTTGTAAGAAAAAAAACATCTGATATAAGACTATTTTATACACCTACAATAAAAAATGCACAAACTCTACTTTTAGAAATATATGGAAAAAGAATCTCAGATGTAAAGCTGACTTTTAAAGATTTGAATCTTCCTTTTTATAAAAATCCATTTAGAAAAAACTATTTTTATGCACTTGTTCCAATCTCTTATTACGAAAAAATAGGACCACAAAAAGTGATTATTTCATATGTAAAAAACAAAAAAAGAGAATTTACTTCTGCAAAGCTTAGAATTAGAGATGCCAAATATAAAAGTGAAAAAATAAAAGTACAAAAATCAAAAGTAAATCCAAAAAATAATGACAAGATACGTACCCAAAAAGAGTATAAAGAGGCTATGGAAATATATAATTTTGCAAGTGAAAAAATACTTTGGAATAGAGATTTTATATTGCCAATGTATAGCAAAATAACAAGTGAGTTTGGTACAAAAAGAGTTTATAATAATACATTAAAAAGTTTTCATAGTGGTATAGATTTTAAAGCAGAAGTAGGAACTAATATTATTGCTTCAAATAGTGGAGTTGTTAAATTAGCAAAAAATAGATTCTATGCAGGAAATTCAATCATAATAGATCATGGACAAGGGGTATATACCTGTTATTTTCACTTAAGTAAATTTCTTGTAAAAGAGAATGATGTAGTAAAAAAAGGTCAATTAATTGGACTTTCTGGAGATACAGGAAGAATAACAGGTCCACACCTACACTTTGCCACAAGAGTTCATGGTGTTTTAGTTGAACCAGAAAATCTTTTAAGCCTATTAAATAGTTTAAAAAACAGATAATTATTCTTATATAAGTATAAAGAATGAAACTTTTTAATATAATCACAAAATAAAAAAAGTCGAAGGGTATAAATGCAATATTTTGGTAAAATCGAGACTAAATATGAAGAGGTATTTTTAACATCTAGTTATCTTTATTTTAATCATGATGATGAAGTAGTAACTGCAAAAGATATAAAAAACATGCTTAAAACAACTAAAGATATAAAAAACAATATTCAAGGAACTATCTTTATATACAATCCTGTGGTAACTCCCGTAGGATATGATTCAGAAAAATTCTTACTTGACCAAGATTTTGAAGAGTTTGGTGAATTTGTTGAACTTAAATGTGAAACATATATTACAGTATTTAAGCATGCTATTGGACCTAGATTAAAAGGTAAATTAGTTGAAATGAAAAGTCTATTTAACTTAATAGAAAAAAATATTAATGCTTCATCTTTACTTATGAAATTTGACCAAGACTTAGAAAAATACTATACAGCTCAAAATACTGAATTTGATAGAGATATTATGTATCTAGATGCAAATAACCTAGTTCCATCAGGTAAGTTTATTTTCTTTTGTTGGGGAGATAAGATAAGCCAAAAAGAGTTTACTTTTATTAGAACATATTGTAATACTTTGTTCAATAGGATTGAAGATATGGGCAAAAAAGTTGCCTTTGTTTATAAAAAAGAAAGAGGATTAGAGAATGCAAAAGAATTACTGCAATTTAGTAATCCAGTTGAAAATTACAAATACAGAAGTAGTATAACAAATGCAATAAAAGAATCTTTTAGAGAGCTTCCACCAACTCCAAAACCATATGAATAATTCATAAAACTTTCTCAAATAATACTTTAAATTGCTTTTAGATACTATATAGCCTTTTTAAAGGTATTATATGAGAAAACTTTTTATTACACTATTTATTTTAATTACTTTTGCAAAAGCTGAAGTAGTTTATTCAAAACTTCATGAAAAAATTTTTGAAGGTATTTTCCCAGATAAAAATAAGATACTAATTTACAATATTGGAAATCCAATATACAAATTTAAAAATATACAATATACAAAAGAAATCTATAAAAGTGATATTATATTTATTAGTCAATATTATAAAATTCATATAATGAATAATAAACCAATATTTGCTTCAAGTCTATTTCAGCTAAAGTATTATAAAAATGCAATTGGTGCTTTATATTGGAATAAGGGTAAAGCTGAAATCATCCTTTTAAAAGATAGGTTAAAAGAGCACAATTTAAAAGTTGCAGATTATTTGGAGAAATATATAATTGAATAAAAAATACATACTTTTTGATAATGATGGGGTTTTAGTAGAGACTGAACCCTTTTATTTTGAAGCAAGCAAAAGAGCTTTGAAAGAATTTTTTAATGTAAATATTCACTTTGATGAATACATGAAAATTATGACAGATGGAAAAGGAGTTTGGGTAGCAGCCCCAAATGCTACGCAAAAAGAGATAATAGTAGCAAGAAAGCAAAGAGATATATACTATCAAGAGTATTTAAGAAAAGAGAATATTACCATTGATAAGGTACATGATATTTTAAATGAACTTAGTAAAAAATATAAAATGGGAATTGTTACAACTTCACGACGTGTAGATTTTGAAATAATTCACAATAATCGGGGAATCACTGACTTTATGGATTTTGTTTTATGTGTAGAAGACTATGCAAAATCAAAACCATATCCTGATCCATATTTGAAAGGTTTAAAAAAATTCAATGCTAAAAATGAGGAAGCAATAGTTGTTGAAGACTCAGAACGTGGTTTAATCTCTGCAAACAAAGCAAATATTGATTGTGTGATTGTACATAATGAATTTACTAAAACTCAAGACTTTTCAAAAGCAAAATATAAAATTGATAAACTAGAAGATATTTTAAATATATTAAATTAAAAGAAGAGTTGCTTATTTTTATAAAACTCTTTTAAATTCTCTTCTATATTTTCAGATTCTAAAAATATAATAATATCTTTTATAGATATAGGTCTTGTGGGAAATTTTGAAAGGGCGTCAACATTTGAGTATACAACAGATACTTCATCTGGGTCTGGTTTATTTACTAGGGCTAAAACAACATATTTAGTCAATACATCATCAATAAAAACCTTTGCATTTTTTACAAACTCTGCTGATATAAAAGCAATACTTGCATATCTATGATACGTAAGTAATACTTTTCTTATAGGGTATTCTTCAGTACAATAAGGTTTTAACATAAATTCTATTTTTTCTGTATTTTTTAAATCTAATAAAGCTTTTGAGTCATCATTTGATATCTCATTACACAACTCTAAAAAATTCTTTTTTAATTCTCTTGTACTTATGATTTTTTCCATATGAAATAATATCCAAAAAGATTTTTGATTTAAATTATATTTTAAATAAATTACAATAATTTTGAGTTAATATGCTATTAAAATAACAAAGCTATAATTCAAATATGAAAAAAGACTCCATAAGCTTCAAAAATATATATAAATTAATCGTAGAAAATAAAAAAGATCTCCTTTGGGGACAATTTTTTACTTTTATTGCTATTTCATTAAGTATTCCTATTCCTTTAATGCTTCCTGCTCTTGTAGATGAAGTTTTATTAAATAAGCCAGGTTTTTTTGTAAATAATATCGATAGCCTATTTTCTTCAGGAAATACTTTTTACTATATTGCAATTGTTACAGCAGCAGTTATATTTTTAAGAATACTCTTTTTTATATTTAGTGCAATAACAACTAAGATATTTACTAGAATATCAAAATTTGTAACTTTTAAAATTAGAGAAAAAGTTTTATTACATCTAAAAGATGTAAATATGAATGAGTACGAAAGTTTAGGGTCTGGTGCTATTACTTCAAACTTAGTAACTGATGTTAATACTTTAGATGCTTTTATTATAAATGGTGCTAGTAAATTTATATCTTCTGTTCTAACCCTACTTGGGGTATCAATAGTAATGATTACAATTCACCCTATTTTAGGGTTTATGATTTTGTTTATTCAACCTCTTATTATACTTTTATCAAAACGTATATCAAAAAATGTAGGAAAACTAAAGAAAAAAGAGAATGAAGCAGTTGAAAAGTTTCAAGATAATCTAGGTGAAACCTTAGATTTGTTTGGACAAATAAAAGCAAGTAATAAAGAGAAATACTTTTTTAAACAATCAATTAAAAATGCACTAAATGTAAAAAATACATCTGATGAATTTAATTATAAAAGTATTGCTTATGAAAGATTCTCTTTTACTATTTTTTTAATTGCCTTTGAGATTTTAAGAGCATCAGGGCTTGTAATGGTTGCATATAGTGATTTATCTATTGGTATGATGTTTGCTATGTTTGGGTATATTTGGTTTATTATGACCCCTATACAAGATATATTATCTATACAATACTCCTATGCAAATGCAAACTCTGCAATAGAGAGAATCAATAAAATATTGTCTTTAAAAAAAGAGAATAATGGGGCTTTAAAACTTAACTCAAATAGTAATGTTGAGATTGATATAAAAAACCTATACTTCTCATATAGTCTTGATAAGCCACTTTTAAAAGATATAACACTTAATATAAAACCAAAAGATAAAATTGCACTAATTGGGGCAAGTGGGAGTGGGAAAACTACATTGGCTCAAATTATTTCAGGATTTTACCAAAAGAATAGTGGTCAAATTACTTATAATAATATAAGTATTGATGAGATAGATAAAGAGTCTTTAAGAGAAAATATTTTTTTAGTTTTACAAATGCCAATTTTATTTAACAATACTCTACGATTTAATATCTCAATGGATAATGCTAATATTAGTGATAATGATATATTTGAAGCTCTTAGAATAGCTCAACTTTATGAAAGTATACAAGATATGCCAAGTGGCTTAGATACAGTTGTTGGTAAACATGGTATAAGATTAAGTGGAGGACAAAGACAAAGACTCTCCATAGCTAGAATGATTGTATCCAAAGCTAAAGTTGTAATCTTTGATGAGTCAACATCAGCTTTAGATGTTCATACTGAGACAAAACTTTTTAATTCTTTACAACCAATACTTGCAAATAAAACACTAATAACAATTGCCCATAGACTAAGTACCGTTAAAAATGCAGATAAAATATTTGTACTTGATGCTGGAAAGATTGTACAAAGTGGTACTCATGAAGAACTAGAAGATGTAGAAGGCCACTATCAAGAGTTTGTAAAAAATCAACTAATCTAAATCTATTTTAATAGTAAACATTGCACCCTCATAAAATATCTCTTCATGATAAAAACTAACATTTTTAACATCAATAGTACCGTTTTTATACTGCTTAATTATTTCAGTACTCATATATAGTCCTATTCCTGTACCATTATTTTTGTGTTTAGTTGTAAAATATGGCTCAAAGACTCTTGATATAACTTTTGCAGGTATTCCACCAGCATTATCTTTAATAGTTAAAACTAATTTATTCTCTTCTTTTTTTGCATTTATAAAAAGTAATCTATTTTTTTCAATCTCTAAAAGTGCATCTTTTGAGTTATTTAAAATATTTAAAATAACCTGCATAAACTCATTTTCTATACCATAAACTTTTATCTCTTCAGATTCTATAAACACTTTTATATTATTTTTTTCAAACTGAGCAATTGCTAAATTATATGTCTTAGTAATAACATCTTTTACACAAAAAAGGGTTAACTCTTTTTTAGGATTTGTAAAGTTTGTAAAGTCATTAATTGTATTTGATAGATACTCAATTTGTGTTTTCATATCTAAAGTTATCTCTTTTAATTCATCTTTTGAAAATTTACCACTATCAAAGGTATCCCTTACAAAATGGATTAAAAGATTTATATTATTTAGTGGCTGTCTCCACTGATGGGCAATCATTGTTAACATTTCACCTAAGGCAGACTTTTTTGACTCCTCAGCTAGCATTACTTGCTGTCTTTTTGTCTTTGACTCTAGTTCTTTTTTATATGTAATATCTCTTATTACCACATGAACTATATTCTTACCATCTAAATTAAGTCTAGTTGTTCTAATTTCACAAAAAAGTCTTATTTTCTTTTTTGAAAGAAATACCCATTCAAAGTTATATGTTTGATTATTAAAAGCAACTTCTTTAAATAAGTTTTCCTTTGAAATACTCAATTCATTATCAAATTGATGTTTTGGTGAAAAATCTTTTAAACTTTTATTTCGTATATTTGACTTATCATATCCCAACATTTTCTCAATAGAGTCATTACAGTTAATAATTAAACCTTCTTCAGAATAGATAATAATGCCATCTGAGGATTTATTAAATAAAGTTTCAAAAATATCTTTTTGTTTTCTTAGATTTTCATTACTTTCGCTCAAACTTGTTGCATAATTATTTATCAATCGATTTATTTTTGAAGTTATAAAATATAAGGCAATTGAGATAAAAAGTATCAATAAAAATCCCACAAGCAATGCAGTTTTAACACTCTCTTTGATTTTTTCTTCAATTGAGAGTCTAAACTCCTCTTTTTTACTCTCTAAGTCATTAAAGTAAAATCCACTTCCAATAACCCAATTCCACTCTTTTTGTAAATAGAAAAATGAAAGTTTTTTAGAAATAGTATTATTCTCTGGTTTAAAATAATCATAAGTAATAAACCCTTCCCCAGATTCTCTTATAATCTTCAAATAATCTCTTCTATATTTTTGGATATCTTTATTTTCATTTTTTTCATCTAAAAATTTACCTACTAAAGAGGGGTTAGCTTGGTGAAGTAAAACTTGTCCGTACTTATGACCTCCATGCTTATTAAATATCTCCATAATAAACATATAGTATCTATTATCTGTATCAAAATATAATAAGGTATTTAGAATCTTCTTTTTAATCTCATCTTCTAACTTTTTACTATCATTACCACTCAAAATTAATAAATTTGAATCTTTAAGTTTTTTTATGTAGAAGAGATATTTGTTTTTATGAAGTTTTATTTCTATAAATTCATCAAATTTTCTGTTTTTGTTTAAAACTTTTAATCCATTTAAGTCGCTAATATTTTCAACTTTAAAATTATGAAAAACTTTTTTTTCATCTAGAAGTATTTTTTTACTATCTAAGTCAATAATTATATTTATATAGTTATTTTTAAATAGTTTTTTTAAAGCAGGTGCTTTATTTAGTTTTTTTGAATACGCCTTATTATGATTATCTAAAAAATAACTCTCAAAATAATCAATTTTCTCAACATTTTGTTTTATTGAATTTCTCTGTTCTTTTGAAAACTCATCTGTTTTTAGTTTTATAAGATTTGAAAAAAAATGTACTTTATTATAAATTTTTGTTTTTTCTTCAATAAAATAGTTTTTTGTAAACTCTTTGATATCATCTTTAGCAGTCGCATTTAACTCTTTAATATTATGAATAGTTATTAGGGTAATAGAGATTAATACAGCTAAAATAGGAATTAATATAATATATAAAGAGAAGTTTTTTTTCAAAATTTACCCCAAAAGTTAGTTATATTATTGTATCAAAAGAATATAAAAGTAAGACTTTATAGCTGAGCAAGCTTTGATACTATGTATTTTGCTTCATCATCATCAAAATATATATTATTGTGTAAATCTTTAGAAATCACTTTTAGAACCTGAGTTTTTTTCTCAAGCAGTGCTTCTTTATCTTCCTTATTATTTTCAATTACATCTAAAATAAGTTTTTCATAACTATCAACAATATCTTGCTTTGTATTAACTGTTGGTCTTTTTGCTTTTTTATTATTTCCAAGTTGCTTAAATACCAAGATAAATAAAGCAATACTTACTATAATAAATAAAATAATTGATAATTCAGTCAATTTTAACCCTTTATTTTTAATTTCATTATAAATATATTTAAATTAAGTTTCTGTTAAAAATAAATTGATATATTTTCACACAAAGGTCATAAATGCAAGAAAAAAGAGTAAATCCAAATTATATTTTATTATCATTTATCGTTTCACTAAGTGCCACACTAGGAAGTCTTTTCTTTAGTGAAATAATGCAATTTGTCCCATGTTCAATGTGTTGGTATCAAAGAATTTTTATGTACCCATTAGTATTTATATTTCTAATAAACTTATTATACCCAGATGATAAGATATTTAAATATACCTTTATAATCATTTTGATTGGACTTACATTTAGCATTTATCATAATTTACTTATGTTTGGTATAATATCTGAAGATATGGTTCCTTGTGTACAAGGGGTTCCTTGTTCAACTATTTATCTAGATTGGTTTGGTTTTATAACAATCCCTCTTTTATCATTTGTTGCATATTTTTTACTTTTTATTTTGCAACTAATGATTTATAAAAATCTAAAGGAAAAATAATGAAATACTTAATAGTTTTAATAAGTGCAATGTTCTTTTTTACTGCTTGCGATGATGCACAAACTGTAGTAAAAGAGACTCCAAGTTTTAGCGAACTAAAAGAGAAAAAAAATGAGAACGTATATAATTTAATTACAACAGAGGGTAAAAAAATAACTTTAGAGTATCATAAAGATATATTGACTTCAAAAGATTTAAATGGAAAAATAGTTTTAATAAACTTTTTTGCTACATGGTGTCCACCTTGTAAAGAAGAGATTCCTATATTTAATAAATTAGTAAAAAAATATCCTAATGACTTTGTTGTTTTATCTATACTTTTTCAAGACCCAATCAAGATGAGTGCCTTAAAAGAGTTTATGGATGAGTATAAGATGACTTTTGATGTTACAGTAGGTGCAGATAATGCAAAGCTTGCAAAAGCATTCAATAATATCCAAAGAATTCCCGAATCATACCTTTTTACACAAGATGGGGTAATGATTGAAAAATTTTTAGGTGCAGTTGAAGAAGAATCCCTTGATTATCTAATTGAAAAATTAAAAAATTAAAAATTTATCTCACTTTCAAGATAATTACAATACTTTTTTGGCATAATCGCAAATTATTAATAGGGAAATAAATGTTTAAAATAAAAAATTTTGTCTTTTTAATTGCAATAGCTTTTATAACTTTTTCAAATGCAACTCAAAAGAATCTTATAGCTGAAGATATTATAAAAAGTGATATCAAACAAAAAAATATTCTAGAAGAAAATATCATTCAAGAAAATGTTATTATTCAAGAGAATATCATACAAAATAGTTACATGCCAAGTGATATACTAGTAGGTTTTTATGGCAGACCATACTCTAAAGCTTTAGGTATATTGGGAGAGTATGATATTGAAGAACTTACTGAAAAAATGAAAGTTATAAAAAAAGAGTATGAACAGTTATCTAATGGAACAAAAATAGTACCAACTTATCATATAATTAAAGATATCGCAACATTAGAAGCTGGTAATGATGGAGACCACATAAAGCCACTTAATGAAGCTTTAATTATGAAATATATAAATAAAGCTCAAGAAGAAAACTTTGCAGTAATTTTAGATGTTCAATTAGGAACTATGACTCCTATTGAAGCTATTAAACCAATATTAAAATTTTTAAAATATCCAAATGTTCACTTAGCAATTGATCCAGAGTTTAAGATTCCAACACACAAAAAATTTCCTCCAGGAAAATTCATAGGGCATATTTTTGCAGAAGATGTTAATGAAGTTCAAGAAGCGATGCAAAACTTTTTGATTGAAAACAACATTCAAGGTAAAAGAATGCTTTTAGTTCACATGTTTTATAAAAGAATGTTAAGAAGTAAAAATCAAATAAAAAACTATGATTCGATAAACCTACTATACAATATTGATGGACATGGAAGAGGTCCTACAAAAATAAAAATTTATAATCATTTATATAATGAAGAAGCAAATAAAATAGCTCAAGGTGGATTCAAGATTTTTTACAAAAATGATATTAAACCACTTATGACACCTAAACAAATATTAGGATTAGAACCTGTAAGAGGTGCCTTGATTTGGAAAAGACCTAATTATATAAATTATCATTAATTATTTTTTTCTTTTAAATACTCTTCTTTTATTTTACTTGCCAACTGATGAACAGCCATTGCATAATATGCGCTTCTATTATAAGTTGTAATAACTTTGAAGTTTTTAGTTCCATACCAAAGTTCATCATTCTCTTTTCTTTTTAACTTTATTAAACTTACATTCTTATCATAATAAAATCTTTCTTCTGGCTGGATTCCTATTAAATCATTTCTATTATATGAGGTAGTATAACCTGTTTTATATTTATCAAATCTCTCCCCACCATCATATTTAACTTTAACAGCAACAGGAAGTCCTCTTTCCCAGCCACTTATTCTTAAATAGTTTGCAATACTTCCTATTGCATCAACTGGTCTATCAAGTCTTACTTGTCTGTTTTTATCTAAATCAACTGCAACTTTTTTAAAATTGCTAGGCATAAATTGACAATATCCAATAGCCCCAGCAAAAGAACCTTTTATCTCTCTTGGATTTACTTTTTCTTTTTTTGTCATAAGTAAATACTCTTCAAGCTCTTTTTTAAAAAACTTATTTCTTCTGTTATCTTTGAAAGCTAATGTACTTAAGGTATCAAAGGTGGGATGTTTACCCATAAAACCACCATAGTTACTCTCAATTCCAATTATTGCAACTATATATTCACTTGGTATTTTATACTCTTTATATGCTAAGTATAAATAGTAGTTATGCTCTTTTAAAAAATCAACGCCTGCTTGAATTTTCTTTTGTGTTAAAAAGCCCTTGCTGTAATCATTCCAATAATAAGTTTTATAATCACTCTTTTTTTTCTTTGTATAAAACCATAAAGAGTCCTTTTGAATCTCAACATCTGAAAATAAATTTGATAACTCTTTTTTATTATAATTATGCGTTTTATACATATGATTTTTAAACTCTTCAACACTCTTTAGCTTATTGAAATCTTCTGCAATACAAAAAGTTGAAAATATAAATAAATAAATTAATAAAAATTTCACACAAGCTCCTTTTTAATCGATGTAGCGGTTAAGAAAATATAATCTCTTCCTGTAATTGTAACTCTATATTTTTTTTGCTGTAAATACTTCTTACAAAATATTACATCATTAAAAAGTATTGAAAGTTCAGAATATGAGTAGTTTGGAGCTTTAGCCCCATAAATCATCTCTGTATCAATCCATCTACAATTTGGAAATCCTAGAATTATAGCACCTTTATCTTCTAAATAATCTTGAACTAATGACATAAAAAAAGTCTTGAAGTTTAGAGTCGTACTTTGTAAAGTTCCTATTGATATTATCAAATCAAACTTACCTAAATCTAAATTATTTATATTATTTATATCTTCAACTAAGAAAGAAAAATTTGACTCTGGTAAATTTTTCTTTGCACTGTTAATAGCAGATTTACAAAAATCAATCCCCACAAAATCTGTATTTTTGTAGTTTGAAGAGATTTGCTTTATAACTTCAAACTCATCACCACTATTTATTCCCAAATTTAAAACTCTTTTTTTAGAACTTACATCAACATTTTTTAATGCATTTAAATAATAGTTTATAAAAGAGGCTTCCTCATTTTTTTTGATATTATCAAAAATAGAGTCTGTTCCATACTTTTCATTTTGTTCAATTGTACTTTTATGAAAACTATCATTCTTATTTAATTTCATAAATGACAATTTTATAAAATTCTTAGATATAAGAGTTGGTGTCATAAGTTTACAAAATAGAGTTTGAGCTAAAGAGTTCCATGAATTAAATCCTCTATATATATACTCTATACCATCTATATTAAACTTCTCTCCACTATATGAATTTAATGAAATATCAGGATTTAAAACTTCAAACTCACAAATAAACTTCTCTTCTTTATCTTTTAAATAATCTGTTAAATATTCAATTATATCTATCATATTTTCATTTGTAAATCTTTTCATTGAATCCCTTTTATTACACTATTTTACTAAAATAACCTTTTTAATTTATTTTAATATTTTAAATATATAATGCAAAAAAGGAAATTTATGAATAAAACAAGCAATAGTGAAATTATCGAAACATTTAATACATTTACAAAAGACAAATTTTCACTGATACTCTCTACTGTAAATAAAAATATTGAGCCACTTACAAGCTATTCTCCCTTTGTAGAAGATTCAAATAAATTCTATACTGTTATGAGCTCAGCTATGCCACATTTTAAAAATATTGAAGAGAGTTTAAAAGCCCATGTTCTAATAATAGAAGATGAAAAAGATGCTTCACATATATTTGCAAGAAAAAGATTATATTTTAATGCAGAGTGTAAGATAGTAGATGGTGAAGAGTATTTTGAACTTTTTGATAAAAGATATGGTGAGACTCTAAGTTTTATTAGAAAAATGAAAGATTTTAAAATTGTTGAGTTAGTACCTAAAGAAAAATCTTTAGTCTTAGGTTTTGGAGCTACTTATTTAATGAATGAAGAAGGTAAACTAATTCAAAAAAACATCTCTCATAAATAAAAAGCTTACTATTTTTCTAAATAGTAAGCTTTAATTATAATACCCTTACTTAATTTTTTAGAGGTAACATAATAATTAACAGGGGTTAAAATTGCATCATCTTTTAAAACATCTGTAATATAAAAAGTCGTTTCAAGTACTCTCTCCCTAGAAAAACCTCTTAATATATACTCTTTAATTTTTTCATCTGCATTATTTAAATTTGCATCTTCAAGTATAACTTTATCATCAGGTGAAATTACAGCAGTTACTTCAAGTTTAAAACTATCTTTGTTTTTAGCTAAAAACTCTTTCAGTGATTTTTTACATTCATTTGGGAAAATAGTTTGTCCTTCATTAAAATCATAACATTTATAAATCTCAAACTTTTGTGAATTGAAATAGTTTTTTAGAGTTTTATCATCAATTTCATTTTCTAAAGGAACTATTTTTTCTTTTATTACTTCTTTAATTATCTCTTTTGGTTCACTTTGTTTATAAACAACAACTTCTTTTGCAACAGGTTTATTTAAATATAAATATCCTGCAAAAATCATCAATAAAATAGCAATAAAAGAAAAAATATAAATAATAGTATTTATTGAACTTTTGCCATTTTTTTCTTCCATTTTTCTTTTATTTAATAGTGCTAATTTTTCAGGAGATATTTCTTCCATTTGGATTTCGAAAGTTACAGGATCATCATTGTCTTTTTTATCTTCTACTTCTTCTACTTCTTCAACATATTCATCATCACTGTACTCTTCAACTTTTTCTTCTGTATTATTTTCTGTTTTATCTTCTGTTTTATTTTCTTCTACATCTTGAGGTTTATCAACAGAGATTTCATCTTCTTTTTCTATAATTTCAGCATCTTCTATAATCTCTTCATTGTCAGTAGAAGTATTTTCTTTGGTACCTTGTGTTTTTTCTCTTAATTTTTTTTCAATATCTTCTTGACTCATAGTTTCACCTAAGGCAGCTTTTAATTTTTCGATTTCTAATACTCTTTTTTCCATCTTTGACCTTATTTATCATCACTATTATTTTCTTTTAGATTCTTCTCTTCTTTATCATGCTTTTTATGATTCATTTTATCTAAAAATGCAGATGTTAAAATTGACCCAGGTATTGCATAAAAAGCTATACCAAATATACCTAGGAAAGTGGCTAAAATTCTTCCCATTCCAGTAACTGGATACATATCCCCATATCCAACTGTTGTAAATGTTACCACAGACCACCACAAAGCATCCAACATACTTTTAAAAACTGTTGGCTGAACATCATGTTCAAAATAAAAAACCAAAGGTGCAATTGTAAACAATATTATAACAGAAGCAATTAAAATAAATATAAACTCCTCTTTTTTCTCTGTAACAATTTGTGCTAATATATTATCAAACTCTATAAATTTAGCAAGTCTGAAGAGTTTGAATATTCTTAAAATTCTCAGTGTTCTTAAAAAAGTCAAATCTATATTCAAAAAAGATAAATAAAAAGGCAAAAGTACAAGTAAATCAATAATCATAAAAGGAGTAAAAATATATTTACTTCTTTTACGATTATTCATATAATTTATACTATAAATTCTGGAGATATATTCTACTGTAAAAATCACAATACTTACTTCATTAATAATCTCAAAAACATACTTATAAGACTTTAATGACTCTTCTGTCTCTAAAAAAAGAACTAAGATACTTACAAAAATATTAGCATAAATAATAAACTGAACTATCATGCCATATTTATGTTTATCTGGATGTTCTAAGACTAGATATAGATTTTTTTTAAACTCCATAACTATTCCTCTTTTATAAACTCTTCCCCTGGCTTCCAATCAATATATACAGAATCTTTTACATCAGAATGTGGTGCTTTAATAAAAACTGCTTTAAAAGGTTTATCACTCTCATTTATAAACATATGTGACTCACCTAATTCACACTGTAGATAATCACCCTTTTTAAGTGTGATTTTAACACCATCAAGATAAACACTACACTCACCCTCTAATGCAAAAAATGACTCTTCTTGAAAAACGTGTTTATGACAAGGGTGTTCTTCCCCTACTCCAATAACAACAACTCCCATATCTACCATAGGACCTTTTGTTAAATATTTTGGTCCATGTGTTCCATATCTATATTCGTGATCATTTTCATTTGTTAATTTCATCTATACTCCTGGTGCTTTCCACATAGAATTAGTTAATCCTAAATCAACTAACTCTAACTGTTTTTCATAAACTTTAATCCATTTATTTTTTATATCATCATATGCTTTTTTATTTTCCATATTTGGTAGATACTCTTTATCCCAAACAACCAACTCTTTTGAGGCATCACTCAATGATTTAAAGATTCCAGCTCCAACACCTGCAGCCATTGCTGCTCCTAGGGCTGTTGCTTCTGTAACTTTTGGTATTTTTATTTTACACCCTGTTACATCTGCTAATATTTGAGGCCAAAGTTTTCCTTTACTGGCCCCTCCTGCAAAAACTATTTCAGAAAATTTAAGCTTTGTAAACTCTTCTACTTTTTCTAAATTTATAGATGAAACTATACAAGCGTTTTCTTGTAAGCTTCTAAACATAGAGGCTTTATTACAAATATTTGAATCAATACTAAGATTTATAAAAGAAGGTGCTGCATGATACCACTTACCATACTTCATAGAGTCAGAGAAAATAGGCATAATTCCATTTGAACCAAGGGGTACATTTTTTGCTTTTTCTTCTAATATCTCATAAACATCAAGATTCTTTTCTTTAGCTTCAAGTTTTTCCATATCACAAAAAGCATCCCTAAACCATCTCATAATTAGCCCAGAAAAAAATGTAATCCCTTCAGCTTGAGATTGATTTGTTATAACGTGAGGATTTACTCTTAAACTCATGTCCTGAGGAGGATTAATATCACTTGATATATTTACAATTTGTTGCCAAAAAGAACCACCAAGAACCGCAACTTGGCCAATTTCGACTACACCAAGACCAGCAGAGCCTAATTGAACATCTCCTCCACCCATAACAACTTTTGTATTTAAGGATAGTCCACTTTGTTTTGAAGCTTTTTCGTTTACACTACCAATTACTGTTCCCACTTCATAACAAGGAGGGAAAATATCATCTTTTAAACCCACCTTTGAAGCTTGTTTTGTATCCCAAGTTCTATTTTTAAGAGAAAAGATTCCAGTAGTTCCACCATTACTTGGATCACTTGCAATTATGCCACTTAGTTTTGCTAAAATCCAATCTCCAATCATAGAGATTTTTGCTACTTTTTCATAAACTCCTGGACTATTGTTTTTTAACCACATTATTCTAGGAAGGGCCCCTAAAGCAAAAGTTTGCCCAGAAGTTTTATAAAACTCTTCTTCAATTCCTTGAAAGTTTTCTTTTAAATATTTTACTTCCTTTGATGCTCTTGCATCAACATTTGCTACACCCCAAAGCTCACTTCCATTTTCATCATATAAAACAATACCTTCTCTCATACTAGTTGAACTAAGGGCTAAAATATCATCAGAATTTATATCTGCTTTTTTAATTGCTTCTTTTATACAATCAATACATAATTGCCAGTTTGTATCAAAGTCAAAACTCATGCTGTTAGGAACTCCACTCTCTTCTAAATGTGTCCATTCCCTCTGACCTACACTAATTTGTTCTCCATTAATATCAAATATTACTGCACGAACACTTCCTGTTCCTGCATCTATGGCCATTAAATATTTCATTGTACTTCTTTTACTTTTTTAATTTTGCTTGTTCTAATTCCCAGTATTCCATCTCAAAACTATCTTTTTGGCTTATACTTACATATCCACCTAGTTTTTCTGATTTTAATACTGCACTAATAGTATGTGAAACAATATCATTTATAATACTTGCTTCTTTTTCATTTTTTCCAAAACATACAATTCCAAAATCTTTTATAACTGCATAGTTTGGAGCAGGATTTAAGCATATCTCATCTTTTGAGTATTTTTCAAAATAGTTTATATACTCTTTTTTGTACTCATCTACACTATTTTGGATATCACTATTTTCTAAAACTAAAGGAACTCTTTTTGTTCTAATAATATGCTCAGGAGTTAAAACCCCTTTTGTAACATTGTGTTTTAAATTTTCTTGTGAAGCATAATATACAGCCTCTTTATCTTGATTTACCGTAAGTGATACTTCATAGCCTTTCTCTTTTGAGATAACTTCTTTTAGCTCTGTTAAATCAAACTCTTTTACATCTAAAGAAGCAATATCTAGTTTTGCATTATCTTCTAAAAACTTTTCAGCTAAGCTAACAGCAGCTATCATCTTGTCATATGATTTTTTTGCATCATCATCAAAAGTAAAAATTCCATGATTATGTAAAATAATTCCATCACTATTTTTCCAATCATAATCTTTTGCCATTTCATAAATTGTACGTGCTAAAATAAAACCTGGCATAACATAAGGGATAATTAAAAAGTTTGGAAAAACTTTTTTAATGTTCTCTATTCCATTTTTACTGTTTGAAATAGTTACAACTGCATCTGCATGTGTATGGTCTACGAATTTAAAAGGAATAATTGCATGTAAAATTGCTTCCACTGAAGGATTTGGTGCACTTTTGTCAATCATTGCTGCTTTTTGTTGTGATACCATATCACTATCACTTAAACTTTCAAGCTTAGCCATTTTGATTAAAGTATCAAGTTTAACAGGAGCAAATCCCTCTTTTTCAATACTTACCAAATCCCAACCACTACCTTTTACATAAAGGATATCTTCGCCATCTACTTTTGATTTAACAGAAGTATTTCCTCCCCCATGCAACACAAGTTCATCACTTCGTCCCAATAAATTTGAGGTATATACTCTTAATTCTAAATCACTTTTAAAATTTTGCGCTTCTTCATTTGTCCATAAGTTTTTCAAATCAACACCTTATATGATTTCTAAATCATCACTGTATTTTTCTTTACAGTATGGTTCAAATGTTGCTTTATAGTGAATATAGTGCTCTGTAGTTTTGTGTCCATTTAAAGAAACGTCATCTTCCCAAGCTTCAACTACTACAAATTTTGCAGGATTTTCTTTTAGTTGGTAAATTTCATATGACAGACAACCTTTCTCATTTTTAGAAGGCTCAACCATTGTTTTTAATAAATCTTTCATTTCTTTAATACAATCATCTTTTGCAATAAATGTAACTTTTTTTATAATACTCATAATATCTCCAATAATCTAGTTAAAGGATTTATTTTATTATATTCTTACTTAATAACTAAAATTCAAATTTAAGAATCTTTTAGCATAAAAAATAGTTATAATATCAAGATATAAAAAGGAGTCAAAATGTTTAAATTTTTTGCAATATTATTTATTACTTTTCTTTCATTAAATGCAGCAAGTATTAATTGGGAAAAGAATTATGAAGATACGATAAAAAAGGCGAAAGAACAAAATAAGCCAATCTTCGTAATGGTCAGTTCTCCAACTTGTCCAGAGTGTAACTACATGAAAAAACATGTTTTTACAAAAGAGGAAATTAAAAACTTCGTTAATAAAAATTTTATCTCATATCAATTTGATATAAGTGACAAAAATATTCCAAAGCAGATGCAGTTTTGGGGAATACCAAGATTTTACTTTTCAATGGATGGAGAAAATGTTTATAACAAAACTATGGGTGGCTTAAAAGCTGACAAGTTTATAACGCTTATGAAGGAGAGTAAAAAATGAAAAACCTACTATTTTTAGTTTTTTGTGTTTCTTTTCTTTTTTCATATGATAATGTAGAACTTGAAAAATTCAAAAAAACACTTATTTGTGAAGAGTGTGATTTATCAGGTGCAAACCTGTCGAATATGGACCTAGGAGGTGCAAATTTAGCTGGGTCTAATTTATCAGGTGCGAATTTATCAAAATCAAATTTTGCCAAAGCCATTTTATGGGGAACAAGAATTGAAAACGTTAAAGCAATTGATTCAAACTTTTTTAGAGTAAATTTTGAAAGTTCAATAATTAAAAACTCAACTTTTGATAGAAGTATTTTAAAAGGTGCTAATTTACAACTTACAGAATTGGAAAATATCTCTTTTGTAGGAACAAATCTTTGGGGAGTACAATTTAACGAAGCAGTTATTAGTAATGTGGATTTTTCATCTTCAAGAATAGCAGATGCAAGATTTGTTGATGTGGATTTAACTACTTCAAACCTAAGTGATGTTTTGGCTTTTGGTGCACAGTTCAATGGAGTTAGTTTACTAAAAAAAGATTGTGATTATTTAAAAAATGAAGATGTTAAGTTTATAAATACAGAATGTCAATAAAAGATACTTTTAAAGTATCTTTTATAACTCAGACTCGATTAGTTTATTTAAATTATCTAAACTTAACTCTTGAATAAGTTTTCCATTTACAAAAAATGATGGAGTTTTTCTTACATTTAAAACTCTTGCATCACTTAAGTCTTGTTCTACAATCTTATCTATAAATATATCATCCATACTTGCAGACAATCTTTTCATATCTAAAAGGTTAGATCTTTCTAAAACTATCCAAAGGTTTCTTGGGTTTACAACATGTCCATCTATCCATTGAGCTTGAGTATTAAACATTAACTCTAAAGTCTCATTAAAAAGATTTTGAGCCCTTGCTCCTTCTAGCATTTTTACAGCATAGTTTGAATTTTGATGAAAAGGTGCATACCTTACAACCAATTTAATATCATCTTTATGTTTTTTCAATATCCCTTTTACATATGGATAATAGTAAGCACAAGCACCACAAGCTGGATCAAAAAACTCTACTAATTGAACTTTTGCATCTTTTGGTCCAATAACTAAAGAGTAATCTCTTTGAAAGAGTTCTGCATTTTCATTTGATATTTTTTTATATGAATCTGTTTTATTTTGTTTATAAAAATATCCACCTATTAAAAACAGTCCTATTAAAATGGCAACTGAAACTATAACAACTTTTTTATTTTGCATTTTTTCTCCTAATTTTCATATTCTAATATTAATAGATTAATGAAACATAAATATATTTTTTTAAAAGTTAAAATTATACTAATAAAAACTTATTTTTTATAAAATAAAAAATATTAGGAGTTGAAATGGAAATATTTGATCCAATAGAATACAAACAGATGGTTAAAGAGTATCAAGATAATGATAAACCACTAGATTGGTTTGATACTATTTATAAAATTGCTAATGGCGATTATAAAAAAGTATTCTGGGCTGATTTAGAACCCAATCCTTATTTAATGGATTGGATAAAAAACCATCCAATAAAAAAACAAAATCCTAAAGCTATTGTTGTAGGATGTGGAGTTGGTGATGATGCCCAAGCTTTAAGTCAACTTGGATTTGAGGTAACTGCATTTGATATAGCACCAACAGCAATAGAACTTTGTAAAAAAAGATACCCTAATTCAAAAGTAAACTATTTAGTTGCAAATCTTTTTGAATATGATAATTCATGGTTCCAAAATTTTGATTTAGTTTATGAGTGTAATACCATTCAAGTTTTACCAGGAGTTTATAGAACAAAAGCAAGAGTAGCAATATCTAATTTAGTTTGTAAAAATGGTTATGCTTTAGTTTCTTGTAGAAGTAGAGAAAAAAGTAGACAAAAAGATGATATACCTCTACCTTTAGATAAAGATGAAATAGACCAGTTTGTTCTAAGTGATAAATTAAAAGAAATTAGTTTTTTAGCTTATGATGATGAGCAAGTTCCTAGCGTTCCTCATTTTTTTGCAGTATATAAAAGAGTATTATGATAAAAAATATATTAAAAATAATTAAGTCAATTTTTATAAAAGAGAAGACTTTTCCTTGTATTGTGTGGGATGGAAAGAAAATGAGCTATTTAAACTTAACAAATTCTAAAATAAAAGAGATAGAAGAATCCCCTGAATATGAGGGATGGAGTGTAATAATTGACGAAGAAAGAGTTAAATTGTAATTTTTATGCTTAAAACTTGCATTTAAATTTTATTTTTGCTATACTGTTTTTTATGAAGATGGTTTCGAGTTTCATCTTTGGCTTTTTTTATTGAAAACTGTTTACAAGTATACAAATAATCTACCATAAAGAACACTCAAATTTATATTTTCTACCACTTTAGCAATAAAGTATATTTTAAACAACAAAGGAAACTGCATGGCAGATTTAGTAAACGGAACAGTAAAATGGTTCAACAGTGAAAAAGGTTTTGGATTTATCGAACAAGAAAACGGTGGAAAAGATGTATTCGTACATTATAGACAAATTAACAGTACTGGATACGGAAGAGTATCTTTAAACGAAGGTCAAAAAGTAACTTTCGAAGTAGCTGAAGGTCAAAAAGGTCCACAAGCTGAGAACGTAACAGCTTTATAATAATAAATTAATTTACTATTATATTTAAGGTTAGTCTTTTAGACTAGCCTTTTTTTATCTCTTTTTTCTACTTATCTCTTAAGTTTATTTTTATTTAACTCAATAAATACAATACAATATCTAAAATTATGTTTCTTTTTGTAGCATTTTTGCTTTTTTACTTGCAAATTCTTAAATTTTTTTAAGTTGTACATATAATGTACACTTTATTTATATAAACTCCCAACTTCAATAATAATTTAAAGGGGAAAAAATGATTTTTGATACTGCTGATTTATGTGATGATAATCAGGACAAAAAGATAGAAGTACTATCCAATGAATATAAAAACTATGGAGGACTTAAAAAATGTGCAGGGGAAATTGTTACTATTAAACTAGATAAAAGTAACTGGGAACTATTAGAGATGTTAAGAGATGAAAATGGAGAAGGAAAAGTTGTAGTTGTAGATAATGCTAGATATTTTTTTGGAGTTGTTGGGGATAAACTTATGGCATTTGCTAAAAAAAATAATTGGCAAGCTATTATTATAAATGGTTATGTTAGAGATACTTCTTATACAAAAGATATAGATGTTGCTTTATATGCTATTGGAACTTGTCCATTAAGAAATTTTGAAAAAACACCTTCATCAAGAGGAAATCAACTAAGTTTTGGTGGAGTTACTTTTAATGAGGGTGATTATTTATATGCAGATTCTGATGGAGTTATTATTTCAAGAGAAAAACTTATTTAACAAAGGAGAGTTTAAAAACTCTCCCAATCACCTTTTTCTTCTTTTTTACCTACTTCAATAGAGTTACTTTCATGGTTATCTTTTAATTTTCTCATTTTCTTCTTTTTTACCTACTTCAATAGAGTTACTTTCATGGTTATCTTTTAATTTTCTCATTTTCTTCTTTTTTCTACCTTTAACATCATCTTTACCTATAAACTCTTTTGAGTTTGCATTACTTACAACTAATTTTGATATTTCATCTGTAATCATAGCAATTTCGTTTGACTCAGCAGCTACAATTGCATTTTCTTGTGTTTGTCTATCTAAATTTGTTACTGCATCATTTATTTGCTCTATTCCATTGAGTTGCTCTTTACTTGCCATTTCAATATCAGCAATTAATCCTATAGTTTGAGTAATATCTTTATTTAAATTCTTATAACCATTTATCATATCATCAGCAATATTTTTACCCTCATTTGCTTTAGATGTAGCAATCTCTACTATTGTTTTAATCTCACGTGCCGCCTCTGCACTTCTTGTTGCAAGGTTTCTAACTTCTTGGGCAACTACTGCAAAGCCTTTTCCAGCCTCACCTGCTGTTGCTGCTTCAACGGCAGCATTAAGTGATAGAATATTTGTCTGGAAAGCAATTTGATCAATAACACCAATTGCTTCATTTATAGAACTAACTTGTTTATTTATATCATCCATTGCTATTGTAGTTTTGTTTGCTAAATCTTCTCCATTGTCAGCAGATTTTGTTACATTTGTAGATAGTTGAGACATTTTTGCTATATTTTCAGTATTGTTTCTTATATTTCCAGTTATCTCTTCAATAGCAGCAGCTGTTTGCTCTAAAGATGCTGCAGCTTCACTAGAACTTAGATTCAATTTGTTTACATTTACAAGTAACATATCAGAGCTTTCATCAAGGGTCAATCCATTTCTTTTATTTTCAATTAAAATCTCAGTTATTGAGTCACCTAAATTATTTACCCCATCTGCTAATTTCAATAAATGAACTTGTAGATTTCCACTGTCAACCTTTTCCAAATAGTTATGGTGCGTATATTTTTCTAAAACATTTAAGATATTTTCTATATTGTGTTCTAAATTACTTCCCATATTATTTAAAACATTTTTTAGTTCATTTAGTGCTGGATTATTGGAATCTTTTTTAATTCTTTGTGATAGATCTCCATTTTGAAACTCTCCTAAAACCTTAACTGTTTCAGCTATTAGAATTTTATCCTTCTTTATTGTTTCATCTGTTTTTTTAATATTTTCATTTACCACACTTGACATCTTAGAGATTTCATCATCTCCTCTTTCATCTAGATATTCAACATTTGACACTTCATTATTTAAATACTTAAAAAAGCCTAACAGTCCATTTTGAAACCTATTTAAGGGCTTAATAATAAATCCATTTAGTAAAATTATTGATACAAATATTGTGATAGATAAAACAAGTAAAGATATACCTATCAATATCATATTTAATTGTGTTGCTTGTTCAAAGGCTTCATCACTATTTATTTCAGCAACTACTGCCCATTTTGTATCAAATACATCTAAAGTATCATAAGAACTTAAGACATCCTCTGCATTTATATTTTTTATCTCTTTATGATTTTTACCATTTTTAAAAACATCAAGTGTGGACTCTGTCTTCATTTCAAAAAGAGAAACAGTTGTACTTGAACTTTTAACATCCTTATTTGTTAAACTATCAATAAATCTATAATCATTTCTCATTTTATAGTCACTTCCAACTAAAAATACACTTTCTGTTTTTCCTAAACCTGATTTATCAAACTCATTATTAAAACTCATAATAGAATCAATTTTTGAAGTTGGTAACTGAATAATCAAATTTCCAACTCTTTTACTTTTTCTAAATACTGGTGTTGCTAAAAATGAGGCAGGAGCATTGAGACTTGGTTCATATGGTTTAAAGTCTGAAAATGCTATTTCTCCAGCTTTTAACTTTGAAGCTTTACTATTAACTTCTGCAATTGCACTTTTAGAATAAACTCCTGTATTTATATTTGTGGCAAAATCTTTCTCTTTATAGGCTGAATAAACAATATTGCCTTTTTTATCTACTAAAAAGATATCGTATAAATCAAATTTTTTTAAAACCGTATTAAAAGTATCATGGTATTTTTCATGGGTCATTGTATATGTAGCTGCTAAGACTGTTTCATTTGGCATATCATTTTTATTGCCTATTTGAGCTTCATTTTTTACAATATAGATATATTGTGCAATGATACCACTGTTTGTTTTTGGTAAATACTCTTCTGTCGCTCTTTTATTATCTACATTTGATAGTTCAAAATTTATCTTGTTAAGGTAGTGTGTTTCATAATGATTTATTACTTCAGATTTAACAGTAGCAAAATCTTTTTTTAATATTAAATCTATATCATTTTTTACATCTTCTTCAATTGCTTTATAAAATCTAGAAAAATAATATAATGCATCAGATGTAGAATTACTATTTGCAACTGATATAAGTAGTCCAGATAAAGTATTAAAATAATCTGTGATATGTTGTTTTTTAGACACGACTAATGAGTCAAGTTGAGCTAGCTTTTCTTTTTTTGTAGCTTTTGAAGTCTCTGTAAGGCTTACTAGAAGTAATATAATGGATAAAAGAACTAAACTTGTAACAATTAAACCAATCAACTTATTTCTAATTGATATATTCTTCATTAAAAATTCCTTTTTAAATTTTTTGAAAATACTAACACATAAAATTTGCAGGAAAAGTAAAACATCTGTTACCATTTTGTAATAAATAATTTTTTTATCTATTGTTATTTATATGTAATAAATAAATGCTATAATACTTTATGAAAGAAAAAATATACGTAGTAGATACAAACATTATTCTACAGAACCTACAAAACCTGTATAAAATTAGTGATGATGGCTCTAATGTACTAGTTGTGCCAGAAACTGTTTTATTTGAACTTGAAGATAAAAAAAAGTTAACTAATGAACTTGGATATCAATCAAGAGAGTTTGCTAGACTTCTAGCCAAAATGAAAATAAAAGAAGTTGACCATAAAAGTAATTTTAAGGTGGTAAAGTATTTTAATGATGAACTTCAACTACATGTTATTGCAAAAGATAAATATGAATCTGAAATAGAGCAAGTACACTTAAGTGAAAGCAATGATAAAAGGATAATTGAAGTTGCAAGTGTTGCTCAAGAGTATTATAAGGGTGCTCAAATAATATTTTTATCAATAGATATTTATGCTAGAACATTTGCCCAGTTTAAAGGAATAAAAGCTGAAACTCTGCATGATGATAAATCCATAGTTCCTACATTTCAATTTTTAAAAACTTTAGATTTAGACTCATCAAAGTTTAATTCACTTGATGGGAAACTAATAACATCTTTTGATGAGGAGTACTCTTTTCAAAATTTTGCATATGAATTTAATAGTGAAGATGGGAATAAAGAGTATGCAATTATTACAAATAAAATAATAAATGTTTTAACTGAGAGTGATTTTAAAGCCTTACAAGTAAAACCTGTAAATCTAAAGCAAAAACTATTTTCAAAAGCTATTATCTCTAATATGTTTGATTTATTAGTTATTGATGCAAAAGCAGGAAGTGGTAAGACACTGATGTCAATATCAGCTGCCATGAGACTAATCGATTTAGGATTATATGACAAAATAGTATATGTAAGAAACTCTATTGAATCACTTGATAAGGGTGCTGATATTGGTTTCTTATCAGGAAATGATGAGAAATTTCGTATTTATAATATGGCACTATCTGATACTTTAGAATTTGTAGCAAAAAAACAACTAAAAAAATCAGAAAATAGAGAAAATAAAGAATCAATAGATAGTAAGATATCTGAACTAACTTCAAGGTATTGTATTGAAACTTTATGGCCTGGAGAAGCAAGAGGAAGAACACTTAGTTCTGCTATTGTTATTATGGATGAGTGGCAAAATTCAAGTGAAAAAACTACTCAACTAATCCTTTCAAGACTTGATGAAAGCTGTATGGCTATAGTTATTGGTTCAAATAGACAAATTGATAATTTGTATTTAAATAAATACAATAATGGCTTAACTACACTTTTAAAACAGACAAATATTGAGCACGATGAAATAAAAATGTTTGCAATAGAGCTTGAAAAAGCAGTAAGAGGTAAATTTGCAGAGTTTACTGAGCGAATATTTGAAAATAAGAAAAACTAGTTTATGAAAAAACTGTTCTATTTATTAGAACAGTTTTCTTCATCTGCACAGCCACATCCTCCGCCTTTTTTAAATATTTTTTTCAATATAAAAAAAGCAGCTAAAAAAACAATTGAATAGATTATAATTTTTTCCATATATTAATCCTTTGCATACAAATTACAATATCACAATCTTATTTACAAAATTGTAATTAAATTGAAATAATGTAGTAACATTAAATAAAATTAAGTCATAATTATAGTATAAAAATATTTTTGAGGAAAGGATTTGCTATTCAAAATAGGTTAATCAATGACACAATATATAACCATATAGAGTACACTAGACTAGAAGATTCTATACTTCAAAGTAAGATACTAAGTAGATTGCAGTTTATTACACAAAATGCATTGGCATATTTCTCTTTTCCTTCAATTACAACAAAAAGATTTATTCACTCTTTAGGAACCATGCATGTAAGCTCTTATATGCTAAAAAATGCGCTTTTAAATAGTGATTCAAGCACTAGGGATATGTTTTTAAAAGGCATGAGAAGAGTTATTCAAGATATTATAAAAACAGATAACTTAAATATATCATTTAATGATAGTGCCACATATTTTGATAATAAAGCTTTATATCAATTTACAATTCCAACAAACTCAAAAATCTACAATGAAACATATATAATTACACTGCAGGCTCTAAGATTAGCTGGACTTCTACATGATGTAGGACATCTACCTTTTTCTCATCAAGTTGAAAATGCTTTAAAAAAAGTCTACAATAAAATAAACAATTCAGATGAGATATTACAAAAAGAAAAAGAGTTTAAACTTCTTTATGAAAATATCACATCAAATAGAACACAAGTACTACATGAAGCCATAGGGGAAAACTTTATAGATATATTATTTAATGAAGAACTTATAAAAAATAGTGAATCAAAAGCTGATAGTGATTACCTAAAACTTATACATAAACTTTGTATGTTTATTTTAAAAGAGAAAGTTCATAATAGATTTGATTTTAAAGTCTTGCACTCAATTATTAGTGGTACTATAGATGCGGATAGATTAGATTATATAAATAGAGATATGGTCGCATCTGGATATATTGGTGGTGCAAATGACAATTTACGAATCACTAAACATACAGTTCTTGTAAAAACAAAAAAATCTTTTCAGATAAGCTTTTTTGATATGGGACTTATAGATATAGAACATCTTTTAGAGATGAGATTTAACTTATACAAAAAAGTAATATATAACCATGGTATTGCAAAAACTGATGCTTTATTAGAAAATGTTGTTTTATACCTGTCAAACAAATATTTTAAAAATGGTATGTTTTATGAGAAAAACTCCTCAAATTGTATTGCAATGCTTTGGAATTTTTTAAATGAAAAAAATGATACAAAAAGATTAGATATTGTTTCTATGCTTGATGAAAACTGGCTAATATCACTATTTAAAAAAGAGTATTTTGAGATAAAAAATAAAGATATACAAAGTAATGATGATAAAAAATACCTCAAGTCTTTTGAAGAGGTGCTTTTTGGTAAAAGATTTTTTAGATCTCCTTGGAAAAATCTAAATGAGTTTTATAAAGTCTTAAATTTTTCAAAAATTGAGAGATATAAATTTAGAGAAAGTTTTGGTTATCTTACAAAAAATAAATTTGAAAAGCTTAGTATGGAGCTTGATAATTTTATAAGAAAATGGGAAGCCCAAGAGGAAAATATATTTTTCACTTATCAAATAGTATCTTTTACTTTAGGATTAAATAAAGAGTTTACCTTATATGATGGAGAAGTAATAATCCCTATTGATGAAATATCCACAGTTAGAAAAAGGCTTAAAAAATCTATGTTAAACACTGTACCATTTTATATCTATACAAATAAAAAGGATATGAACTTAACTCTTGCAAAAGAACTAAAAGCAATAGTCTTTAAAATTTTTGAAGAATGATAAAATAAGATAATTTATTAAGAAAATTTAGTTATTATTACGAAAATTATCCTAATAGGAATTATCATGTTTAATAAAATTAAATCATTTGTAGATAGTGGTTTATTTACCAAGTTCATAACCTATTTAATCGTCTTAAATGGTATTACAATGGGATTAGAGACTTCAAAAGAGTTTATGGCTAACTATGGCGATTATGCAATAATTTTTAATCAAATAGTTATTACTATATTTACTATAGAAATAATACTAAGAGTTTATGTTCATAGAATCTCTTTTTTCAAAGATGCTTGGAGTATCTTTGATTTTACAATAGTTGCAATATCTTTAGTTCCTCTAAGTTCAGGCTTTGAGATACTGAGAGTTTTAAGGGTACTAAGATTATTTAGACTTATTACTGTAGTTCCACAAATGAGAAAGATAGTTACAGCTCTAATTAGTGTAATACCGGGAATGTTGTCTGTTATTGCACTTATGACTCTATTTTTCTATATATTTGCAATAATGGCTACTCATCTTTTTTCTGAAACTTTCCCACAATGGTTTGGTACATTGGGAGAATCATTTTATACACTGTTTCAAATTATGACTTTAGAGTCTTGGTCTATGGGAATTGTACGGCCAATAATGGAAATACACCCTTATGCTTGGATTTTCTTTGTTCCTTTTATATTTGTAGTCACTTTTGTAATGATAAATTTAGTTGTAGCTATAATAGTTGATGCAATGGCTATTTTAAATCAAGAAGAAGAAAAACATATAATAGAAGAAGTACAAACAAATGAGCACCATGTAAATGATGAAATTAAAAAATTAAGAGAAGAGATTTTTGAACTAAAATCATTAATAAAGGCAACTGTAAAAAGTTAGCCTTTATATTAAATGATTTTAGTCATTTCGTGAAGTAACTTCAATAAGATGATACCCAAACTGTGTTTTTACAGGACCTTGGATTTCATTTACAGGTGCAGAAAAAACTACATCTTCAAACTCTTTTACCATTTGACCTTTACCAAATGTACCTAAAGCTCCACCAACATCACCTGAAGGACATAAAGAGTACTGTTCAGCAGCCTCCACAAAATCTAAATCACCACTAATAATCTGTTCTTTTACTTGATTACAAATATCTTCATTATCAATTAAAATATGTCTCGCACTTGCTTCAACAGCCATAAATACTCCTTTTTTTAAAATAAATCTACGCAATCAACGCTATTGGGAAAAAACTCTTTTATTTTGCTTCTTCCTAAGTTTCTTGCTTCATACAGTGAGATATCAGCATTTCTTAAAATATCATCTACTGTTTTTGTTTCTTCATCTCTATGGGTAACACCCACACAGATAGTTTTCTTTAAAACATGACCCTCTTGGGATACTTGAACTTCACAAGTAGCAAAAGCATCAATTAGTTTTTGAGCTACATACATAGCATCTTCTTGTTTTGTAATACCAACTAATGCTATCAAGAACTCATCAGAATCTAATCTTACTACCAAGTCTGATTCTCTAACATTTTTTTGTAATATTTCAGCTAAATTAATTAAAACTCTATCACCAATATCATAATCAAACTCATCAATTACTGCTTTAAAATGGTCAATTCCAACCATCAAAAATGATATGTTTTTATTTTCTCTTTTTGCCAAAGGTAAAAGTTTATTTAGATGTTCAACTAAAAACTTTCTGTTGTATACACTAGTCAAAGAATCCTTAAATGTCAACTCTTTTACTAACTCTTGATAAGATACACTGCTAATAAAAGGGGCTACCATATAAAAAAGTGTATTTAAAATACCATCTTTATTTGATAGTTCTTGAAGTTGTTTTTTATCACTACAAACTAGACTAAATGTTATAGTTAGATTTGCATTCATACTTACTTTGTATTGTTTAATTAAAGAACTATTTTCATAAACTTCATCTGGTGAGTTTTGATATGCTATCTCTTTAACATGTTCACTTTCAGAGTAAATTGTAATTTTTAATGATTTTATATTAAAGGTTTCTTCAACCCATTTTTGTAATTTTTCATATATAAGTTTTACTTCTTTTAACTCTCTTAATTCATCATAAAATTTAAGATAAGCATAGATGTCATTATTGAAGCTATTAACTTCCAAAAACTTTTTTATATTATTTACAATTAAATTATTCATCAAATCCCTTGAAAAAACATCCTATTCAATTATTTTACCAATATTATGCTTTTACTTTTAAAATATTTATTATCTATCAAATATTCTAAAAAATTTACCTTTTATTTTTAAAGACTCTAACTCTTTTATTTTTTTCTCAAAGGCATCAACTTTTATTGCTACATAAGAACACATAGGAAGAATTTTTATTTTTCCTATGTCATCTTTATCTAAGCCATTATCTTGAATTAAACATCCCAAAATATCAGCAGGTCTTAGTTTTAATTTTTTTCCACCACTTATATAAATAGTTTTGTATTCAGAAGTTAATTTATACACCTCATCAATCAAACTCTCTTCATCTACATAAACTAACTCTTTATTGTCTTGTAGCTCTTCTACTTTATCTTCATCATAATCATTATATAAAGTTAAAGCAACCCCACTTTTTCCAGCACGTGCAGTTCTTCCTATTCTATGTGTATAAACATTTGTATCATTTGCCATATCATAGTTTATAACCATCTCCACATCATCAATATCAAGTCCCCTACTTGCTACATCAGTTGCTATTAGTATTGGGTATGATTTATTTGAAAAAAGTGTAATAATTTCATCTCTTGTTTTTTGTTCAAAATCAGAGTGTAAAACTAAAGGGTCATATCCCATGTCATATAGGTATGTATCTAGTTCATCACATTTGATTTTAGTATTACAGAAGATTATTACAGAGCTTGGTTTATATGTTGAAAATAGCCTTAATAAAACAGTGTCTTTTCTTGAGGTTTTTATAAACTCTTCTCTTATTGTACTTTCTGTATGCACAGTATCTACACTTTTAAATGTAGGATTGATAAGTATATCTTTTGAAAGCTCTTTTATATTTTCATCATAGGTTGCAGAAAATAGTAGTGTTTGTCGCTGTTTTGGTATAAAGCTTATTACCTTTTCTATATCCTCTAAGAATCCCATGTCTAGCATTCTATCTGCTTCATCTAGTACAAGTGTATCAATATGCTCAGGGTCTAGGTTTTGTTCTCTTAAGTGAAATAACACTCGTCCAGGAGTTCCAACTATCACATGTGCTCCATGGCTTAATGAGTGTGTTTGTCTACTAGATGGAACACCACCACATAAAGTTAATATTTTGATATTGTGTTTATATCTAGCTATTCTTCTTAGTTCTTCTGCTACTTGGTCAGCAAGTTCTCTTGTAGGACATAAGACTAAACACTGTGCTTTGAATTTTTTTACATCTAGTTTGTTTAAAAGCCCTATTCCAAAAGCAGCTGTTTTTCCACTTCCTGTTTTTGCTTTTGCTATTACGTCTTTTCCTTCTAGTATTAAAGGTAAAGACTCTTCTTGGATTTGAGTAAGTGTTTCATAACCTAATGACTTTAGATTCTCTTTTAGCTTATCGTCTATGTTTAATGTATCTATTGCTTGCATTTATATCTTCTTTAAGTAATAAGTAACACCAAGTACAATCATTAAAATAATTGCTACTCCATAATACTTGTATTCTTCTGCATATGTTAAAACAATCTCACCCAATGAATAACTTATACTACCTACTACTACTGCCCAAAGCACTGTTGCTAAAGCATTGTATACTGTAAACTTTTGAAATGAATATTTTGTAAGTCCCATAGCAAGTGGAATCAAAGTTTTTATCCCATATACATACTTTTGTAAAAATACTACAGGAGAACCATATCTTCTCATCCATATATGTGCAAGAGCAACTTTTCTACCATATTTTTTCATTGTATCTCTAGCATAGTTTTTATTTGTCCGTGCCATGTAGAATAAAAACTGATCACCTAAGAAATTTGAACTACCAGCAACTATCATACATACAACTAAATTTAAATCACCTGCATACGATAAAACTCCAGCAATAACAAGCCCTACAAAACCTCCGCCAAATGAATATAAAAAAAGTATTACATATGCTAAATATCCACCATCTCTTATTAAATCTTCCAAATTAATCCTCTATATTTATTAATAGGGAGAATACTATCTAAAATAGTGATAAAAAGCTCTTAACTTCTCTTGTGCCTCTTCTATACTTATGGGTATAAATCTTACTTTATTGTTTGGTTTTGCTTGTGATAAACTAAAACAATCTATACTAAATACACTACCAATCTTTGGATATCCACCTATTGTTTGTCTATCCTTTAATAATATAATTGGCGCTCCATCACTTGGTATTTGAATAGATCCAAAAGATATCCCTTCTGATATGATTCCATTTACATCACAAGTTATTGCTTCACCGCTTAATTTACAGCCCATTCTATTAAACTCATTTGTTATGGTATAGGTACTTGAGAAAAACTTATCTTTTTGCGTTTGAGAGAATCTATCTTCTTGATATGATAGTATTACCCTTAGTGTTAATTCATCTTCATATTTTGGAATAAACTTCTCTTGTAATCTTTTGTTATAATTATTTGAAAAAGGTTTAAAAGGTAAGATATCACCCTTTTTTAATCTATCCCCTTCTAACCCACCAAGACTTTCTTTTATAGTTGTACTATTACTACCAAACTCTTTTTTTATATCAAAGCCACCTTTAACACTTAAGTATACTCTTGCTCCTTGTAGTATTTTTCCTATTTTTAAGATATCTCCACTTTTTATAATATGAGTTTGCCAACACTTTTTAGGTATATCATTTATATAAAATTCACATATTGCACCTGTGATTGCTATTTGAGTATTGGCATGGGCTTTTAAAATAAGATTTGAAAAGGATATCTCTATTGTATTTGTAGTATATGCATTTAAAAGCATTTTATTGGCATATAAAAAGGCGTGTTCATCCATTACCCCTGAATTTGTAACTCCTATATGAGAATAAGAGTATCTTCCCATATCTTGGATAGTTGCTAAGATAGGATTGTTAATTATCTCTAAACTCATATAATCCCACCTTGCAATAAGAAATCCTCTTTTGATATTGGATTAAATTTTACTTTATCCCCTACACTTAAAGGAGATAGTTTTTCTAAACTCTTATCAAATAACTCTATTGCAGTTCGTCCTATAATATTCCAACCACCAGGTGAACTTTGAGGGTAAACTGCTGTTTGAGTATTGGCAATGGCTACTGAGCCCTTTGGTATTTTTTTTCTAGGAGTTGATAATCTAGGAAGAGCTATTTTTTCATCAACACTAGCAAGATAAGCAAAGCCTGGTAAGAATCCTATTGCATATACATCATATAGCTTACTTGAGTGTATATCAATTATTTCGCTAATGCTTAGATTTGTTTTATCACTCATATAAGATAAGTCTAATCCTACCTCTTCTGCATAATAAACATCTATAGTAACTATATTTTCTTTAAAGCTTTTTTCATACTCTAAATTTATATTTTTTTTTAGCAGTTCCACTAAAGATAGATACTCATACTTAAAAATATCATAAGATATATATATTGAGGTATAAGAAGGAATTATTTCTATTAAGCCATCAATATTTAAACCCATCAGACAATGATAAGCCCTCTTTACATCTAAAGCAATTTTTTCATTTATCTCATTGCCAAAATATATAATTAAAGAATCAACAGAAGCAACTTTAAAAATCATTAGTTTAACAATCTACTTGCTATTTTTATAAACTCATAGCTTTTTTCATTGTCTCCGTGTATACATAAAGTATCTGCTTGTAAAAATAGTTTCATACCATTTATACTTGTTATATATCCTCTATCTTTTAGGGTTTCTATTCTCTCTAGGATATCTAATTCATCTGTAATAACTGAATCAGCTTCAACCCTTGAAAGTAATAAACCATCATCTCCATAGTTTCTATCAGCATATACTTCAAACATAAGAGTTATTCCATACAATAAGGCTATTTGTTTATATTCTTCATTTTTTGATGTGGATAGTATTACTAGTTTTATACTTTTATCATATGAGCTAATTGCACTCAAAATTGCTTTAAAAGTTAATTCATCTTTCATCATGTCATTAAAAAGTGCCCCATGGGGTTTTACATAAGTGATACTTTTATCGTAAGTTTTACAAAAGGCATTTAATGCTCCAATTTGATATAAGATAATAGCAACAATCTCTTCAAGCGAACATACTATTTTTCTTCTACCAAAGCCTACTAAATCTTGATATCCTGGATGAGCACCAATTTCAACACTATGTTTACAGGCTAAACTAACAGCTCTACTCATTGTCAAAGGATCTGAGGCATGAAAACCACAAGCAAGATTTGCCATACTAACATAAGGCATTATCTCTTCATCTTTACCCATCTTCCAAATGCCAAAACTCTCACCCATGTCACAATTTAATTTTATATTCATTAACTCACCTAGTAATTTATTGTATTTATTATAACAAATTTTATATTTAAATTATTTTCTTATGTTATTCTAATATAATTATATAAATTAATGAAAGAGTATATTTTGATTGAATGTAGTGAAGAGATAGTTGAAAAAAATAAAATTGCAAATGATTTTAATGAGATAGCAAGTGACTTTAATGATAGTGAAAAGATTTTCAAAGATATTGATAACTGTGTAACATTTTTTGGAAGTGCAAGAATACAACAAGATAATAGGTTTTGTAAATTAGCTGAAAAGTTAGCTTTCAATTTAAATAAAAAAGGTATCAATATAGTAACTGGCGGTGGTGGTGGTATTATGGAGGCAGCTAATAGAGGTGCCTATGATGCAAATACTGCAGAATCTATTGGATTAAATATCATTATTCCAGTTGAACAAAAACTAAATCTTTATACAACAAGAAGTCATACTTTTAACTATTTTTTCTCTAGAAAATACATGTTAGTTAAACACTCCTCAGCTTGTGTAGTATTTCCAGGAGGATATGGAACTCTTGATGAGCTATTTGAGATAATAATTTTAGTTCAAACACAAAAGATAGAAAACCTAAAAATATATCTTTATGATACAGAATTTTGGAAAAATATGCTTATATTTCTTGAAGGTACCCTAGTAAAAGAGAATATGATTAGCATAGATGAGTTAGATATATTAACGTTAAGTGATGATATTGAATTTATTGAAAAAGATATACTAAAACTATTTAATAAAAATTAACTAGTTTTGGTACATGTGGTATTTTTTATTTTCTGCTGAAACTCTTTTTTGTTCATTTTTATAAAACTCTATTGCTTTTTGTTTTATAGTTTCATCTATACTATTTCCTAAATATTCATCTATACAATCACATAAAACTAAAGTATAAACAATACTATTTAATAAAACACCATCTTCATCCCGAGTTAGCTTTGCTAAGTCTATAGAATAAACAGCTTCTTGAAAAGTATAAAATAGTCTCATAGCTCTGTCATCTAACCTATAGGTATAACCTTTGATGTTCAAATAGTTATTGTAGTATTTATCAAAATACTCACTATTTGTTATGTCTATTTTATATTTATCAAAATCATCTTTTAATTTTGATATCTCATTTGCTTCTAATTGTTTGTTTTTATATTGGTATAAAAACTGTGTTAATTCTTCAAACAATAAAGTTTCTCCTTAAATAAAATTTAAATTTAATTTCTAACTTTTTTAAATAGGATATATTTTATCCTATTTACATTACAATTCTTCTGTCATACAAACAAACTTTAGCTTTCCTTGCTATTGTCTCCTTATAAGTAACGGTGATTTTCACCGTTATTTTCTATCTAAAACTTCAACTTCTTTTCCAAAATATCTGAAAAAAACATTATTTTTCACAAGACTATAATCATATTTTATATCTGTTCTTTGTTCATTTAAGTATTTATACTCAAACTCTGGGTCTAGTGTTTTAATTATTTCAGCTGAAAGTTTTCCTCTATTATCAATAATAAGAATATTTCCATTTACTGTATATCTTTCTATAATACTTACATACTTTTCTCCATCTACTTTATATGTAGATATTTCATAGTTTTGTTTTGTAAATCTATCTACTAATTTAAAAGTTTTAAATTTAAGTCTAGTTTTTAACTCATACGTAAAAAATCCATTAGCTGCACCATTCCATTGACAGTTGTTTGCTAATTCTATATTTTCTATAAAAAAGTTACCATATTCTTTACTCTTACCACTTAAAATATAAGTATCAACAGAGCAGCCAGAAAAGGTATTTTCATATTTTACATCTGTAAGAAAGACTTTTTTATTTAAATTTTCTAAAGGGAAACTAAGAGAAGAGTTTTTCATATCATAGTGAAAATTATTTGATACACATGAAGTAAGTAATAATGAGATAATCGAAGCAATAATTAATTTTAAAAACATATTTCATCCTTTCATTTTCTTAATTATACATCAAATCAATCTCCACTTGCATTAAAGTATTGATTTAATGAATTTTGTTTAACTAAACTTATTTCAGCATCTAATTCATACATCTTTTTATCAGTGAACTCATATTTATAATCACTATCTAAAAGGTTTATGAAGTTTTTATAAAGTACACCCTTTTTATCAATTATAAAAACCTCTTTATTTACTTCCCAAATACATATTAAATGTATATAACTATTTTTTGATGTTTTGTATGTAGAGAACTCATAATGACCAAACTCAAATCTCTCTTGTAGTTCTAACTCTTCTTTGATAGTCTTTTGTAATAAACTTACAAAGTAACCACGAGCTAAGCCATTCCAAGAGCAAACAGAATCTAAATGAATATACTCAAAATATATATCAGGATTATTGAAAGTATATGCATCAATAGCATAAGGATCATGTCTAGTCTTTACATCAAACTTATCAAGTGTGAAGTCTATCTTTTCATCATTTGGTAATAAAAAGGATAGCTCAGAACTGTGTGCATTAAAAGTATATATGGGGCTTGACATCTGGTTTAATGAATTAATAATCTTTTTAAAAAAGTTCATAGTGGCTACCTAATACGAAGTTACCATATTATAAGAGAAAAATCTATTATATTCAAGTAATTTGCAAAAAAATTATTAAATTTATATTTTACTCTAAACTTATATCTCTAAGATAGTTTTCAATCATGGGAATAAAGTCTTTTCTACATATCAAATAAGTATCAAGATTAAAATCCATATCAGTAACTTTTAGTTTATCTTGATATCCAAACTTTTCTATTATTTCTCTAGAAAATAGTGCCACACCATAACCTGATTTTACACAAGCTAAAATCAACTCATAATTCTCTAGATTTACTTTTTTATATTTATTTTCATTTTCATCACTTAAATACTTTTCTAAAAATATACGATTTAGACAGCCATTTTTATATGCAAAGATTGTATTCTCTGAAATTTTATCTTTGGGTTCAACTAAGACAATATCTTCTTTGATTATATTTAGTACTTCTATATCTTTGTGATTTGGGTTTCCATTTACAAAGGCAATATCAAGTTTATAATTAAGTAGTTGCTCTATTAAATTTAAACTACTATCAACTACAAAGTCTAGTTTCATATCTGGAAAATCATCATTTACTTTTTCTATAAATTTTGTAAGTCTTATAGTTGTATTTGATTGAGTTGAACCTACTTTTAAAAGCTTTTGATAATCTACATTTCTCATCTTTAAACTAGCTTCTTCAACCTTCTTTACTATATCTACAGCATAAGGATAAAGTTTCTGTCCAGCTAGGGTTAAAACAACTCCCCTATTTGTCCTATGAAACAAATCATAACCCAAACTTTTTTCAAGCTGTTTTATTCTTAAGGTTACATTTGACTGAGTAAAGTTCAACTCTTTTGCACCTAATGATATGCTCTTTGTGTTTGCAACTGCAATAAATACTTTTAATAAATTTGAATCCACTTATATGCCTTTTAAGAATTTAATGTTTGAACAACTAAAATAGAAGCTATGATAAAGAGTAAAACTTTTAATATCTTTGCATAAAATTTTGCATCTATTCTTTTTTTGAGTTTTATTCCAAAAAATAGCCCAATAGAAACAGCGAGCAAACTTAACATAGATATATCAAATGACTCTCTTGTAAATGCCCCATAATACAAAAACACACCCATCTGCCCTATTTTTGTAAAAAGAAAACATAAGTTTGATAGTTGAATAGTATCTTTTTTACTATATTTCATCTCCAAACTGTACATTATCATCAAAGGTGCTACGATGTTTGTAAGACCAGATAAAATACCACCAAAGATACCCAAACCATAAGTTGAAGACTTAGGATATTTTGCCACAAAAGTAGCTTCTATTTTGACCAAAGATTGAAACAGATATACAAAAATAATCAAAGCCAAAAGAAGTTTAAAATAATCAGAGTTAGCAAATATAAGTAAAACAGTACCTATGCAACTTCCTATTACCATAAGAGTTATGATAAACCAAAACTTTTTTAAAGCCTCAAAAAACTTACCCTCACTCATGATACTAACAATATTTACAAGCATAGTAGGAATAAGCATATACATTATAGTAGTTTGTATATCAGTAAACATAGCAACCAAGGGAGTACAAATCATCCCAAAGCCAAAACCAATACCACCATGAACAATAGAAGAGAGAAAAACAATCAAAGCAAAAGCAAGAATAAAATCAAAGTCCATATGACTACCTTTAATATTACATATAATTATCAGTAATACCAAATGATATTACTAATAATTATAGCTAAAAAAGATAAATTTTCTTTTAAGAGGAATTAGTTTTTATTTTGAAACGTATTTATATTTTAAATTATATTTTTGGAAGGATAGATTCAATATCTTTTTTAAGTGGTTTTATTTTAGTAGTAATTATTTCCCAAATCTCATCGGCATCTATACCAAAATAATTATGGGCTACAATATTTCTAAAATCTTTGATTTTCTGCCATGGAATATCAGAATATTCATTTTTAAAAGCATCATCAAGCTTTGAAATCATCTCACCAATAATCACAAATTGCATCATTGTAGCATCAAAATCTCTTTCCTCATGATAAAACTCATCAGCAGATTTATACTCATGCGTATATCTATCAATTTTATCAATCGCTTCAAGAATAGATAATAAAGATAAACGAAGTTTAGACATATTCTACTTCACTTAATATCTCTTTTTTAGCAAGAGGTTTTAAATATTTTTCTCTAGCAATATCGACTTTAAGATTAAAATATTTTTCCAAAGTATCTTTAAAATCAGATTTTTTATCATGAATATTTATAAGACCATTTTCAAGCTCCACAAGAATATCTATATCACTATTTTCTTTAGCTTCACTTCTAACATAAGAGCCAAAAAGTCCAAGCTTTGTAATACCAAATTTTTTAGAAAATTCATCTTTATGTTCGCTAAGATATTTAATAATATATTCTTTAGTCACTTTTTATCCTTGTTTATTGTTTTATTGTAGCATATTATTTAATTATTGTATTTAGATATTTTTTCCATTGCATAATCATTTAAAAAGCTTTCATCATTGATTTGTTCATCAGTCATTTCTCGAACTTCATTATCTGTAAGTTTACATCTTTGAAGATATTCTTCATTACCTTGATAAACTATATAACATCCTTTTAAAGCATATTTCGAAGTATCTGTATTTTCCATCACTCTAAAAATTCCAATTTTTTTAGGAGTGTAAGAGTATTCATAATCACCGAGTTTATCAATTTTAATAATTTCTCCTGTTAAATTATTTTTTTTAACATGTATAATATAAACATCTCTTGAATTCTTAGATTTTGAACTTTTTAATTTCCATCCCATAGTAATCCTTATTATTTTATAATATTATATTAATTAAACTTTAAAATAATATTTATAAAGAATACTTTTTTTAAACTTTTTATATAAAAAAACTAGTTGTATGTAGATTCAATGCGCAAATAGTTTTTTTTGATTGAGCCTACAATTAGTAGGTGATTGAAAGAAAAACTATTTGCAACGCAGAAGATGCGTGCAAATAGTTCTTTTATTAAAGTGCTTTAGCTGTAATTCTGTTTAGTCTTTGTGCAAACTGCACTGCATCAGTAATTTCCATACCTTCTGATAATTTCGCTTGGTCTAATAGTACCCATGATACATCTGCAATAAGTGCATCATCTGGACAACCGTTTAATTTTTTAACGATGTCATGCTCTGGGTTGATTTCTAAGATTGGAGCGCCTTCTGGCATTGCTTGTCCCATTGCTTTCATCATTTGCATCATTTGAGCCATTTGTGCATCACCTGCATCTTTTGTAACACAAGATGGTGATTCGCTTAATCTGTTAGTTACTCTTACTTCTTTAACAGCTTCACCTAAATTATCTTTGATTTTTTTAGTGATTGATTCAAATTTCTCTTCAACCTCTTTTTTCTCTTCTTCACTTTGCTCTACTTTTGGAGCTTCACAAGAAGTGATATCTTTAAATTCCCACTCTTTATAAGCTTGTAATCCTGGAGTGATAATCTCATCTATCTCTTTGTCATCACAAAGTAATACTTCAATATCATTTTTCTTATAAGCTTCAAGTAGTGGTGAGTTTTTCATTACATTTTCATTTTCACCAATGATGTAGTAAATAGCTTTTTGCTCACTATCAGCTCTATCTTTATATGCTTCTAATGAAGTCATTTTTCCATCTTCAGTTTTTGTTGATTTATATCTAAGTAGTTCTAAGATAGCCTCTTTATTTGTGAAGTCTTGGTATGCACCCTCTTTTAAAGCTCTGTTATATTGAGCAACAAATTCAGCGTATTTTTCTTCATCTTTAGATAATTTTTTGATTTCACTTAGGATTTTTTTAACAGAACCTTGTTTGATGTTTGCCATTACTCTGTTTTCTTGTAAGATTTCTCTTGAAACGTTTAATGGTAAATCTTCACTATCAATAATACCTCTTACAAATCTTAAGTAAGTTGGTAATAGTTCTTTCTCTGAGTCTGTAATAAATACTCTTTTAACATAAAGCTTAACACCTGGTTGATAATCAGCTCTATACATATCCATTGGAGCAATTGCAGGAATATAGAAAAGTGTTGTATATTCGTTTACACCTTCAACTCTTGTATGCATAGTAAGCATAGGATCTGTTGAGTCATGAGAGATAGATTTATAAAAATCATTGTACTCTTCTTTTTTGATTTTAGCTTTTGGTTGCATCCAAAGAGCTGTTGCTGCATTGATTTTTTCGTGTCTTTTTTCAGTTGTTTTTTTAGCTTCTTTTCCAGCTTTTTCATCTTCTTCACTTAACTCTTCACTAACTTCTTCTGAATAGTTTAGGAAAATTGGATAAGCTATATGGTCAGAATATTTTTTTACAATATTTTCAATTCTAGGTTTGCTAGCGAACTCTTCTGCTTCTTCATCTTTTAGTTTGATATAAATAACAGTTCCTGTTGATTCTTTTGTACAAGGAGCTAAATCAAACTCTCCAGTACCATCACTTGACCATTTATATGCAGTCTCTTCACCTGCTTTTCTAGAGATAACATCAACATGTGAAGCTACCATAAATACAGAATAAAAACCAACACCAAATTGTCCAATAAGGTTTGAATCTTTTTTAGCATCACCAGTTAAAGCTTCAACAAATGACTTTGTTCCTGATTTTGCGATAGTACCAATAGAAGCGATTAAATCTTCATTATTCATACCTACACCATTATCTGAAATAGTTAATGATTTATCTGCTTCATCAAAAGAAACATTAATCTCACCAGCCCAATCTTCAGGTAGTACTGCTTTGATTGACTCATCTGTTAGTTTTAAGTAGTTTAATTTATCAATTGCATCACTTGCATTTGATACTAGTTCTCTTATAAAAATCTCTTTATTAGAATATAAAGAGTGTGTCATTAAATGTAATAATTGTCCAACTTCTGTTTGAAATTGATGTTTCGCCATGAATTTCTCCTATAATTTTTAGTTTTTGTAAGAGAAATTTTATCAAAACTTTATAAAAGGAAGCTAAAGTTTTGATAAAATTTAGCACTTTTAAGTCATAAGTGCTAAATTTACCTTTTATTATTACTTTTACTATTTTATTGTATATAAAAATAATCATGGTAGAATTTTACTTTTAAAGGATAAACAATATGAATAAAGAACAATTTTTAGAAGATTCAAAAAAAATATATGAATACTTAAACACTCAAAAAGATGAAATAAATAAATTAGTATCTGCCTTAGAAGATAAACGGTATGAGGAGTTAACTCTAATTGATGATTTTGCAAAAAGTTTAAAGCTAAAAATGAGTGATGACTTAAGATTTGCACTAGTTACAAGAATAGTAAACTTACGAGATGATTCACTTGTTCAAGTATTAAAAAAATTAGATAAAGATGAAAAAGAAGTTATAGAGTTACAAGAAAAAGCATTTCTATTTGTAAAAGAGTTTTGGCATAACAAACACAAAAAAACAGTAGCATTTATAAAAGAAAACAATCTTTTAACTCCATTTTACCAAGCTATATTTCAAGGTGTTTATGATGTAGGAATAAAAATGTCATCATGGCAAAGCTCTTGGACTGCACATATTATAAATGGTATAAATAAAGAACTACTAGCAAAATTTGATGGTGATGAGACAAAAGTTTTTGATTATCTTGAAACAAACTCTCTATTTGACTTAGGACATAATTCTATTACTGCCGATAGGTCATACTCTGCACTAGTAAAAAAAGGCAATGGATATGAAAATCAAGCTTATATAAAAGCTTTCAAAAAACAAACAACAGAAGTAATTAATGCCTTAGAAGATTTTGAAGAGAGTTTATTAGAGTGTGAGGATGATATTTTCGGTCACAAGTGGGATTATATTTTATATATCCAATCACTTATTTTAGCTTTTGCAGAAGATAATGAAAATTTATTAGTAGACAAATGGGCAAATGTAGATAGAGCATGGATGAAAATAAAATCACCTATTCAAATAGGACATCCACTTGAATACTATGAAGACCACTTTAGAAAAGCAGTTGCCTTGGAGTGGGATATAAGATTTACAAATCCAGAATTTGCACAAAATGACCACAGAGTAAATAAAATAAAATCTGCTTTTGCAAATATTTTTTCTAGCTTTGAAGAGAACACTGCTTATAAGAACATCTATGATTTCTCATTAAAATCTCTTGACAAGGTTCAACTATATATTGGTCGACCTGCCATATTTTTTGGTGCTGAATTAAATGGACTATTTTCAGCTCAAGTTGTACCAAATGATGAAATAGTATCACGTGAAGAAGGTAAAAAGATATTTGCTTTTGCTGATGAGATTTTACAAACTAGTCGTGCTAAACCATTTTTACGTCTTAGTGCTGAAGTCTTTGGAAATGAGTTTTTAAATGAAGATAGAAAGTTTTTATTTAATGAAACATCATCTTGGCATCAAGTTTATGATATCACAACTATTGGACATGAGTATGGACATATTTTATGGTGCGATGATGAGACAGAATCAGTGATGAACAAAACAGGTAATTTTAAAAATATAGAAGAGTTCAAAGCAACTACTGGTGGGCTAGTTTCATTTTTCTTAGATGAAAACAACGATGAAAAACACTTACAAAAACAAGTTTTAATCGATAGTGTTAAAAGAGCAGTTGGACTTATGGGTTGGATGGAAGTTGATGAAGTACAGCCTTACTATTGTGAAGGATTGATTCACCTAAATGGTCTATTTGATTCACAAGTTTTATCTTGGGAAAATGAAAAGTTAAGTATTGATTTATCTGATGAAAAATATGAGAAACTAAAAACTTGGTATATAAGTACATATAGTGATTTAGCAAAACACTACTTAGATAAAAAAGATGCAACACAGTTTTTAAATAACTTTGCTAAAAAAGATGGCAAATATTTTATGCCAATAGATGAAAATATAAATGACTTTGTAAAATACTACTTTGCAAGATATAAAGATATCGGTCAAGAGTTAGATACAAGTGATAAAAAAAGCAACTACATAAAATAAGAGAGTCCAACTCTCTTATTTACCCTACGAAAAGACAAATTTACTAGATATAATATTCTATATTAAAAGGATATTTTATGAAAGTATTACTCACAGGTTCCACTGGATATATTGGAAGAAGATTAAAACATAGACTCATTCAAGATGAAAATATTGATTTAAGATTATTAGTAAGAGATAAGAAGTCTATCTCTTCTAAAATAATCGAAAAAGTTGAAGTTTTTGAAGGTGATACTTTTCATAAAGAGAGTTTAGAAAAAGCACTAAAAGATGTGGATATTGCCTTTTATTTAATACACTCACTAAATAGAAAAGACTATAAAAACCTTGATAAAATTTCTGCTCAAAACTTCTTGGATATGGCAATATCATCTGGTGTAAAAAAAGTGATATATCTAGGAGGACTTGGTGTTAAAAATGAACATACAAGTGAACATCTTTTAAGTCGTTTAGAAACTGGTGAGATATTAAGCTCAAGTGACAAGATTCAAACTATCTGGATAAGAGCTGGGGTTATTATTGGTTCTGGAAGTACAAGTTTTGAGATAATAAGAAATCTAACTGAAAAACTTCCTATCATGACAACACCCAAATGGGTAAATACAAAAGCACAGCCAATCGCAGTTGATGATGTACTTTCTTATCTTTATTCATCCATATACCTAGAAGAGAAAAAAAACCTTATTGTAGATATAGGAGCAGAGCAATTAACATATAAACAAATGATGGAGAAAACTGCTCTTGCTTTAGGATTGAAAAGATATATTATTCCCTTGCCTTTTTTATCTATAAGATTATCATCTTATTGGCTAAATCTTTTTACTCCTGTTCCTTATGGTGTAGCAAAGGCTTTAATTGAAGGACTAAAATCTGAAGTTGTAATACAAAATGAAAATGCAAAGAAATATTTTCCACATATAAAACCAATGTCTTATATAGATGCAGTAAAAAAAGCAGTAAAAGAGATACAAAACAACCAAGTCATAAGTAGATGGAGTGATAGATATGGAAAAGCTTGGGATAAAGACCATACAAAAGAGATAGCAGATGCAGTTTTTGTAGATAGAAGAGTTGAAGATATATCACAATATTCACAAGAAAACATATACAAATCTTTTATTAGTGTTGGTGGTGATTTTGGATGGTTTGATTATGATTTTTTATGGAAAATAAGAGGGGTGATTGATAAAATAATTGGTGGTGTAGGACTAAAAAGAGGAAGACGTGATCAATTTAATCTAAGGGTTGGAGATAGTTTGGACTTTTGGAAAGTAATTGATGTACAAGAGAATAAAAGACTTTTATTATTTGCTCAAATGAAGCTACCAGGAACTGCTTGGCTTGAGTTTAAAATAGATGGAGATAAACTTATCCAATCAGCTTATTTTTATCCTAAAGGGGTTTGGGGAAGACTCTATTGGTATATTTTAATACCAGTTCACTATTTTGTTTTTAATAATATGATTAGAAGTATTATCAAAAAAGCTTAATGCTTTTTTTCTAAGGATTCTGGTTTACCAAAATAGTAACCTTGTGAGTAGTCAACACCTATTTCGTTTAGTAGATTAAAGATAGTCTCATTTTCAACATATTCTGCAATAGTTAAGATTTTTTGTTTTTTAGCAAATGAAACTATTGTTTCAATAATATTTTTACTATAGTCATCTTTTTCAATATTTTTCACTAAAGAGCCATCTATCTTTAGAATATCAGGTTCAAAGTCAAGCAACCTTTCAAAGTTAGAGTATCCTGCTCCAAAATCATCAATTGCAATCATTACACCTCTTTTTTTTACCTTTTTAATAAAAAGTTTTATACTTCTAAAGTCTTTTACATTTTCATCTTCAAGTAACTCAAAAACTATTCTATTATTTTGTTCTTTATATTTATCAAGTAAATCAAATATCTCTTCTCTTGTTTGCTCTTTTTCTATGTCTAGTGCAGATAAATTTATAGATAGTTTTGTATTTACAAAATCTAACATCTTAAATGAGTTTTCTAAAACTCTACTAGTGATTTTATTATAATAGTTACCTTTTTTAGAAACATTTAAAAAGTCAAAAGGAGAGATAACATCTCCAGCTTCATTGATCAATCTAACCAAAGACTCATATTTTTCTATCTCTTTTGTTTTGTTATTAATAATTGGTTGAAAATAAGAGACTATTTTGTAGTTGTCAAGGGCTATCTTAACCATCTTTATAATTTCAAAATTCTTTTTTGCTTCTAAGTTGATTTTTATAGATGAATCATTTGAATAGTTTATTATCTTATTCTTTGTTATTGCAACTTCTAGACCAGCTTTTGCATCTTCATAAAGACTGAATTTTCCACATGAATAACTAAGAATTATATTTAAATCATACTCTATGCCATCTATTTCTAAAATAGAATCTGTAACATTTTTTACAAAATCTTCAAGATAATCATGTAACTTAATTTCTAATTTTTCAAAACTTCTATAATCAGTTAAAAGTGCATATTTCCCATCACCTAAAGTATACACATCTTCAAAAATAAATGAAGCAGGCAAATAGGATACTAAGTTTGAGGCAAAGGTTTTTTCAACTTGATCAACTTTTACTATATTATAAAACTTTTCTAACATATCAAACTCTTGAATTTGTACTAAAATAAGCAGTGATAATTTATTTAATTCTATTTTATTAAGTAAGTGTTTTTTATCATCTAAAATAAGATTTAAACTATCTCTAAAAGCAATAAATTCAACAATATTTCCATCTATATCAAAAAGAGGTTTTATAGTAGCCTTCATATAATAAATTTTGCCTGTTTTTGAGACGTTTTTTATTATGCCATGCCACTCTTTTTTCTCTACTTTTATTGTGCGCCACATATCTTTATAAAATTCATCTGGATTATCTTTATATTTAAGAATGTTGTGACTTTTACCAATGAGTTCTGCTCTGTTATATCCAGTGATATTACAAAACTTATCATTTACATATGTAATATTCCCATCAATGTCAGTCTTTGAGATGATAGTACTATTATCAACGATATCAACATATTGGTTTAAAAAGTTGATATTATTTGATAACTGAGATTTACAATTAAATTTATCTGTGATTTTTTCTATTACTGAGTTAAATTGCACTAAGTCTATTGGCTTAAAGATATATCCATCTACTTCTAATTTCATACTTTCTAATAAATACTCATGATTATCAAACTCTGAGAAAAATACAATAAGAACATCTTCATTCTTTTCTTTTATTTTTTTAACAAGTTCTATTCCCTCATTATTAGATATATTTATATCTATAAGTATAAAATCAAAATGACTTTTTTCAAGGTTTAAAGAGGCATCAGCACTACTAGTTGAGACCACTATATTTTCAAAATAATTTTTTAGTATTTCTAATGCAGATTCAATATAATTATCATCACTATCAATATATAAAACTTTTATCTTTTTTAACTGATAGGAAGTTTCAATTATTTTAGAAAACACTATAACCCCACTTTTACATTATCTTACTATAGATAGTAATAAATAAAGTTATTTATTACTATCTAATTTCAAAAAAACTTATATTATTTTTTATTTTGACATAAAACATCTTAAACTATTGATAGTTTAATACTTCCCTAACACTAACTCCTTTGTTGCTAAAATATTATTATTTGTATCAACAATTGAGATTTCTACTGTATAAGTATTTCCTTTACCTCCAGAACATGGTGCTAAGTATGCCCCTTCTGTTTTATTGAATCTTGTACCTGTATGTGCACTTACTACTTCAAAGCCCTCATCCAAATCAAATGTTTCTCCTATTTGTGGAGAAATTTCTACACTAGAAGTCTCAGGTTCAATTTTATAAGATAAAATACCATGCCCTCCATTATCCATTTTTACAAATGTCTTATCATTGAACTTCATAATAACTTTATTTGCCCCAACAGGTAGATTTTCAATATATAAACCTGGAGTACTACCAGCTTCTATATTATAATCAGAGCAAACTTCATCAATAGGAACAACTTTCCCATTCCATTTTTCATCTACAAAAGAGACGTCAATATCTGATGCCATTAAAGATGTTGTAAACATAAGTGAAGCAACAGCTGCACTTACAAAATAAGAAACTATTTTCATGTAAACTCCTTAAAATATTTATTAAAATTATATCACAGATTTTTATTTAAGATTTATTTTGTAAGATTAGTTTTTATAAAAAAGGTAAATAATGAATTACACAATAACAGAAGGTCAATTTGGACAAAGACCAAATGTAGACTTGCCAAATCCCAAGGTTTTAGAGAGCTTAGGAGAAGAAGGCATGAGAGAGATGATAAACAATCACTATGAGCTATTAGTTGAAACCCAAATAAAGGGATTGTTCCCTCCAACAAAAGAGGGTTTAGATGCTGCAAAAAGACATGCAGCTGATTTTTTCATACAAATTTGTGGAGGACCTAGATATTTTGATAAATCAAGGGGAGCACCAAGAATGGTAGCTAGACATTCACCTTTTAGAATTGATTCAAAAGCTAGAATTATTTGGCTTGAAAATTTTGCAAAAGCAATAGAAGAAACAAATTTAGATGAAGAGTTAAAAAAATCATTTTGGAACTATATTGATATTTTTTCTATTTGGATGGTAAACTCTAGTGACACACCACAAGGTGTATTTAAAGTATAGTTTTTATGCTTTGCTATTTCCCTATAGCTAAAGCATAAAGTACCATTGTATTTTCACCTATAAATTCACAAACTTCATCATCATAATAAGCCCCTATTCCACTACATCCATATCCTAAATAATTTGAAGCTACATAGAGCCTATGGCCTATGATTCCAGCTTTTTGATAAGCTGCTTGGTAGTTTTTTGATTTTGTTGTTAAGAAAAATGTTACAGCAGAACTCTTACCTAAATCTTGCTCTAGGCACAAATATCCAGCTTTTTCTTTTAAGTCACCCTCTTTTATAATCTTTTCATCAAGATAAAGACCTAAAATCATATCTTTTACTCTATTAATCACATAATAAATTTCAACCTCTTCATCACAATCACTTACTATGTTATCTTTTATATTTTTCATTATCATTTCAAACTCTATTTTACTCATAGAGCCTTGACTAAACTCTCTTATTGACCTTCTATTTAAAAGTGTTTCTTGAAAAACTTCTTTGTTGTAGTTGAAACTTGGTGGAGTTGTTTGGGGCTGTTTATTTGATATAAGTAGACTATCTTTATATCCATTTTCGATTAATTCATTTTCTACAAAATCCCCAGTAGGAGATACATAGTCTAATTTAAAATCTGATTTTTCAACATCTTTATTTGTAGAAAAGGTCATAGCAAAAGCAGAGGTGAAAAACTCATCTCTATCAAAACCAAACATACTATTTAAAGACTCTTTATCAAAATCATATCTTATCTCATAAGACTTAGCAAAAACATAAGAAGAAGCTTCTAAAGCTCCTAAGATATGTCCAGCATCAAGCAGACAATATCTATATCCTCTATTCTTATACTTCCAAGAAGAGCGATAATAAACAGATGAAACTAAAAAGATAAAACCATTTTGTTTTTTTTCATATTTTAAATATGGTTCTAATCCCTCATCTTCGATAGGATATAGTAGTTCAATAGAGTTTGATGAGCTATCATAGTGATAAATTCCATCATCTATATCTTGGTTATTTCTACTTTGGAAATATATTTCATTGGGATACAAAGCACCAGCACTTGGTATTACTCTTAAATAATACTCCACACCAGGGTAAGTTTTCTTAGCCGTTATTCCAGCACTTTGATAAATAAATCTGTGATTTTCTTTTTCTAAATCTAAAACTATTCTTTTATTTTCATAATAGGGCTTAAATCTAGAAGGGGGATTGTCCCAATCTATTCTGTTAGGATTACTTCTAACAGAATAGTATGAGTGTTTAGTTTGTTGATGATATTCAAAAAAGTCTTGAAACAATTATTTCCCTTTGGTTGTGTTGATTCCCGGTTTTTCAGGAGTACCTACATAATCACTCACTTGATTATTTTCATATCTAAAAAATGAGTAAATTGCCCCAATAACAAGTATACCTACAACTACAAGTCTTACTGTATTTCTTTTATCTTTTGACTCTTTATTATTAAAATCATCTATTTTATCTAAACTTGGTTCATCATTTATATTGCTTTTCATAATAAATCCTTTTTAAGTTTTTTTATATTATACAGTACAGAGATTAACCATTTATTATAATTTTATATTATAATAAAGAAACCATCATCTGATTGACAGTTACTGCAATCTCTTTTATATCTTTGTTTTCTTTAGTCATAAATGTATCAAGGTGTTCTCTTACTTTATAAAAAGAATCACTTTCATTATTAACAAAGTTTGCAAAAGCAATATCTGGTGCTTCATTAACTCTTTGGAAGTTTAATACTTTTTTAGTGTAATGAACTACGATAAACTCTATGAACTGTAAAACTTGACCTCTTAAAACCATGTCATTTTTAGATGTTATTTCTATTTTATTAAGTGCAAAAATAATATCTAAAATATTAAACTCGTGAATTAGTGAGTAGAATAATATAACCACATCTTTAAAAGGATGACTCGTATTCTCTTTTATCACAATAGCAGGAACTGCAAATCTTAAGTAATCAATCACAGAAAAGAATAAATTAAATTCATCATCTTTATCTATTAGGTTTTCTATTTCTTGATTATGCACTTTTTTTAACAGTTCAAATAACTCATCTTTATGGTCTAAAATATGAGTTGCATCTAATTGATTCTTTTTAAGATATTTTACCATCCATCTTGTACTTGCATATAAGATATACTCTAGTTTGTTGATAAGTTTATACTGTTTATCTACATCCATAATATAATCTTGTTTATATATTTTCTCTCTCATCTCTTTAGCACCAAATAACTGTTTTGCTACTAAATATGATTTGATTTTTAAGATAAATCTTTCATTACCAAGTTTTTCATAATCACTTACAAAGGTACACCCTTGAGTATTTACTATAATATCTGCCATCATAGTTGCAATGATCTCTTTTCTTAGAGGATGATTTAATATCTCATGTTCATATGCTCCAACAAATGACTTTGGAAAATATCTATATAAATATTGTAAAGCAAATTGCTCATTAATTAACTGTGACTCTAATAAAACTTTCTTTAAAAAGATTTTTGAATAAGATAAAAGAGAACATAATACTGGTCTAACAATTGAACCATTCATATCAACTATATCGTTTATATTCTCATTTTTTGGTATATAAAAAGCTGCTCTATTAAAAGCAGGTATACAATTATCTAAAATATCAACAACCTTTAAAAAGTCATTTAAATAACGTCTTGAAAATCTCTCATCTAAAGAGATTGCTAAAGCTTGATTATAATTGCTTTCTAAAACTAAATTTACAACTTGGTCAGTCATAGAATCAAGTGTTGCTTGAGTATCTTCTTTACAAATATTCTCTTTAGCTCCAATCATGTTTAATAAAATCTTTAAATTTACTTCATGATCTGAAGTATCAACGCCAGCTGCGTTATCGATTCCATCGATATTAATTCTTCCACCATTTAAGGCAAACTCAATTCTTGCTTTTTGTGTAAAACCTAAGTTCCCACCTTCACAAACAATTCTTGCTTTTAAATTACTTGCATCAACTCTTACTGCTTCATTTTGTTTGTCACCAATATCTAATGAGTTTTCATCACTTGCTTTTACATATGTTCCAACTCCACCATTAAACAATAAATCTACATGCATACAAAGAAGCATAACACAAAGTTCTTCTCCACTTACTACTTTTTTTGTAGTTCCTAGAAGGGTTTTTATTTCAGGACTAAGTTCTATTTCTTTTTCACTTCTTAAAAATACCCCTCCACCAGCAGAAATTAATTTTTTATTATAGTTTTTCCAACTTCCATCTTTAGATTCAAACAATCTTTTTCTCTCGGCAAAACTTTTTGCTAAGTCTGGTGTTGGGTCAATAAAAATCTCTTTATGTGCAATTGCACCCAAAAGTTTAAACTTATCTGACTCTATTAATCCATTTCCAAAAACATCACCACTCATAGAACCAATACCCATAACAGATATACTGTCTTTATAAATATTTATTCCCTCTTCAATAAAAAATCTTTGAGAAGAGACTAAAGAACCACGTGCTGTAATTCCTAATTCTTTATGTCCATATCCATTACTTCCACCACTAGCAAATGCATCTCCAAGCCAAAAGCCTCTACTTATTGCAATCTCATTTGCAACATCACTCATAGCTGCAGTTCCCTTATCAGCAGCAACTACAAAGTAAGCATCATCTCCATCATAACAAACAAGGTTTTTGTCTTTTACAACTTCACCATTAACCATATTATCCACTAAGTCAAGGTTTGCATTTATAAACAGTGTATAGATTTCTTTAAAATACTCTTTTGTTACATCCATAGTCTCTTTATTTATTACAAATCCACCCTTTGCGCCATCAGGTATAATAATAGAGTTTTTCCCCTCTTGTGTAATCATTAGTGACTTTATCTCTTGACGATAATCATCATGTCTATCACTCCATCTTAATCCACCTCTTGAAACATTACTCATTCTTAAGTGAATACCATAAAATGATTCGTGATAAATAAAGTTTTCTAAATTTGGCTGTAATCCTTTTAGATTTACTCCAAACTTCAAGGCATCTATTTTGAATCCAATTGTCTCTTTATTTAAAAAGTAACTTGTTCTTAATAAAGAGTCTAAAAATGACAACGTAATTTTTAAAATTCTATCATCAGTTATTTGTGGTATATGTTTGACTTTTTCTTCGATTTTCTCTTTTATATCTTTTAACTTACTATCTCTTTTTGTGATTGTTGGGTCAAATTTTGCATAAAAATAATCAACAAAAAGTTTGGTAATATCATTATGAGCAATAAATGTATTTAAAATAGTTGTTGAGTTTATAGTTAGAACTGCTTGGTCAATATACTCAACTATACCCCTCACAAGTTTTATTTTTCTTGCATCAAAATCTTGAGAATAAACTAGTGAAAATACTTTTGAGTGTTTTGTATTTTGATTACCAATAACAGTTGTTATTACTTTTTCTAAATTATTTTTTGCATTAAAAATCTTTTCTAAATCATCATCTTTTGTAAGTTTTAAATTAAACCTTGAAACAAATATTTGGTCTTTTCCATTTTGTATATTATAAGTAACTTCATCAATAATCAAAAAACCAATATCATGTAATATTGGAGTAACCAATGATAAATAAAGTTGATACGTTGAATATATTTTTATATTGATTGTATCATTTTCATTTAGAATTGTTGTAACTACCTTTTCTTTTTGAACTTGTTTAAACAATTCATCTGAAACCTCTAAATCTTGGGGTCTTAGTAACTGTGAACATACTGCATTCATATCTGAAGAAGCCATAAACATCCTTTTTTTTTTCTATATATAATACTACTTCTAAAAGATTAAGAAGAAGTTAAACTCAAACACTAATCTCAAATTCTTTTGCATCTAAAATTAATTTTAAATCTTGAGGATTTAACTCTATATCTAAACCTCTTTTTCCGCCACTTACATATATTGTATCATAGTTAAATGCCAATTTATCAACAATAGTTTTTAATCTTTTTTTCTGTCCCAAAGGTGAGATCCCACCAAGTAAATACCCTGTAGTTTTTTGAGCTTCATCTTTGTTGGCCATGAGTGCTTTTTTTACTTTAAAGGCACTTGCTACCTCTTTTAAACTCAGCTGTTTTGAAACAGGTATTACACAAACAACCAACTCTTTGGGAGTAAGTTCTACTAACAGTGTTTTAAATACTCTATTTTTATCAAGATTTAATTTAACAGCTGCCTCTTCTCCAAAGTTTGTACAAGCTGGGTCATGATCATATTTATGGACTTCAAACTTGCACTTCTTTTTTTCTAACAATTTAATTGCTGGTGTCATTTAAAATAAACTCCTTTTTTATCATCTGCTTTCCATTTATTATTATGGAAATATAGTGTTTTCCTAAATAATGTTTTCTTGTAGTCATATTTTTAAAACTCTGTTTTTTTATAAACTTTTTACTTTTTGATTTTACAGCATTTTGACTTATCATAAAAACTTTTTTATTATGTGTATTATTAGCTTTTAAATAATACAAGCCATACTCAATTCTTAAGTTTCCCAAAGGCTCATCAGAGACTATCTCAAAAGAGAAGTTTAAATACTCATTAATATTTACAATTTCATCACAAGTGAAATTTAAAATATCCACATGATGTGCTTGTGCAAATGAAAACAGTCCCAATATCTCATCATCTGCTTTTTTTAGTAGAGTCCTAGAGGCATGTTTACATACCCAATCAAGCTCTTTAGAAATACCAAGGTTCTTCTTTACAAACTCTATTACAAAATGTGGATTATCCTTTGAGATATCATTAAGGTTATTAGCTACAGATTTTCTTACATATAGACTTTTATCATTTTTAAGCTCTTCAATTATTTCCAGTACTTTTAAAGGATTATCTTTAAATTTAGGCAATGATACAGCCCAAGGAAGTCTAGGACGACACCCTTCACAAGAGAGTCTTCGAATATCTTCATTAGAACTCTTAGACCAAAGTTTCATCCTCTTCATAGTTTTATCTTCATACTTCAATATAAACTGCCGTATAGCAAACTCAGAACTAGAACCTTGAGTAAATACTTCTAAAGCCTCCATAGAGTTTTCAAAATCATCTAAACCATATACTTCTACAAAGTCTTGAAAAAACATAGCTTCAAATGAACCAAAATCCTTAGATGCTGGTTTTAATACTTCAAGTTGTTTTTTATAAGATAAAGGCAAATATTCATTAAGAGTTATTACAATATGTCTCATGCGTGCTTTTAGTTCAAGGCTTTTCCAAGTAGGATTAAAAATAGAGTTTATAAAACTATCACTATCAAACTCTTGATAGTTTTCTTCTATTTTAAAAGCAAGTTTTTTTATATATTCTTTTGTATATACATTTTTTAACTGTTCTGCCATTAATCACTTCCAAAGTTTTTATTCTATTTTATAATAAGTTATTAAAAAAGATGATTTATATTTCAAATTGTTATATTTGAATAAATATTTGGATTATAAAAGAAATATTTGATGAGTTGAAGTTTTAAAAAATTCGACTTTTGTTGAATGTAGACCTACTTATGATTTAAAAACAATATCAAATTGGACTATTTTAAAATATAGGCTAATATTAATGACATCATATTCAAAGCCTTTTATGTTCTTTCTTATCACTTTTCGTTTCTAAAACATCTTACATAAAACTTATTATCCATTGATTCTCTATTAAATGCTCCTGATAAAAAGTTCACTACAAATGCTTCTCCACTAGCGCCATGACTAAATTTTTTGCTTGTCCAATAATTTTCAGACTTAAAATATTTAAACTCTTTTGATAAAGTTGGATTGTAAGATTTTGTATTTACTATTGAAAAAAGTTCCATAAAACTTGGTATCTTCCAATCATTATATCCATCTAATTTTAAAGATTCACAATAAGTTTTCGCTTCATTAAAATCTCTTTTAATACTATTTACTTCTTTTGTATCTTGCCATAATATATTTGTTCTTGTATCTTTAACTGTAAATTCTGACTGCTTAATAATTTCTGCATTTAAATACATTATTAAACCAAAACAAATAAGCGTAAATAGAACTTTCATAATGTTCCCTTATAATAAAAATTTTAATTTATTATAACTTATCAATTTCAAAATAAAATTGATTATCCTCAACAAATTTTATTAAAGTAAAAACTTAATAATATCTATTGCAAAGGTTGGGAACAAAAATGGGAATAAGGACATTTACATTTTTGATTTGTTTAGATTCATAACTTCTTCTTGAGTAAATTCATAAATGATAGTTTGAACTTTCTTTCTTCCCAGACTTTGATGAAGCCGGAAGTTAGATGTTTATTTTCGGTTATGCCCGAAACTGTTTGAGCGTTAAGAAGAGTGCTAAATGCACTCTTTAGTGAGTTTTGCAGGGCAGGAAATAAATATTTAACTGGAAGGGAGCTTTGCCTTCATCAACTCGTCTGGTTGCTTTTTGTCTTACTTTTTACAACTAAAAAGTGAGAAAGCGGAAAGCTTTGCTTTTCAAGAGAACTATTAAATTCCTACTCCCCAAAAAGGACATTTTCTTTTTGATTAATTATCCTTGAAGTAAAAAACCCAACAATTCCGAGGGTTAAAACTGGTATAAAGAAAAAATATAGCAATAGAACATCAGGTCTAAAATCCCAATAGGACTCAAAAAGAATCTTGCTTATAAAATAAGAGCCAATACTACCTAGGATGATACCTAAAGAACTGGCTAATAAAGAGATTAGACCAAACTCAAGTAAAAAAGAGTTTCGGATGGTTTTGTTATTGACCCCAATCATTTTTAGTCTTAGTATATTATTTTTTTGTAGGTTCATTTGATATTGAATAATAATAAAACTCATCAAAAGCCCAATGATGATGGAATAAAGACTCATTTTATCGGTTATATTGGTTACATTTTTTACTAAGTTGGCAAATGATTCAAATATATTTTTAACATCAATTACAGTCAATGAAGGAAACTCTTCAGATAAGCTTATGAGCATTTGTTGAGCATCATAATTCCCGGAAGAGATAGTAGCCAACATTGTTTTTGGAGCATCGTTTATAGCACCCTCTTGTAAAATAAAGAAAAAGTTTGGTACAAATTCAGTCCATTTTACACTTCTTATATTGACCACTTTACCCTCTAATTCTAAACCTAAAACATCAAAAACAAGTCGGTCTCCTAAGTTTATCCCTCTTCTACTAGCATATCTTTTTTCAACACTCACCTCAATGGGTTTAGAAAAATCCTCTGAGTCATAGACACCTAAAAATTCTCTCCCTTCAATTAGCTCTTCACTCTTTTTTAGATTGTTTCGATAAGAGAGATTAACAGCTCTATTTTTAAGTTCATTTTTCTCCTCTTTGAGTTTTTTATCACCATAATTTAAAGAGTGTTCACTAAAGTCAATATCATTGACTTTGATGATACGTCCTCGAATCATAGGAGATACATTTTCTAAGCGTGCTCCCATATTATTTACTTGTGTTTCAATATCTTTTATTTGCTCCTCTTTGGCATCTATGACAAAAAAACGTGGTTTTTCTTCTACACTTAAAGTTAAAGCAGATGAGAGCGATGAACCCACCTGAGGAATCAAACTAAAAAAAGTAGTACATAATAAAATGGCAGAAAAGAGTGTCAATGATGTTTTCTTTTGCCGAGTGATATTTTTAAATGCCAAAGATAAGGATAGGTTTTCTAAATGTCCAGAAAAATCAACCCATTTTAACACTTGTGCACCAACTGCAAACAACAAAATGATAATAAGTAACACAGAACCTGCAAAGTACAAACCAACATTTTTAGCAGAAGTAACAAAATCAGACAAAAGTAACAACAAACTAAGAAAAGGAATAAAAGCCAAAACTACCTTAGTAAAGTCTCTCTTACTTTGTTGAATTAGTGGTAAAATCAAAGGTAAACCAATAGTGATGCTTAGTACAAAAAGTGCCAATGCTGATTTTAAAAAGAAAGTATAATTCAATGAAAAATCAAAATCAAAGTCCACAAGTTTGGCAATCATTGGGCCAATAAACTGTGCTGTTATGGTTATAAATGAAAAGACAAAAATAGTTGAAATAGCAATGAGTACAAACAGATGTAAAAAGTATATCAAACTCAAATTTATTTTACTCAAACCAAGGTCACTTAAAACAGTAATATCCTTTTGATGTTTTCTAAGATATCCAGAATACAGATAAATAAGTCCCACCAAACCTAAAAAGAAAGATACCAAAGAGACCAAAGATAAGAAGTTGGTCACAAAGTTTAAGACACGAAGCAATCTGTCTTTTCCATCGTTGGGGGAGAGCACCCTCAAGTTTTGGTCAATAACCTCTTCTAAGTTATTTTCAATCTTTTCAAGTTTTTCATTGCTGAGATTTTCTTTAAAAAGGTAGTTTAACTTATATCTGGCCGTTGATCCAAACTGTAAAAGCTCTGTTTTTTTTAAACCCTCTTCACTGATGTAGATTTTTGGCATAAAACCACTAAAACTGACACTTTTTAAGCTGTCTGTTTCTATGACTTTTTTTATGACAAAATTGGCTTGACCTATTGTTAAAGCTTCACCTTTTTTTAAACTCAGCAAATCCAACACTTCTTGGTAGACCCACACTTCATTTGGTTTTGGTAGGTCTTGTCCATTGGGATAGCTTGCTTTATCTTTAAATACCAAGCCGCCATAATAAGGGTAACCCTCATTTACTTTTACCACTTCCATGAGTCTTGCTCTTTTTTGGGAAGCAATCATACTCACTGTTGAAACCCCTTGGCTAAAACCTTTTATTGTAGGAAGTCTCTTTTTTATCTGCTCTTCTTGGGAAGAACTTATAGGAAACCTTGAAGAAACTACAAGGTCAGCTCCTAGTAGATTTTTTGCTTGAGTCTCTAAGGAGCTATCAATACTTCCTTTAAAAAATTGTAAATAGGAGAGTGCCGCAATAGCCAAACTAAAATTTAAGATAAATACAAAGCTAAAGGACTTTGAACGAGCCAGTGCTTTGTAAACAAGTTCAAGCACCAACATTAGGTCAATTTCCCATGTATAAGCTCATAAGTTTTTTCACAACGAGCAGCAACATCTTTTGAGTGTGTCACAAGGATTAAGGTGGTATTGTTTTTTTTGATAAGTTCAAAAAGTATATCCATAACGGCATTGCCCGTCTCATCATCTAAGTTTCCACTTGGTTCATCTGCTAATATGATCTTTGGATTATGTATGAGCGCCCTTGCGATTGCCACCCGCTGTTTTTCTCCACCACTAAGTTGTGAAGGTAAGTGGTCAAGACGGTGAGAAAGCCCAACACTTTCTAAAAGTTCTATGGCCTTTTCTTTGGGTTTGGAAATACCACAAACTTTGGCAGGAAGCATCACATTTTCAAGTGCATTTAAATAAGAAACCAAATGGAAGTTTTGAAATATAAAGCCTATGTTGGTTGCTCTAAAATCATTTAATTCACTCTCTTGTAAATCCTTATAGGAAACAGAATTTAAAACAATATCACCTGAGTCAGGCTTAATTATTCCAGATATTAGTGAAAGCAGTGTCGATTTACCACTTCCTGATTTCCCCATGATAGCAACTCTTTGTCCAATATCAACATGAAAATCCAAATGTTCAAATATCTCAATATTTTCCAATCCTTGCTGATATGACTTTTTGAGTGATTTTAATTTTAACATTACAATTCATCCTTTAAAAACGTAAACACTTCTTTTGCAATATATTCATGCCCTTTTTCATTGGGGTGAATACCATCTCTTTGATTAAGCTCTTGTTCTCCTGCCACACCTTGCAGTAAAAAAGGCATACTCTTTAACTCATATTTGTCTTTTATATCTTCATACATTTTTTTAAAACGCTCAGAGTATTGAGCTCCATAATTGGGTGGTATGAGCATACCAGCAAGTAAAACTTTGGCATTGGCTTTTTTGGCATGAGTGATAATCTCTTCAAGGTTTTTTTGAGTTTGTTGCAGGTCTAAACCTCTTAATCCATCATTTGCACCTAGTGCAATAAAAACCAAGTCGGGCTTTTTCTTTAGATACCATTGAAGTCTTGCCAAACCATCGCTAGTAGTTGAACCACTAACTCCACCATTAATTACAAGGATATTTTTATTTAGTTTACTTTCAATCAATTTTTCTACCAAGTTGGGATAGGCATCTTCTTTACTTACTCCCAATCCTTCAGTTAATGAATCTCCTAAAAAAAGAATGCTTTTAACATTGGAGTTTGCATGGGCAATATAAAGTAAAGATATAAAAAGTAGTATTACTATTTTTTTCATGGAAAACCTTATTTAAATCAAAATATTTATTTATAAAATAAGTATATTGATAAAAAGTTAACAAAAGTTTAAGAAGTGTTAATAGTTTTATATACTCTCTAAACTCTTATTTAGAAATCAAAATTAATTTTCCAGTTTTAGGGTCTTTATAAACTTGCCCCAAAGACTCATAGCCTTTTGTACCACTCATTGAGTCTTTTATATTTTTAGGAACATCCACCAACTCTTTACCTTGGGTGATAACTTTTGTCTGTTTTTCTACACTAAAATGCTCTTGTAAGTTTGGACTTAAGGCAACCAAAGCTGCAATCAAACCACATGCAAATACCAAAATTATATCAACCAAATTGGCCAAAGGTCCTAAGGGTTCATCCTCTTCTTTTGCAAAATGTTCACTTGAAAATCTATTTTTCATCTTTTGCTTCCATTATATTCAAGGCTTTGTCATACCATCTTCTTCTAAGCCGTGCAATCACAAAGCCCGTCATCCCAGCTAATAGTCCCAAGACAGTTGTGTCAAAAGCAACACTCATAGCTGTACTTAGGATTTGTACATCACCATCACCAAGTGCAGCAAGCCCTGGACCTAAAGGTATTAGTGTTCCCATAAGTCCTAACATCGGAGCCAAGCGTGTAATAAAATCTGCCCGTTCAATTCTTCTTTTTGCAAGATTGATAACCACTTGAGTATCATTTGTATTTATCAACCTTTTTATTTCAAAAACTCTTTCTCCAATAGTAATACCTATTTCATATATTGAAAAAAGTATAAAAAAGAGTAAGGCCCAAGAAACAGGTTCTAAAAGTAGTGATGATATTTGGTGCATCAAACCAACTGATATTGATGAAAACATTATTGTCCTTTGTGTTTATTGAAAAATAGAGATTTGCTAAAACCTAAAAATAAAACAAATAGTGCCAAAGCTAAAAGATACTTCATGTATGTCTCTTTACTTTGCATCTCATTTTTATTTTTTTCTGTAGACTCATATCTCTTTGTTTGTTCACTGTTTTGTTGTTCGAGTTTTACTTCTTGAATAGAGGTAATACTCTCTTTTGAAGTTATCTTTTCCATCCTACTCTGAGCTAAAATATCTTCAAGTTTTTTACTCATCTCTTGGCTTATTTTAGATTTTACAAAATCATAAATAGGATGATTAGCATGGGTATGTCCACTTCCTGGAATACCATACTTGATTATATTCTCAGCAAACATATTAGATAACTGTTTTTGTGTTTTTTCATCGGCTTTCCAAAAATCCTTTTGTATAGCCACAAGCATCACAGCTAACATATTAGTTTGAACGTGAACTTGATGACTTGAAGATAAAAACTCATCTAATTGTATATCTAACTTATCATCCACGTAAACTGCTTTAACCTCTTCCCAAACCCAATCCTTAATAATCTCAGGACTAGTGATTTGCCAACCCCATAAATACTCAATAAACTCACTTCCCATAGTTCTTGCGCCACTATAACCCTCTTTCATAAGAGGCTCTATCCATTGCGGATTAAGAAATCTTCCTCTTAATTCTTGTAACAAAGCCGTATTTAAAGCAGTAATTTTAAGCTTATTTGGATTTGAGTGATCAATTACAAAACTATTGGGCTGGTGACCTGTTTGTTGCTCAATGGCTAAATTTAAACCACCCAAATAATCAAAAGTGTCGTTATTGTCAATCAATCCATACAAGTTGCTAGCTCTTCCTAAATATGTATTTTCTACTTTTGATAACTGTCTTTTAAAGCTCTCTTTTGATAATTCTCCAAAGCTATCGTTGGAATAAGAGTATGCCATTCGTTTTATAAATACATCTGATAGTTCACTTCTATTATTCCAAGCACTTGAACGCTCTGCCAATCTATTTATTCCTGAACCATAAGACCCCGGTGCTGTTGCAAATACTCTTTTACTCGATATTTTTCCCAATCTTTCAATAGAGATATTGGGATTTTGTTTTAGAAGTTCTCGTGCTTCTTCAACCCAGTTAAGAGCCACACTATTTTTTTCAATAGCTTCATCTCCTTTTACTTTTAAATCACCTAAAGGTTCTAAAGCAAAATCTAATGCCAGTGTTAAAGCAGGATACTTTGAAACAACTTGCTCATAACTTGCACTCAAAGCTAAAAGAACAGCTTTATCAAGTAAAGCTAACTTAGAGGCATATAAATCTCTAAAAAGTCCCGAACCTGTAAATATAACATCATGCCTTCTAGCTCTTTTTTCATCTAAAGGCAATAATTCTAAACCTTTTAAAATACCTCGACTGTTCCATACGGGCTTTAATCCTAATAAATCTAATCCAAAAGCAATCATCGCACCTTCATCTCTTACTGTATCCGATGACCAAAGAATAATAGCTTCTTTTTTTTTTATGTCATAGTTTTTTTTATCTCGTACTTTTTGGGCAAGTTTAACACCCATATCGTATCCCACCGAACTTGGAATTAAACTTCCATCTAAGGCATAAAAATTTCGTCCTGTAGGTAAAGCATCTTTTGTACGTATTGGATCATTTCCTTTTCCAGGAAGTACAAATCCACCTTTAAGTGCGTTTATTAAGGAGTTCATTTCATTGGCTGGCGATTGTATCAATGCACTTTTCACATCAGAATTTTCCTGTAGATTTTCAGCCATGGATTTAAGCATTGTGTTGACTGCTTCATCATTCCAATCTTTTCCAAAAGTATGCAAGCCCAAAGGCATAAACTCTTCTTGTAAGTGGGTGAGATAATGCCCCAATTCATGCAATAAAAAAGCATCATCTACTTCATCAAATCCAATACCTCTAACTGCAAGTTCTTCATCCATACTCTTTATTAATTCATCTTTCAGATTCATTGCATCAATGGATTCTCTTATCTTTTTAATAGCATTTTTTCTAACTGTCTCTTCATTGGCAGATTCTGCACTTTCAATCAATTGTCTAAGCTTCAATAAGTCATCATAAAGTTTTGTAATAGCCAAAGGAGGAGTTAAATGGTCTATAATAACAGCTTGTCCTCTTCTTTTTGCTTGAATTCCTTCCCCTACTCCATCTACAATATAGGGATAAATACTAGGCAAGTTTCCAATCATCAAATAGGGATAATCAAGGGAAGTTAGCCCCACACTTTTTCTAGGTAGAAATTCATATGTAGAGTGTCTTCCCACATGAATAATAGCATCTGCTTTAAACCTATCTTTTATATGGTGATAAAAAGCCAAATATTGATGAGTGGGAGGAAAAGAGAGGTTGGCATGAAGTAATTCTTCATTCAATTCCCACCCTCTAGGAGGTTGAGGAGCCAAAAGAATATTACCAAACTCCACACTAGGAAACAATAATTGTTCCTCATATGTCATCACCTTTCCAGGGGCTTTCCCCCAACCTTTTATTCCCTCTATTTGAAGTTTTATAATGGCCGTTTTTAAATCATCCATCTTTTTAAAAGAGTATTTTCTCTCATTTTGTGAAGCATTGAAAACATTTTCATATTCTTGTTTTAACTGCTCAAGTAAATTGATTGATCGTTGTCTGTTTTTACTTCGTACACCATCTAATGCGTGGTGTAAATTATCCATCGTATTATTCATATAATTTCTTATAGAATCATAGGCTTTGACTTTATGAGAAGAGGCGATATCTTCTACATCATTGCTTAAAAAGTTTTTTATCTCAACATGAAGTGCGGCTAAGGGACCTTGTTCCATCTCTTCTTGTATATATAAAGGCAAGGTTTGAAACCATCTTTTATACTCTTTAGTAGATAGTTTATTTACCTTAGAACTCATTACTGATAAAGCCTTTTTATCGTTGGGTAAATTGATAGCTTTTTCTTGAAGTATATCCAGTAAGGCAAGTTCATCTTTAGGTAATTGACCTACAGAATAGCCCTCCTTTTCTAGATTTTTTAAAATAGTAAAAAGTGATTTGGGCACATTTAAATTATCTGCTCCTATATTATGTCTCCCGGGAGGATGATTATAATAAATAATTGCAATTTTTTTATCTTTATTAACTTTTCTCTTTAAATCTATCCATTTATTAGCTTTTGAAATAAGATTTTTTATTTCATTATTTAATATCTTTACTGAATAGAGTAAAACACCTGTCTTTTTATCAAGAGCAAAGGTATCATTTAAAGAGAGTAAATGTACTTGACCTATACCTTGTAACTCTGGCATTGCAAGTCTATAATGAATAGAGTTTTTTGGTAAACCTTCACTAGAAAGTGAATAACTTAGGAAATCAAAGTTTAAAACTCTTAAACCCTTTATAATTGGTACATTTAGTCTTTTTAAAACAGAAGAGACTTCCTGAGTGAAACTTCCTCCACCAATGACAAAGTCATGCATTGATACAACAGAATATAGTTGTTTTTTAGGAAGTTTGTTTATAAGTTTCTCTAGGTTATTTATGGCATCAAAACTTGATTTTCCCCACCTAGTTAAGATAGATACAACTTGAAAAGAGGAGTTTTTTACTAAAGATTCATGGATTTTCCACTCATTTGAACTATCAGCTCTGTCATTATCTAAAACAAAAAGAATATCTTTAGAGTTATCAATACTTTTAAGTAGGCTATTTATATCAAAAAATGTCTTCTCTTCTTTGGCATCTAAAAAGTATCGAATAGATTGTAGTTCTACTACTTTTTCCCAAGTACTGCTTTGTAAAGATGGGTTCAATAAAAATGAAAATAAATTTGAGATATTTTGACTTCCTCTATTATCCCAATATGCTCTAGCTTGTAGATAAAAAGCATATAAAGGAAACTCTTTTTGTTTTTTCTTTAAAGAGTCCATATAAGAGAGACCCTCATCATTTTTTTTCAATAAACGACTTGGGATATTTTTATAACTATTTTGTTGTAAATCATTATTTAAAAGTAAAAGTTTTCTATCACCTTGAAGAGAGATTCTCAACTGTGAAGAGGGTAGTTTTTGCACAAGTAATCTCTCAACAATATCACCAAAAATACCACACATTAAAAAGACATCAGCATTTTGTATATGGCTAGTCAACTCTTTATCATCCATCATTGCAACTTGACTTACTGTTTTTATAGTAATAGTATCTTGGGATTTTTTCAAATAAGCATTAGCACCTGAGTTTAACATCATGGCTGACCTATCAGAAACAATTGAAAAAACAGATTTTGGTTCTTCTTGAGCATAAATATTGCTGTATGAAAATAAAGAAAAAAAGAGTACTAAAAAGTACCGTAATAAAAACATGAGACTTCCTATTAATAAAATTAATACAAGAATCATTAAGGGTATTAGAAAATCTAATAAAATTTATTGCTAAATTTCAGGTCACCCCGCCTGATTTGCATTTTATTAATTAAGTCGGTCTCCGGACTAAACATACTTTTTCAAGTAAAACTTACCTTCCCATCATAAAGATAGTGGATTTAAGTATTGTATTATATTTTACTATTATACATGTATTACCGTTGCGGGGGCAGCATAGGATTTTCACCTATTTCCCATGAATTGATTATCAATTCACTTAATTAACATTGAAAAAGGATTCTATCTTTTTTTAACTTACAACTATTTTTATAATATTAGCACCAAGCATAAAAATAAGTACAAAGATAAGAACTTTTTTTATAAACTCTTCTCCACCTCTTATTGCATAATGGCTTCCAACATAAGAGCCTGCAATATTTGCTAAGCCTAAAACAATAGCAACTCCCCATAAAACTTTTCCTGCAAATATAAAAGCAATTGCAGAACCTACATTTGTAGCAAAGTTTAGTGGCTTGGTTGAAGCAGTTGAAACTAAGTAGTCTAAATGTAAAAACTTTTTCATAGAAATAGTCATATAAGTTCCAGTACCAGGTCCTAAAAGTCCATCATAAAATCCAATTGGTGCAGTTGCTAAAATAATATTTTTACTATTTACTTCTGTTTTTTCTTCTACAATTTTTTTACTCTTTTTAAATAAAAAGACTAAAGCCACAGGAATAGCTAAGATAATAGCCCATTTTATTACATCATCAGAAACATACATAACCAAAATACTTCCAATATAAGAAGCTAGCAAGCAAGGTATAATTGCAATACTTACAACTTTCCATGATATTTTTTTACTTATTGCATATTTAATTGTTGCCATTAAAACACCAACTAAACTTGCTATTTTATTTGAGGCTAAAACATGAAGGGGAGACATACCGCTTAAAAGTAATACAGGAACCTGCACCATCCCACCACCACCAGCGATTGAATCAATGTATCCAGCTAAAAAACCAGCAATAACAAACCCCACTACCCAGTAAAGTGTAATATCAGCGAAAAGTTCCATATGGAATCCTAATATAAGTATAGTCTAGAAAAAAGATAGCGTGATGCTATCTTTTATGTTAAGCGAATGCAGGTTCTAAGAAAGGAATAATCTGTTTTTTTCTTGATAAACAGCCATCAAGCCATACTTTTGAATTTTCAAGTTTTACATCAAAAGCTTTTTCAAAAATTGAAGCATCTTCTGAAGAAACTAAAACTTCAGAACCCTCTTTCATAATATCTGTTAAAAGTAAACATGCTGTATGTAAACCTTCTTCTGTTCTGAGTTTGTCTAAGTCTGCTTGTAGTTCATCTTTTACACTATCAAAAATAGCTAAATCAATAACTTCAAGTTGTCCAATACCAACTTTTTTTCCATGCATATCAAAAGGTTTATAATCTCTTAATATTAAATCTCTAACAGGTACACCTTCAACTGCTGATTTTACTTTAAACATCTCCATACCTAAAGCTCCAAAATCTTCAACTTCTGCGATTTTAGCTAATTCTTTAACTGCTTTGATATCTGTTTCTGTACATGTTGGTGATTTGAAAATAACAGTATCTGATAAAATTGCACATAGCATAATTCCTGCTATGTTTTTTGGAATCTCAACACCATGAAAATCATACATCTCTTTTACAATTGTATTAGTACATCCAACAGGTCTTATCCAACACTCTAAGGGAGTAGAAGTAGTAATATCACCTAATTTATGATGGTCAACAATACCAACAACAGTTGCTTTATCTAAATCAGCTGGTGCTTGTCCTCTATCTGAATAATCTGTAATAAATAATTCACATCCTGCAAATTCTGTTTTAAGCTCTGGTGCATCAAATCCAAATCTATCTAGGATAAATTGTGTTTCAGGAGAAACAGGGCCTTGACGTGCAGGAATTGCAGGTTTTCCTATTTTATTTAATAAGTATGCTAATGAAAGTGCTGAACAAATAGAATCTGAATCAGGAGTTGTGTGTCCACATGTATAAATTGCCATAAAAAATTTCCTATATTAAGTTTTTGTGATTTTATCTAAAGTTATGTTATTTTACTTTTAAAGAATATTTCTTTCTAATTAGATACAATAAAAATTAAGGAGTTATCATGTTAAAAGAAGAAATCGCAAATGCATTAATAATGCAACTAAACAAAGAATTCCAGTCGTCATATATTTATTTAGGTATGTCAGCATATGCTTCAAAAATAGGATTAAATGGTTCGTCAAGTTGGTTTTTGGTTCAATACCAAGAAGAAGTTGCCCATGCAATGAAACTATTTAAATATCTTGAAAATCAAGAGGTAGCTATAAGCTTACCTGAAATTAAAAAGGCAAATGTAGAGTTCAAGTCTATATTAGATACTTTTAAAAAAGCTTTAGCTCATGAAGAATCTATGACAAACAACCTAAATGAACTAAGTGATTTAGCTATGAAAAACAAAGACCATGCAACATATAATATGCTTCAATGGTATGTAACTGAACAAGTTGAAGAAGAGGCTACACTAAATACAATCATAGACAAAATGAAACTTGTAGGTAATGATGGATATGGACTTTATGCCATTGACCAAGAGTTAGGTTCAAGAGTTTTTGTTGACCCAACTTCACAAGCTTAAGAGTTAGATATTTTCTAACTCTGCTTTTTTATATTTGATTGTAGTTTCAAAACCTTGTTTAGGGTCAAGAGGAACTAAAAATGACAATACTAGGGATAAAAATCCTATTGAAGCACCAATTATAAAAACAAGTGATGGTGAGGTTAACCATACAATTCCTAATAAAAATGGTAAAAATACAGCTGCTATATGATTTATAGTAAAGCTAACAGCACTTGCACTTGCTATATCTTTAGGGTCTGCAATTTTTTGAAAATATGTTTTAAGAGCAATTGCCATTGAAAATAGTAAATGGTCAAGTACATATAAGAAGAAAGCAAAATAAATATTTTCAACAAAAGCATAAGAAACGAATACTATTATAAGTCCAATATACTCAATTCTTAATGTTATTGCTTCGCCAACTTTAACAATAAACTTTCCAATTTTAGGTGCAAAATAAATATTTAATATTGAATTCACAAAAAGTAAAATCACCATATTATGAATATCTACACCAAATTTTTCCACAAGTAAAAATCCAGCAAAAACAATAAATATCTGTCGTCTTGCCCCTGCAAAAAAAGTCAAAACATAAAAAAGCCAATACTCTTTTTTTATTACTAATTTTTTTTCTTGAACAACATCATCTCTAAAGTGTTCAAATCCTATCCATGCTATTATTCCTACAAATAAGGTAGTAAGACCGAAAAAAGCATATACATATTTATACTCTACGCTGTAAAATTTCATCATTATAAAAATAAGTACAAATACTATAAGTGAAGTAAATGATTTAGCTGCCGTTATTTTTCCCAATACTATAGGAGCCTTCTCTTTTGGAACCCATTGTAAAGCTAAAGATTGATTTAATGTTTCTAAATAGTGAAACCCTATAGACATAAGAACAGTTGTAATATATAAGCCTAAAGCACTTGGATATAATCCTGTTAAAAATACGCCTAAACCTAAAGCTATCATTGAAACATATGCAAGTCTTTGTTGAGCTATAAATATGATGGCAATTACAACAGTAAAAGCTAAAAATCCAGGTATCTCTCTTAGACTTTGTAAAATACCTATTTGACTACCATCAAAAGATACTACTTCTACTACATAATTATTTAGTAGACTCATCCATGCAGAAAAAGAAAATACCATAGATATTGACATAATATAAAGTAAGGCTACTCTTGATTTAAAAAGATTTTTTATCATTATTTTTCCATATTAAAATGTATTGAAATAATAGCTTTTAAATATAAAATAAGACTTATTTTATATTTTACACTAAAATATACTCCACTAAATAAAAAAATTTACTATAAATTATCTCCTTTATCATATAATTATTAAAAATACATAAAATAATTTTATTTACTTATTTGTTAAATATGTTAATAATAAAAAGTAAGTAAGATAATTACATATGTTGTCATTTATACTGTATATATAATATACAAATCTAAAATTGACATAGAATTTATTTTTGGTTAGACTACATTTATAACCTAATCTATATGAGGAGTTACTATATGATTTTTTATAATAATCGATTATTAGAACTAATAAAAGTAATAAATTCTTTTATTTTCTCAAATATTATTTATGTTATTCCACACCCTATAAAACAAATTCAAAACCTACTTATACAAGATAGAAATTTTATACAAGCTGCCAGGTAGACCCCACACAATTATCCTTGATTATTTTAATTGTCAAATTAAGTAATAAATAATTTATTTCATATATTAAACTTAATTTAGAGGGTCTTTTTAACAAATCAAAAAATTTAATACTATTATTTAAGGAAAAAACATGCAAAACGAAATGAATACATTCGAAAAATATGAATCAGAAATTAGAGCTTATTGTAGAGCTGTACCAACAGTTTTTAAATCTGCTAAAAATGCAGTAATGATAGATGAGAACAATGATGATTATATAGATTTTTTTGCAGGTGCTGGAGTTTTAAACTTTGGTCACAACAATCAAAAAATGCAAGATGCAATTATAGAGTTTATAAAAAATGATGGCGTAATCCAATCTCTTGATATGTTTACAGATGTAAAAAGAGACTTTATTCAAAGTTTTGTAAAAACAATTTTAGAGCCAAGAGGAATGGGTAATTACAAACTTCAATTTACAGGACCAACAGGAACAAATGCAGTTGAAGCAGCATTAAAACTAGCTAGAAAAGTTACAGGAAGAACAGAAGTAGTAGCTTTTCATAGAGGTTTTCATGGTATGACTTTAGGTGCATTGGCTTGTACAGCTAATAATGCTTTTAGAAGTAGTTCAGGTGTTCCTTTAAACAATGTAATTAGAGGAACATTTAATGATATGCATGCTCTTGAACTTATTAGACAACAAATTGAGCATACAGGATCAGGACTTACAGCTCCTGCAGCATTTATTGTAGAAACACTACAAGCTGAAGGGGGAGTTCATGAAGCAAGTAAAGAGTGGATTCATGCCGTTCAAAAACTAGCTCATGATACTGGAGCACTTTTTATTATCGATGATATTCAAGGTGCAAGTGGTAGAACAGGTAGTTATTTTAGTTTTGATGATATGGATATTGACCCAGATATTATTATTCTTGCAAAAGGTCTTGGAGGAATCGGAACTCCAATTGGTATGTGTGTAAATAAGCCAGAATATGACAAAGCTTGGAGCCCAGGTCAACATACAGGTACATTTAGAGGTCAAGGATTATCTTATGTAGCAGGTAAAGTTGGAATTGATTTTTTTAAAGATGAAACTTTTAACAATGAAACAATAAGAAAAGGTAAAATAATAAGAGCTACCTTAGATGAACTAAACAGTAAATATTCTCAAGTTGCTAGTGTAAGACAAAAAGGGATGATGTTAGCAATACAATTTGATACTCCAGTAACATCAAAAGCTATTACAACAAAATGTTTTGAAAATAAACTAATCATTGGTGCTTGTAGTACTGGGGAAATTATTAAATTTATTCCTCCATTAACTATTGAGGATGAAACATTAAAAGAAGGGCTAAATAGATTTGTAAAATCTGTTGAAGCTATTTTAGGTTAAGGAGAACATTATGGGATATAGTTCAACACACTTTAAATCAATTAATCCATATACTGAAGAGACAGTATATGAGATTCCGATGAATACACCACAAGAAGTAAGAGAGATGATTGAAAAGTCACAAGAGACATATGTAAACTCTTGGAGAGATACATCTTTTGAACAAAGAGCAGAGCTTTTAAAAGCTGTTGCAAAAGAGATGAAAGACAATCTTGATGAATATGCTCTACCTATGACAGAAGAGATGGGTAAACCCATCAATGAAGCCAGAGGTGAAGTAACAAAAGCAGCTTGGGCAGCAGAACACTATGCCCAAAATGCGCAAGAATATTTAAAAACAGAGTTTATTGATTCTGATGCAACGGAGAGTTTTGTTCAATATTTACCTTTAGGAGTTACTTTAGGAGTTTTACCTTGGAATGCACCTTTTTGGTTGGCTTTTAGATACTTAGCACCTGCACTTATGTCAGGAAACACTTGTATTATGAAACATGATTCTCATACCCCTTTATGTGCAGTAAAGATTGTGCAAGCTTTCCAAAAAGCAGGTATGCCTGAAAATTTAGTTCAAAATGTTGTGATAAATCACTCACAAATTGAAGCAATCATTAGACATCCTCTTGTTACAGGAGTTTCCCTTACAGGTTCATCAAAAGCAGGTGCTGCAATTGGTGGTATAGCAGGAAGTGAAATCAAGCCAGTAGTTCTTGAACTTGGCGGAAGTGATGCAGCTATTGTATTAGCTGATACAAAAGATTTAGAACATGCAGCAGATGTAATTGTATTATCAAGATATATCAATGCTGGGCAATCTTGTATTGCAGCAAAAAGAATCATTGTAGAAGAACCTATTTATGAAAAGTTTATCTCTTTATTAAAAGAAAGATTTGAAAAACTAACTCTAGGTGACCCAAAAGATGAATCAACAAAAATCGGTCCAATAGCTAGAAAAGAATTAGTAGATGAGATGCATGAGCAAGTTGATAGATCAGTTAGTGCAGGTGCAAAAGTCATTTTAGGTGGAAAAAGACATGAAGGTAAGGGTTTCTTTTTCCCAGTAACACTTTTAGCAGATGTAGAACCTGGGATGGTTGTATCTTGTCAAGAAACATTTGGACCAATTGCAGCTGTAATTAAAGCAAAAGATGCAGAGCATGCCTTAAAAATTGCAAATGATACAGAGTATGGGTTAGGTGGTTCTGTTTGGACAGGAGATGTTCAAAAAGGTAAAGAAATAGCAAGTAAAATTGTTACAGGACAAGTCTCTATAAATGGAATTGTAAAATCAGATCCAAGACTTCCAAGTGGAGGAGTTAAAAAATCAGGTTTAGGAAGAGAATTAGGACCCCATGGTATTAAAATGTTTGTGAATACTCAACAAGTTTGGGTAGGTCCTGTTAAATAAATAGTCATTTTCAAGGAAATTAAATGAGAGCTAAATTGCCATTTACTAAAAAAGAGTATGTTCAAAGGGTTAGAAAAGTTAAGTCATTGATGCAACAAAGAAGAATCGATGTATTAATTGCAACTGACCCTGGAAATATGAATTGGCTTACAGGATATGATGGTTGGTCTTTTTATGTTCATCAAGGGGTTATTATCTCCCTTGATGAAGAAGAACCTATTTGGTTTGGAAGACTTATGGATAGAAATGCTGCATTAATTAAATGTTATATGAAAGAGGATAATCTTTATGGTTATCCAGAAAAATATGTACAAAATTTAGATGAACACCCTATGACATGGATTGGTGAAAATATTCTTAATAAAAGAGGTTGGAGTAAAAGTGTTATAGCAACAGAAAGAGATAGTTATTATTATACTGCTGAAGCTCATTTTAGATTAAATGCAACACTTCCAAATGCAAACTTTATTAATGCAAATAATTTAGTAAACTGGGCTAGAGGTGTAAAGTCTGAAAAAGAGATTGAGTTTATGAAAATCGCTGGAAAAATTACTCAAAAAATACACCAAAGAGTTTTAGATGTAGTTAAAGTTGGTATTCCTAAAAGTCATGTGGTTTCACAAATCTATGAAACTGCAATTGCAGGTGTTGATGGACATGGTGGTGATTATCCATCAATTGTTCCCCTACTTCCATCAGGAGCTGATGCCTCTGCTTCACATATTACTTGGGATGAGCGTCCTTTTAGAAAAAATGAAGCTACATATTTTGAGATATCAGGTTGTTATAAAAGATATCATTGTCCTATGTCAAGAACTATTTTTATGGGAAAACCCAACCAAAAATTTCTAGATGGCGAAAAAGCTTTAGTAGAAGCTATTGAGGCAGGCTTAGAGCAAGCAAAACCAGGAAATAGAACTTGTGATATAGCAAATGCAGTTGATTTAGTAATGAGAAAATATAATATTGATAGAAATGGTACAAGATGTGGTTATCCAGTAGGAGTTAGTTATCCACCTGATTGGGGTGAGAGAACTTGTAGTTTAAGGTCTTCAGATCACACTGTTTTAGAACCAGGTATGACTTTTCACTTTATGCCTGGTATTTGGCAAGCTGACTGGGGAATGGAGATAACAGAAAGTATCTATATAACAGATACAGGAGTTGAAACTTTTTGTGATTTCCCAAGAGAATTATTTATTAAATAGAGTATAAGGAGGATTAAAATAAGAAATCTTTTTAAAACAGCCATGATAACGGTGTACAAAACAATTAACAAAAAATAAAGGAAAATTTATGAAATTAATTAATTTAAAACCTCTAGTTTTAGCAGGTATGATTGCAGCAACATCTCTTAGTGCAGCAACATGGAAGTATGCATTTGGAGAGGGTACAAGTGATCCACAAGGTATTTATGCAACAGCATTCAAGAATTTTATTGAAGAGAATTCTAGAAATGAAATAGAGCTATATAAAGTAGGAAGTCTTGGTGAAGAGACAGATTTAATGGAACAAACAAGAGCTGGATTAATCCAATTTTTAGGACAATCAACAGGATACATGGGTGGAACAATTCCAGAAATGGATATCTTCACTTTGCCATATGTAATGCCTACTGATACTAAACAATTAGATTATTTCTTTAAAAATTCAAAAGTTGTAAATAAAATGTTACCAAAGATTTTTAATAAGCATGGATTAGAGTTATTATCTATTTTTCCAGAAGGTGAAATGGCAATTACAACTTTTGAAGTGTTCCACTCTCCTGCAGATTTACAAGGTAAAAAAATGAGAGTAATGCCTGGTTCTCCAATCTTAGTAGAAACATATAAAGCATTTGGTGCTTCACCACAGCCAATGTCTTGGGGTGACTTAGTTGGTGCTCTTAAAACAGGTATGGTAGATGGACAAGAAAATCCTACTGTTTGGATTGAAGCTTATGGTTTAGATGATTTAACAAAAGTATTAACATATACAGGACATGGACACTTTAATGCCTCTGTTAGTGCAAACAAAGAATTTTATGATGGTTTATCAAAAAGAGATAAAAAACTAGTTCAAGAAGCAGCAGATTATGCACATAAAACAATTTTAAGCGAAGCTCAAAAACTTGATGCATATGGATTAGGAAGAATTATTAGAACTAACCCAACATATAAAATTGTTACTTTAACTAAAGATGAAAAAAATGTATTTAAAGAAAAAGCAAAAGCTGTTCAAAAATCTTTTGCATCTAAAAGTGCATCAAACAAAAAAATAATGGAACAAATGGAAAAAGATTTAGCAGCTGCAGAAGCTAATGCAAAATAATCTTTTATAAAATTATAGTAATCCACAATTTGTGGATTTACTATAGTAGATTTCAAATTTTGCAATCTACTATGGTAAAAGGAAAATAATATGAATGATGATACAAAAAAAAATCCTTTATTAAAGACCTTAGATATCTTTGACAATCTTCTAAGTAAATTTGAGGGAGTTATGTTAGCTTTAGGTGTTATTGCTATGGCAGTAACTACAATTGCAGCAGTAGTTTCAAGGTTTATTTTTAATGATGCCTTAACAGTTACTGATGAACTAAATATGATTTTTATTGTAGTAGTAACTTTTGCAGGTTTAAGCTATGCAGCAAGAAATGGACGACATATTAGAATGTCAGCAATATATGATGCCATGCCCACAAAGGCAAGAAAAATTGCAATGATTTGCATCTCTTTTATTACTTCTATGTTTATGTTTTTGCTAGCTAAATACTCTTTTGGTTATATAGTTGAAGTTTATCAAAGTGGAAGAGTTCTTCCAGCTTTAGGTATTCCTGTTTTTTATGTATATTTATGGGTTCCTATAGGTTTTACAGTTACAGGTTTGCAATATTTTTTCACAGTAATTAAAAATATACTTGAACCTGACGTGTATCTATCAACAAGCACAAAAGATGGATATAGTGATGCTAAAAATGACATTGAAGTATAAGGAAAAATCATGAAAACTCATTTAAAACAGATTTTTATCGGGCTTTTTTTAATCTTAAGTTTTTCCATATCAAGTTTTGCAAAAGATAGCGTAACTATGTATCTTGATGAAGTTGAAATAGACAATAAAGAGCTTAAACTCTCAATATATGGTTCAGCTGAATCAGAAGACTTTGATTCGCACAAATGGCAGATAGTAAATATAGAAGTTATTGATTTAAAATCAAATACTCTAGATTTTGAAGTAGAATCAGACAAAAGAGGTTTTTGGGAAATTGAAGATATAGATATTACAAGCTTAAGTGATGGAGAACTTTTAATTAATGCAACAATGGTAAATGAAAAGAACCAAGAACTAGGTCTAATAAGTGACAAAAACACTATCAAAGATACTAGCTTTAAATTAGATGAATATCTAAAAGAACATCTTGCTATTTCTATTTTTCTTTTAATGGTAGTACTACTTCTTTCAGGTTTTCCTATGATGATACCTTTAATAGCTGGTACAACACTTGGTATATACCTTTTATTTGATGGGGATTTTTCAAAAATGGAATTTCTTATTCAGCAAATGATGGGTGGGATCAGACCAGCAGCACTTATAGCAGTTCCTATGTTTATACTCTCTGCTGATATTATGACAAGAGGTAAATCTGCTGAAAAACTTATTGATTTAGTAATGGCTTTTGTTAGACATATCAAAGGTGGACTTGCAGTAAGTACAGCCGGGGCTTGTGCTATGTTTGGTGCAGTTTCAGGCTCAACTCAAGCAACTGTTGTTGCAATTGGTTCTCCACTTAGACCAAGACTAAAAAAAGGTGGATATAAAGACTCATTTATCTTAGCCTTAATTGTAAATTCAAGTGATATTGCCTTTTTAATCCCTCCCAGTATTGGGATGATTATTTATGGTATTGTTGCAAAAACTTCTATTCCTGAACTTTTTATTGCGGGTATTGGTCCAGGACTTTTGATTCTTTTCTTATTTTCAATCTATAGTATTATATATGCATATAGACATAATATTCCAACAGAACCAAAAGCTACATGGAAAGAAAGATGGATGGCACTTTATAAAGCATTGTGGCCTTTAGGTTTCCCTTTTATTATTGTTGGTGGGATTTTTGGTGGGATTTTTAGTCCAACTGAAGCAGCAGCAGTAAGTGTAGCATATGCCATATTCTTAGAGGGTGTTGTCTTTAAAACAATGAAACTAAAAGATCTTTATGCAACTGCAAAATCAACAGGTCTTGTTACTGGTGTTGTATTTATTTTAGTTGGTGCAGGAGCTGGTTTTGCATGGGTATTATCATTTGCACAAGTACCTCAAGAGATTTTAGATGCTATTGGTATCACTTCTATGAGTTCATATCAAGTTTTATTTGTAATCTCAATAGCCTTCTTTGTGGGTTGTATGTTTGTTGATCCTATTGTTGTAATTTTAGTTTTAGTTCCAATTTTTGCACCAGTTGTAAACTCTGTAGGATTAGACCCAGTTTTAGTTGGTACACTTATTACCTTACAAGTTGCAATTGGTTCAGCAACTCCACCTTTTGGATGTGATATTTTTACAGCTATTGCAGTATTTAAACGACCATATATAGAAGTGATAAAAGGTACACCGCCTTTTATTGTTATTCTATTAAGTGTGTCTGTTGCACTTATTTTTGTTCCAGAGATTGCACTATTTTTAAGAGATCTTGCCTTTAGAGATGCAACTGCATTTGAGCTTATTCAAAATATGTTTGGGCTAACACCCCAAGCGACTAATTAAGGAGATAAAATGTTTAAAAAAATTTTAGTACCTACAGATGGTTCAGAACAAGCAAATAAGGCACTGAAAGTAGCTTGTGAAATGGCAATAGCTATTGATGGTCAATTAAATATTTTATCTGTATTTAAGCACCATAGCTTTATAGAAGGCTCTTTATCTATGCTACCAAGACAAATAAATGATAAGGCTCATAATCTTGAAGATGCATTAGGAGAATACTCAAAAGAGCTAGTAGCAGAAGCAAAAGAGCTGGCAATTAGCTTTGGAGTAAAAAAAGAAAATGTAAAAGGTTTTGTTCGTATAGGACCAACTACAAAAGAGATATTAGAGTTTGTAAAAGATAAAGATATTGAAATAGTTATTATTGGTAAACAAGGTAAAGGTGATCTTAGTGGATATCTATTAGGAGGTGTTTCACATAAAGTTGCAGGACTTTCTGATATACCTGTTTTAGTTGTATAATGAAAATACTAGAGTAAAAAGGAGTCCTTATGTATAAAGATTTTGATGAAGTCGTAGAATTTGCTACAAATTTTAGACACAATTTACATAAAAATCCTGAGTTAACTTGGGAAGAAACAGATACTGCAAAAGCCATAAGAGAAATATTAGATAAACATAATATTGTATATAAAACCTATGCGGGTACAGGAACAGTTGGACTACTAGCTCAAGATAAGGGTGGTCCGCATATAGCTTTAAGAGGAGATATTGATGCCCTTCCTTTAGAAGAGAAAACCGATGTCTCTTACAAATCAGTCAAACATCAATGTATGCACGCTTGTGGTCACGATGGACATACGGCAACTCTAATGGCAGCTGCTATTTGGTTAAAACAAAATGAAGATAAATTAACAAATCCTATATCTCTAGTATTCCAACCTGCTGAAGAGGGAGGACATGGAGCTAAAAAGATGATGGAAGAGGGATGTTTAGATGGGGTTGATATGATTTTTGGTTGGCACAATTGGCCAGCTATTAAATTTGGTCAAGCTGTATGCCCAGAAGGTACAGTAATGGCTGGAAATGGAACTTTTCATATCACACTTAAAGGTTTAGGTGGTCACTCATCTCAACCAGAAATTTGTAAAGACCCAGTTCTTGCAGCTTCTGCTTTAACAATGGCACTACAACAAATAGTAAGTAGACAAGTTGCACCTCAAGATGCTGTTGTAGTTTCAGTTACATCAATAGATGCAATAAGTGGCGTAACAGTTATCCCAGATAGTGCAAAAGTAGAAGGAAGTATTAGAGTTCCTACAAACGAACTTAAAACAAAAGTATTTCAACAAATAGAAAATATTACAAAAGGCATTGCAAGTGCTTATGATGTAGAAGTAGATATTGATTTAAGAGATAGATATCAACCAACAATTAATCATAAGGATGCAGCTTTTAAGGTAAGAGAAGTGTTAAAAGAGACATTAGGGGAAAACTGGCAAAGCAATATTGCAACACCAATTATGGCAAGTGAAGATTTTAGTTACTACTTAAATGAAATTCCAGGAGCCTTTGCTCTAATAGGTAGCGATGATGGAATTGAAAAACATCAAAAAGCTTGTCACAATGTACACTATGATTTTAATGATAAACTAATAAAACCAGTTAGTATATCTCTTATGAGATTAGCTAATTTTAACTTCTAAAGAAAACTAAATGTTTTCTTTTTTTGTGCCTTTGCTAGGTGTACTAGCAATAATCTTAAATGCCATAGGTATGGCAATAAAAGATGTAATAAAAACTAAAGTTTTATTAGGTACTTCAATTGCTTTTATAATCCCTGATTTATATTTAAGTAATGGTATTCATGGGGTTTACCAGTCAATTGTTATAGCTATTATGTATTATATTGGAGCCTTAGAATATAGAAGAGTTGAAAAAGTAATACTCTACTCTATTCCATTTTTCTCTATATTTTTACTGCTAGGACTAAAAGAGTATGAAGGACTATTTTTAGTATTGGCCTCAATTACAACGCCTTTGGCTACTATTTCAAAAGATTCATTTAAAATGAAACTTTTACTTTTGATTTCTACTATCTCGTGGGGTACTTATGCTTTTCTTATGGAAGCTTGGTTTGCCTTTGCTTTTGATTTATTAGGAGCATTTGCCTTGATATACTTTTTTGGTCAATACAGAAGAGAAAAGAAAGCAAGAGAACTACTTAATAAAGCGTATGATGAATTTGAGAAAGTAAAAGAAGAGGTATTACCTTAAAATAAAATGATTTTATTTTAAGATATGTTCTTCTACTACCCAGTTTGCAAAAGGAATAGAAGAAGTAAAAGCAGGACTAACTGCATTTAAGACATGAACAGAGTTTTCATCGGATTCTACAACAAAATCTTGTACAAGTTCTAAGGTGTGTTTGTTTAAAAGTTGTGCTCTTATACCTGGAGTACTCCAAGAATCAAAACCATCATGATTCATATTTTTAGTTAGTTTCATAGCTAGGTTTTTAAAGTATTTAAAATTGTATTTTTTTATCTCACTAAAAGCTAAACTTCTAAATGAAAAGGCATCTGTAATAAAAAGTTTTAACTCATAATATGAGATTTCTAAAAACTCTTTAAAAGAAAAATTATCAAGACCCTTATAGTTCTCTCTCCAAAAAGCAGGGATGGCTGTGGGTCCTATTTTACTCTCATTATCAACTGTTAAAGTATAATGAACTCCTAAAAAAGGATTTGCTAAGTTTGGTACGGGATAAACATTTGTTCTTAGTTGAGAAACATTTGTTTTATCTTTTAAATATACTCCTTTAAAAGGAATGATTACATAATCTTTTGAAAAGCCATAATCTCTTGCAATTTTATCAGCATATAAACCTGCACAATTTATCACTTTTTTAGCGTAAAACTCGCCCTTACTTGTAAGAACAGCATCATTACTTGAAGATATATATTTACAATCTAAAAGCAACTCAACACCCAACTCTTCTATAACCTTAGCAAACTCTTTTGTTACTTCTTTTGGATTTACAGTTGCAGTACTTGGACAAAGAAGTGCTTTTTCATGAGTTTTTATATTAGGATAAAGAGTATTCAGTTCTTCTTCTGTTAGCCATTGCAGTTCAACGCCATTGGCATCTCCCCTATTTTTTAACTCTAACAATCCAATTAGTTCATCATCATTTGTAGCTACTACTACTTTTTTACACTCATTTATTTTTAGATTTCTCTGTTTACAAAACTTTTTAAGGGCAATATTACCCTCTTTTGTAAACTTTGCCTTAAGTGAGTTTGCAGTGTAATAAAACCCAGCGTGTAAAACCCCTGAGTTTCTTCCACTACTGTGCATGGCAACTTCAGGCTCTTTTTCTATAACTAAAATTTTACTTTGGGGAAATCTATCTTTTAAATTCTTAGCAATATTAAGCCCAATAATTCCTGCACCAATCACCAAATAATCATACATATTTTTTAATACCCCAACTCTTCATTTATTAAAATTATAGTGATTCTATCTTTATCATCTGCTTTTACCCAAGTGAATTTATTGGCGATATTATCAAGGTTGTGTCTTGGTTCTTTTCCCATCTCTATTGCTTTGTTATTCATTCTATCTATATTTTTAACAGCTGCAACTTCCATGACTCTTTTAAAACCATCTTCAAGATTTTCAACTATTTTATTTACTCCAACAATTGCTAAGATTTTTTTTGGGCCATAACAAAAAGCGGCTACTCTATTTCCACTTCCATCTGCATTTACTATTTTTCCATCTTTTGTTAAGGCATTTATTCCCGTAACAAAAATATCAGAGACTAAACCTTGTCTTCTTCGCTCTTTATTTTCATCCATAGTAATGCCAGCTTCATATTGGTTATGAACAGTTATATCTTTTTTATTTGTAATATATTCAAGTAATCCTATCTCACCTACTGTAACTGAACCACCAAGACCTACACTCATCCCTTCTTTTATAAAAGTTTTAGATAACTCAAATGCTTCTTTTTTTGTTTGTACAAAGTGTGCATCATAGCCACAAGATTTAAGAGTTTCAATTAACTTCTGCATATTTTCTTCCTTCTTTAAACATCATTTTATGTAGTAGCATTGAAGCTGCAAATATTGCAAACCCTACTAGATGTGTATTTTGAACTATACCAAAATATGTCTCAAAGTTATATGCTTCATCTTCTGTTAATAACAGTATTCCAGCTACTGCAAACATAACTCTTTCTAATATCATCATCTTTTTATCCCAGAATCCTTCCATAACTATAGAAAAACACATTATTCCAAAAAATGCAAAGGTAAATACCTCAAACCTCTCAAACCAAGAACCAGTTACAAGGGGAGTAAAAGCAAATAGTAAAGGAATAATATACATACCCTTACCTATTTTCCAAGAGACTAAACCAGTCTTCATAGGAGGTGTTTTTGCTATTGCTGCGGCTGCAAAAGCTGCCAAACAAACAGGAGGTGTAAGATTTGAATCTTGAGATAACCAAAATATAATCAAGTGGGCTGACAAGAGATACATAGCTACTTCTGGAAGCTCAATACCTGCATTTACAAGTGCTGCCATTTCTGGACTTAACATTAGTCCCACAAGTGCAGGAGCAGATAAAACAGACAATACTACATAAGAAGCAGTTACAGGTAATCCCATACCTAAAATAAGTGAAGCAATAGCTATTAAAACAATAGCTATAAGTAAAGAGTTTCCTGACCACTCCATAATTAATTGTGAGAAAGTAATTCCTACTCCTGAGATATTTATAACTCCCACAATAATACCAACAGCAATTAATAAAACACCAGTTACTACCATATTTTGACTTCCTAGGGCTAAGGCTTCTAAAATCTCTTTTATTCCCATTCTTTTATTTTTAGTTAAATATGAAGCTAAAACAATAGTAACTATCGCAATTGAAGCTGCATAGGTAGGAGAAAAACCATAAATTAAAAGCCCAACTAAAGTTGTCAATGGAATAATAAAATGAAACCCTTCCCTTAATATTGGAAGAATTTTAATGTCATTGTCTTCACCTTTTATATTGTTCTCTTTAGCATGAATATTGATATAAAAAGCAATTGAGGCAAAATATAAAATCGCAGGTAAAATAGAGACTGTTACAATTGTCACAAAAGGTATATGGGTAATTTGAGCCATAATAAAAGCCCCTGCTCCCATAATAGGTGGCATAATTTGACCACCCGTACTAGCTGCTGCTTCTACTGCTGCTGCAAAGGTTCCTTTAAAGCCTGCTTTTTTCATCATTGGGATTGTAATAGATCCAGTTGATACAGTATTTGCAACTGCACTTCCAGATATAGTTCCCATCAAAGCTGATGAAAAGACTGCCACATGTCCAGTTCCCCCTGTATATCTCCCTGCAACTGCATTTGAAACATCTACAATAAAATCTCCAGCTCCAGATTTTAATAAAAAAGCTGCAAAAAGTATAAACATAAATACATAAGTAGAAGAGATAGTAGCTATGGGTCCAAAAAGCCCTTCACTTGTATAATACATTCTATACAGAAATCTCTCATAATGCATTCCGCCAAAGGCAAAAATACCTTCAAAATATTGTCCTAAAAATAGGATATAAGAGATACACAAAATGATAATTGCAGGAATAATATACCCTGTTGTTCTTCTTACCATCTCTATGGCAAGGGCAATTGTAAGACACACTACAATCACATCACTTGTTCTCATTTGTCCATTTCCAACAGCATACAGACTCTCTTCAAATAAAACCATATATACAAAGGTACTTATTGAAAGAAGTGCAAAGATGATATTAAAGATACTTATTTTATTTTCACCCTTTGATGATTCATATGTTAAAAATCCAAGTGAAGCTAACAGAGCAAAGTGAGCTGAGTTAAACCATAAATCACTAATCCCACCCCAAATATTTACGTAAAAGTGAAAAAGTGAAATCAATATTGCATATATAAAGGTTATCTCTTTGAAGTATTTTATTTGTATCATGATTATTGTCCTTAAGTTTATAGGATACATAAATGATTTTTAATCACTTATGTAAGATATATATGAGATAAAGAGAGTAAAAACTCTCTTTATTTATTCTACTAGTGAAGCTGGTATTTTGATACCTTGTTCTCTATAATATTTTGCAGCACCTTCGTGTAAAGGCATAGGCAGTCCATCTATCGCTTTTTGTAGAGACATAGCAAGTGTTGCTTTATGTACACTATTTAAAAATGGTAGATTTTCATAAATTGTTTTTGTTAAAAGATAAACTGTTTCTGCTGGTGTATCTTTTGTAACAACAAGTAAGTTTGGCTGTGCGATAGTATTTATATCTTTTTCTTGTCCTGGATATGTTCCAGCTTTAATAGTAAAAGGAGTCCATACAGGATAGTTATCATTTATTGCTTTTAAATCATCTGCATTGAAATCAAGTACTTTGATATTGTCATTTCCAATTGATGCAAATGCATTTGTTACAGCTGATGTTGGAGGACCTGAAGGAGTAGTCATACCTTGTACTTTTCCATCTTGAAGTGCAGTTGAACTTGGGCTATAACCTAAGTACTGTAAATCCATTTTATTGAAATCAATTCCAAGTGAACTTAAAATAGTCTCAGATGAAACTCTAGAACCAGAACTTCTTCCACCTATAGAAAATCTCTCCCCATAAAGATTTTTTATATCTTTGATATTTCCAGTTTTTGCATATTTACTTTTAATAGTAAATTGTTCAACATTTTGCCATAACATTGAGATTGATCTTAGATTTTTTTGAGCATTTCCCTCATATTTATCTTTACCTTGCCAAGCCATAGAACCAAATAACCCCTGTAAAATTGCAAAGTTAACTTCGCCTTTACCAAGCATGTCCACATTTTCATTACTTCCTGCACTTGTTATTGCAGAAAATGTTGTTTTATGTTTTTTTGCTAATTTTATAGAAGCAATAGTTGCAATACCAACACCAACTGGATAATAAGTCCCACCTGTACTAGCTGTTGCTATTACATACTTAGTTTCAGATGCAGCATTTGCACCACTTAGCATTGCTGCAGTTATAACTGAAGTTGCTAATAGTTTTTTGAAAATTGAAATATTTAACATGATATTCTCCTTTGTTTTTGTACAAAGAAAGTATATCATATTTTGAAACTGTATTGTTTCAAAATTGTTTTAAATTATGAAATTTGTTTTAAAAGTACTACTACATAGGAGTTTTAGAGAATGAGTGTAAATGATGTTTTGAAACAAATGGAGTAAATGTATCTAAAAACAACTTTTTGTGGAATGTATTAATTTATATTTGTTCTCTCTTGAAGAGGTAAACCTCTCCGCTTCTCTTACTTTTGTATTGACGAAAAGTAAGCAAAAGCAACTACGGCTTCGGAGGCAAAGCTTCCCTCATTTATTATTTTTAATTTCTAGCTTGCGGAACTCACAAAAAAGAGTGAGTTTATCACTCTTTTTTATTCAAACAGTCCTCAGCTTTTTCCGAAATGAAAAATAAACATTCGGCTCCTGCAGATGTAGAAAGAAATCTCTTCGGTTGTTTCTTTACTTTTGAAGTTTAAACTATCTAGTGTAAATTAGAGTAAATTAAAATAAAGTATCTAAACAAATCAAAAATGCAAATGTCCTTATCCCACCTTTGATTCCAACATCTACAGAAGCTGAGCGTTTGTTTTATCTTTTCGGAAAAGGCTTGCAACTGTTTGAGTAAATAAATGTGCTGGGAGGAGCATATTTGTTTATGAGTTTTGCAAGACAGAAAAGATAAAACAATAAGTGAAGGAACCCAAAGGGCTTCGCAGCCGTTGGTGATTTTGCTTACTTTGTTCACACAAAGTAAGAGAAGCGAAGACCTTTAGGTGTTCAAGAGAATATAGAATATAGAATATATATTTTATTAAAAATTAAAATTCAATTTACAAATAATTAGTATCCTTTCCCAAAATTTTCAAAAAACATGTCATTTTGCAACATTTAGCTTTTTATTTGTATATAAAACAACATCTTTGATAACTTGTTTTTGAATAGCTGATATAAGTGTTTCCATAGTTTTATAGTCTGGTTGATTGTTTTTTATTGGAAGTGAAATATCTAATTCATCGGCATCTTTTGGATAGAAATTTCTTCCATAATTAAACTTACCTGTATAAGATGTTTTATGTATTGCACTTGTTATAAAAACTGATGCAAGTTTAGGTAGGTTTTCAGTGTGTACAACTGAAATATGATCATCTCCTCCATATTGATAATTCCTATATTTTGCTGAGCCGAACATATCAATTGTTATAGTATTTTTTGAAAAAATATTTACATTATTTCCAATAAAATCTGAAATCCCTTCATCTGATTCACCTGCTGTTACAAAAGGCAAACTTCCTGAAATTCTATCATCACTTTTTAGTCTTTTTCCACGAGTTGATTTTCCAAAAAGTTTTTCAAGATTAAATCCATTCCATTCAATAATTCCATTTTCAAAATTTTCTAAAACTTTTTGTTCTTCATCTGTTAAAATATAATCTTTTAATTCATTAGCTAATAAATAAGTTTCAAGCTTTGATATTCGCTCAGTTTCAAGTTCTGTTATGAAACTTTCCATAAAATCAAAATCTATTTTTTGATTTTTTGTTGGGAGCTTTATTTTTTTAGATTTAATTTTTGTCCAAGAACACATATTTTCATAACCAAATTCTTTATTTAAAAAGTGAAATGAATTTACTATAAATAATCCTTGTTTTTGTGAAATCATAAATTTAGGCTTTAATGAAAAAACTCTAGCATGTGTTACCATTTTATATTTAAACTGACGATAAAATGCAAAACCAAACATATCAATAGTTATTGTATTTGCATCAAATATTTTAGCTTTTATATCAGTTTTTCCTAAAATTCCATTTTTAGTTAAACCAGCTGTAATAACATAATTACCAAGTCCATTAATATGCCCTTTTTGAATATCAAAATCACCATTAAAACTATCAAATAAATCTTTTAACTCAAATTCACCCCACTCAACATTTTCTAACATTTTGTTAAGCGAGGTATCTACTTTCCCTCATCACCTCTTTGTTTTAAAAGTGTAGAGACTTCCCAAGTTAAGTAGTCACTTACAGTTTTTTTAAAATCTTCTAATGTTGGTTTAGTATCTAAGGGTGCTGATTGGTTCCAGTCTGCTCCGTTTGTCGGGTCAATATTACCTTCATAGTATTCTTTTTCACTAAAGATATTTAGCTTACTTTTTCCAAAACGCACTAAGTTTACAAGCTCTTCGTAACGCTCTTTTGCACGGTCTGTATCTTTTAGGTTGTTACTCGCTTTTTTACGGTTTGTTCTTGTGTAACCATCGTTTGAAAAGTTTATAAATTTTACCATCTCATCTTTGTGATGTTTTTCATTGACTTTAAAAACATATATATTGGTTTGCACACTTGCTTTTCCTATAAATATATCTACAGGCATTTTTATACTTGCATATAAAGTGTGTTTTTCAAGTATTTTTTTACAGTACTCTCTTGCTTTTCCAGAACCTGCTGAGTTTTGTATGATGATTGCGGCGTATCCTTTGTTCATCATGTCCAGAGCTTTTTGTACAAAAACCATCCCATTTCCATCTGCTGAATATGGAGGATTTAACACAAAAGCATCAGCAGGAAATTTACTGTCAGTTTTACCAAATCCATAGTTTCCATCAAAATCTGCTAGTGAATCTTTATTTAAAATGTTTGAGCTTCCATCACCCATAAGAATCATATTTAAGATAGCCAACATATAAACACTTGAAAGTAACTCTAAACCTAGGAGTTGTTCTGCTTTTATTTTTATCTGTTTTTGAGTAAGCTCATCAGGTGAAGGGATACTCTCTTTTGCATCGTTTAACATCTCATTCATAGCTGCAACTAACAGACCAGCTGAACCAGTAGCAAAATCCCATACATAAGAATCTTTATTTACCCTTGCTAACTTTACTAAAAGTGTACCAATATATGAAGGAGTTAGAACTACATCATTTAGCTTGTCTTGTGAGAAACCAAGCCAACCATACATCTCATTAAAAAGTTTTCCTGTAAAATCTGTCGTTAAACCTATCTTGTAATATATCCCTAAATCATCTACAATTTTAGTAAATACTCTTTTTAGTTGACTCTCACCATTTTGTACTTTGTTGATGTTTTCAGTAAGAAGAGTATTTGATAATGTTCTTATGATTAACTCTTTTTTTTCTTGTGGAATCCCTTTTTCGTTTAAAAAAGCAGTAATTCTACCAATGACAATATCTCCATCTCTCCCACCAACAAATGTCTGTGATTTTAAATCTGTTTTATCTAAAACAGGAACTTTATTTGGTATTCCAATCGTTGCTATAATAGAAGCAGCTACAAGATAAACACGGTCATTTTCCCCTAAGCCTTTTTCATTTTGATAAATGTCGTTGTTAAGTTTTACTAAGCTAGCATCAATCTCTTTTTCTTTTTGTGCTTTTAGAGTGTCTAGTTCTTCTTGTGTAAGATGTAAGTTTTTCACATCTTCAATAAAGCTGTCAAAATTCTTATCTGCTAAAAAAGAAAAATCTGAAAAATCTCCAACTCTTTGTCCCACTCCCAAGTTGTCTTTTGAGACAAAATAGACACCTATTTCATGTTGAATATCTCCCTTAGCATCTTTATAGCCTGTCATACCTATAGCGATAATATCTGTGTAGTTTGTATGGTGCAATAGAGCATTTGCATAATGAACTGCACCATTTACTGCAAAATCTTTTATATTTTTAAAATTTGGTTCATTTTTAGCTGTTTTATTTTCAACTTGTCCGTTAGAGTTAAGCTTTTCTAGTTTTCCTTTAACTCCTTTATATTCAATAAGTACTGGGAAATAGTTTGTATTTTTATCTTTTAGTAATAGTTTAGCATCAGGACGATTTCCACCTTTCCCACCACCTTTAGATTCATACTCTTTAAGAGCCTTGTCTATTTGACTGTTTAAAGATTCTTGTTCTAGTTTATAATCTAATTTATAAGATTTAAGCCATCCGTTAGCTAAATCTGCAATATTTGGTTCTATTGATTGTGCCATTTATTTTCCCAATGTATTTCTTTTATTATGTCTGTAAAGTTTAGATTTGATATTCTAGCTGAAGATTGATTAATGTTAATTTTGATGTACAACTGTTTATTAATTACCCTCTCTCAATCAAATACCCCAACCCCTTCTTAGAAACAATAAAATCATCATCAGCTATCTTATCTTTAACCCTTTTTATAACCGTACGCATAGTAGCATCAGAAGTATTAATATCGTCCCAAATGAACTCTTTTAGATACTCTTTTGTTTTTATCTCTTTTATATTTTTAATTAAAGCCTCTAAAAGAAGTTTCTCTTTTTTTGATAGGTTTACTAACTCATCATTTCTATATAGAAGATTTGTTTTTCTATTGTATTGATATGTACTATTTAAAGCTATGATTTCTTCTTCTACTGGCTCATTTGATTTATCTTCTAAAACTTTTGATTTGACCTTTTTTAACATCTCCATCATATTTTTTACTTCTAATGGTTTTACAAAATATGAGATAACATTTAGGTTTATAGATTTGAAAAGATACTCTTCATCTTTGTAGGCTGATACTATTATGAACTTTTGATTTTCATTTATAGCTGTGATGTTTTCAATCATAGTTAGTCCATCTACATTTGGCATTTGTATGTCTGTTAAGACTAAATCAAATGTTTTATTATCTTTATATGCTTTTTCATATAAATCAAAGCCCTCTTTTCCATCGCAAGCAATCTCTACTTCATCAAAAACTGTATCAAGGTAAAAACTTAATATTTCTCTTGCATCTTCTTCATCTTCAACTAATAATACTCTTGTAATATATTCATTCATAATTTTTCCTTAGAAGTTAGATATTTAGTGTAATAATAAATCTTACACCCTCACTTATATTTTCTACTTCAATCTTTCCTTTCATATTAGTTTCTATTATTGATTTTGTCATATATAAACCTATGCCTGTACCTTGGGTTTCAAACTTAGTTGTAAAATATGGTTCATAAATTTTATATAAAATCTCTTCATCTATATTTCCTCCATTGTTTGATATTTCTAAAATCAATTTATCATCATCTTTATGAAGGGATATGTTAATCAAGGCTTCAAACTTTTCTTTCTGTTTTTTTAAAAGAAGTGCATCTTTTGCGTTGTTTAAGATATTTAATAAGGCTTGTTTTAGCTCATTTTCGTAGTTTGTTATTTCAATCTCTTCATACTCAAAATTTATTTTAATATTTTCACTTTCATATTGATTTTTTATCATATCAAGCAGAGTATCAATAGACTCATTTACAAAGAACTTATTTTGAGTTTTTGAGGGTTTATAAAAGTTTCTAAAGTCATCGATAGTATCACTCATATACTCGATATGTTTATTTGCTTTGTTCATAAACTTATCTAGCTTCTCATCACTTACTTCTTTATTTTTGTAATTATCCCGCAAGAATTGCAGTATCAAAGAGACATTATTTAAAGGCTGTCTCCATTGGTGGGCAATATTTCCTAGCATCTCACCCATGGCTGCTAGTTTATTTTGCTGGATAAGAATTCTATCTTTGTCTCTATTTTTTGCAAGTTCATCTTGAACTTTTAATTTAAGTTCCTCTTCGCTAAGTTTTATTTTCGTAATATCATTTAAATATCCATAGAAATGGCTTACTTGTCCAGAGTGATTTTTTATAAGTATTACCCTACTTGATATCCATCTTGTCTCATTTGCAGCATTTATTATTCTGCATGTAAAAGTAAAGTTTGGTAGGTCTTTTTTTACAGCTGCATTAATAGCAACTTGTACATCATCTATATCATCTTTATGGATTAGTTCCATAAACTTTATATTCTCATTTTCAAACTCTTTTTTACTATATCCAAAGGTTTGAATACTATTTGAGATATATTGCACTGATAGGTTTTCATTATTTAGAAGTTTGAAAATTACAATCTTTCCATCTTCAACTAAAAGTTCAACATCAAGTAGCTCTTTTTTCATCCTTTTATTTTTATCTATATCCATAGACATCATAAGCATTCTATCTAGTTCATTATTATCATCAAGGAAAGATTTACCTCGGGCAAGTACCCATTTAAATCCCTCATTTTTAGTCTTTAATCTATATTCACAAATAAAAGTATCATCGCCTTTTGCAAATATTTTGTCAAAGAGTTTTTCTACATTTGCTTTATCTTCGTTGTGTATTAAGTTAAACCAATCAGAAAAAGTCAAAACTTCATCTTTTTCATAACCAAACATATCTAGCCATTTATCAGAAAAATATATTTTTTGTGTCTTAAAATCAATATCCCATAATCCATCATTTGAAGCAATAATTGCCAACTCAAATCTCTTTTTCCAATGTATTAAAGAGACAGTTTTATTTTCCAGTTCTTTGTTATACTCATTGATAATTGTTTTGATAAAGTTTGTAAAAAGATAAGTAAGTAAGATAAGTAAAGCAGCACTAACTAAGATATAAATAAAGATTTTAAAAAGTAGATTTCTATAATCATTTTTTATTTTATAAATAGTATCTTTTATCTCATTTTCTACAATTTTTTTATCATAAAATCCTGAGACTAAAAAACTGTATTTCTCATAAAAGTAACTGTAGTTTTTAAATTTATCACTATATTCAAAGTCATTAAAATAGTGGTTTAAGATGTCATATGATTTGTTTGATTTTTTATTTTTGAATAATACTGCGGAGTCTGCATATTTTTTTTGACTGTTAAAATTGTATGTTTTTTGTGAGATAATATCATAAAACCAAATATCAAACTTGTTACTATTTATCGCATCTATAATTGCTGTTTTTGTAATCTCTTTAATAGAATTTATTGTAGAAAAGGAACCTATGTAATACTTTTCTTTGCCAATAACTAACCTATCAAAGAAACTCAACCTTACAGTTTTTGCAACATCATCTTTCCAATATTGAAGGTTGTTTTTACCTTGAGAATAAATATATTTTAAAGTAAAGTCTTTATATTTTTTCTCCTTGTAACTATAAATTAGATTTTGCAAGTAGTAAATTGATTTGTTCCCATATAAGATATTTAGGCTATCTTCTTTAAAAATAGCAAGATTTATATTGTTTGTTTTTTCTATTTCTTTTAGGTATTTATTTAACTTATCATACTCTTTTAGCTGATTTGATTGAATATATCCAACAACTTTATAGGTTATATTCTTAAGATGTATCTCTTCATTTGAGAATCTGTCTTTTAATCTTTTTTCAACATAAGACTTGAATCTTCCTATCTCCTCTTTTTGAGCAAATTCATAATTTAAAGAGTATTTCTGTTTAAGTAAATCTATCTGTCGTGTTTGTTTAGAATCTAAAATAAAAAAGGTAATAAGAAAAGACAATAAAGCGATTACGATTATAAATATAAGGGGTATTTGAGAATATAATCGCTCTATATCATTTAAGCTGTATTTTTTTTTGTTTTTTAAAATCATTTAATAACCTGTTTCATAATTGTTTCAGACTTAACAATTATATTGAAACTTTATTAAATATAGCTAATTAATTAAAAATTGCCCTACTGATCTATCTTTTTTAAGTCTGCTGTGTTCTACAACAACCCCATGCATAGAGATATAAAGGCCTGGGTTAACATCTGCATTTAAAAACCCCAAAGCTTGTGAGAAGTTCATTGTTGCTTCTACCTCATCTATACTCATAGGAACCATAGCACCTGTAAAGACTATCTTTTTACCTTCAATTTTTCCTTCAAAGAATTTTGAAGTTAAGTCTACTGTATCAGTTCCATGTATGATTATGATTTTGTCACTTGTGCTGTTTTTAACCTCATCTAAAATAGTTTGTCTATCTTCATGCGTAAAATCTAAGCTATCTTTTGAAACTATATTTTTAATATCAAAGTTTATATTGTGGCAAGACTTTATTATCTTATCTAAAGCTACACTATCACTAGGAACTTCAAGTTTTCCTTTGATAGGGTTATATCTTTTGTTAAAAGTCCCACCAGTATTTAAAACTGTTATATTCATCTAACTTCCTTAATCAAGTTGTGTACCATATTTCCTGGATGTAAAAGATCATCTAACTCTTCTTTTGTAAATAGTTCTTGTTCTAAAATAATATCGTATACCCTTTTATTTGTAGCCAAAGCCTCTTTTGCTATTGCTGAACTTTTTTCATACCCTAAGATTGGATTTAGACAAGTTACTAGGGTAACAGAATTTAAGATGTTGTTCATACAAACCTCTTCATTAGCAGTGATTCCTTTAACACACTTTTCACCTAAAGAGTAAAATGCTCTTCTCATCATATTTATAGAGGTAAATAGTTTATATGCAATAAGTGGTTCAAATACATTTAACTGTAACTGTCCACCTTCACTAGCTATTGAGATAGTTGTATCAGCACCTATTACTTCAAAGGCAACTTGGTTTACAACTTCTGGGATTACTGGATTTACTTTTCCAGGCATGATTGAACTTCCTGGCTGCATTGGTGGAAGATTTATCTCATTGAATCCTGCTCTTGGACCAGAACTTAGAAGTCTTAAGTCGTTACAAATTTTTGACATCTTAATTGCAACTCTTTTTAGTATCCCAGAAATATGAACAAAAGCTCCAGTATCTTGTGTTGCTTCTATTAAATCTCCGGCATTAATATAATCTATTCCTGTTACTTCTCTTAGATTACTAATAACCTTTCTTTGATATGCAGGTTTTGAGTTTATTCCAGTACCTATTGCAGTTGCTCCTAAGTTAACCTCTTTTAAAAGTGCTTGTGCATCTCTTAGTCTAAAAATATCTTCATCAATCATAACTGCATAGGTTTTAAACTCTTGACCTAAAGTCATAGGAACAGCATCTTGAAGCTGTGTTCTTCCCATTTTAAGTACATCTTTAAACTCTACTGACTTCTCTTCAAAACAATCTCTTAAATACCGTAGACTATCTTTTAATTTATATATTAATTCATACAGAGTTAATTTAATAGCAGTAGGATATACATCATTTGTAGATTGACTCATATTTATGTGATTGTTTGGATGGATGATATCATAAGAGCTTCTTGGTTTTCCAAGTATTTCTAAAGCTCTATTGGCTATTACTTCATTTGCATTCATATTTGTAGAAGTTCCAGCTCCACCTTGGATAGGGTCAACTATAAACTGATCATGAAATTTTCCATCAATTATCTCATTACAAGCTTGAACGATAGCATCCCTTTGAATATCTGTTAAATCACCCAACTCATAGTTTGTCAATGCACAAGATTTTTTAACCTTTGCAAGGGATTTTATAAAAGTTGGAAATAAAGATAAACTAGTATGAGTAATATCAAAATTTTCACTAGCTCTTAAAGTCTGTATTCCATAATAACAATCTTTTTCTATCTTTTTTTCACCTAAAAAATCTTTTTCTATTCTATATAAAGTTTCCATATGACCTCTTTTATCTTATTTGTAGTTATTCAAAATACTATTATAAATTAGTATGTAAAAAGTGTGCTTTTATTCTACTATAAAAAAATTACAAACAAAGAATATACTACTTAATAAAAACTCTACAGCCATATAGATTATAAAACTCTTAAAACTTTTCTATCTATTAGAATATCTTAAATAAAAACACATGTAATTAGATATAATATTTGATATAAAGGATTTAATAAATGGAAGAAATGAGTACAGATAAACTTGCAGTCTTAATAGATGCAGATAATGCCCAAGCTTCTGTTATCTCTGAACTATTAGAAGAGATAGCAAAGTTTGGAATTACAAATATAAAAAGAGCATATGGGGATTGGACTACTACTCAACTAAAAAGTTGGAAAGATCACTTACATACCCATGCCATACAGCCAATTCAACAGTTTAGTTATACAAATGGAAAAAATGCCACTGACTCATCACTAATAATTGATGCTATGGATATATTACATGAAAATCGTCTTGATGGTTTTTGTATAATCTCTTCAGATAGTGACTTTACAAGACTGGCTACAAGAATCAGAGAATCAGGACTTAAAGTATATGGCTTTGGGGAACAAAAAACACCAGAAGCATTTATCTCTGCTTGTGATAAGTTTGTATATACTGAAAACTTGCGAGAAATAAAAGAAGTACCACAAACAAATAATGAACAAAATAGATTAAAAGATATAATCACAAAAGCAGTAATTGCTGTATCAGATGATGATGACTGGGCAAATTTATCAGCAGTAGTTAAACATATAAATAAAAACTACCCTTCATTTGACCCAAGAACATATGGATATGATAAGTATGGTAAACTAATGAAATCATTGGATTATCTAGAGTTAAATGAGATACCCTTTAATAAAAATAGAAATGTACATATCTTTATAAGAGTGATTGACTAAAAGAGGTATAAAGAGAGTTTTCTCTCTTTATAGTTTATTGTTTTTTTACAAACTCTTGCTTAAGTTTAATAGCACCTACACCTGGCACTTTACAATCGATATTATGACCATCATTTCCTTCAACAAGTCTAATACCTTTTATTTTAGTACCAACTTTGATACCAGATGAGCTTCCTTTAACTTTTAAGTCTTTTACAACTGTTACATCATCACCATCTTGTAAAATAGTTCCATTTGCATCTTTTACTACTAATATATCTTCATCTGATTCTACTTCATTTGCTGACCACTCATGTGCACACTCTGGACAGATTAATAAACTTCCATCTTCGTATGTATATTCACTTCCACATTTTGGACAATTTGGTAATTGGCTCATCTATTTCCTTTTAAATTTTTTTGGAATTGTAAGATATTAACTTAACAATGTCAAATATTATATTTTTAACCCTAATTTTTCATCAAGACCTAACATAATATTCATATTTTGAACAGCAGCTCCTGAAGCTCCTTTTCCAAGGTTATCAAGTCTTGAAATCACAAGCATATAATCTTCACTATCATAAACTGATATTTCGATTCTATTTGTGTTGTTACAATTCATTGCATCTAAAAAACCATCATCAAGATACGCAATATCATCTTCGATGATTTTAACAAACTGCTCATCTTTGTAGTAATCTTTATATATTGCTAATACTTCTTTTCTTGTAATCTTTTTATTTAAAAATTCACTCTTTACTAAGTATGACATTACAAGCATACCTTGCTTAAAGTTTCCAACACTTGGCGTAAAAAATGGTGCATGTTTCAATCCTAAAACATGTTTCATCTCAGGCAAGTGTTTATGACTTAAACCTAATGCGTAAGGTCTTTGACTATCAAACTTACCTTTGTTTTCAGGCTCTTCATAAGCATCAATCAAAGCTCTTCCCCCACCACTATATCCTGTAATAGAGTGACATACAATCTTATCTTTTGGCGAAACAATACTATTTTCTAACAAAGGTTTCATAGCCATAATAAATCCACTTGCATGACAACCAGGTACACAAACTCGCTTAGAGTTTTTTATATTTTCTCTTTGTGTTATAGTTAGTTCAGCTATTCCATAAGTCCACTCTGGGTTTGTTCTGTGAGCTGTACTTGCATCTATTACTTTTGTATTTTCATTAGTTATTAAAGCTACTGACTCTTTTGAAGCAGCATCAGGTAGACATAAAAAAACTAAGTCAGCTTCATTTAAAAACTTTTTCTTAATCTCAATATCTTTTTTCTCTTCTTCACTTATTGTTAAAAGCTCTAATTCACTTCTATTCTTTAGCATTTCATTTATTTTTAATCCAGTTGTTCCAAACTGTCCATCTACAAAAATTTTATATTTCATTATTTCTCTTTTTAGTTATAATTTAGATATTTTAGCCTCATTTAGTTTAATTTTATATATTTTCATTTTGGTTAAATTTTTTTTACCATTTTAATAAACTTTTACTATTGTTTTTGTACAATGCCAAGAATGTCTCAGGTTGAGATGCCATCATAACTTTTAGATGGACCAAGATTAACTATAATTTTGGAGAATTATTTGAACAACCATAATCACTGTATATCTTTATTTACTGGAAACCTATACCCTTCAAAAGAACTATTTTTAAAACTTGAAAATGCTTTTTTAACTGCAAATATTCATGATATTATTGAAGTTGTATCTTTAAAAGAGAATATAGAAATAGAACTTAGAGGTTGGACAAAACTTAAAGGTCATCTATATTTAGGTCGTGAAAATTTAGGAGCTCAATTCTCTTATAAAATTCAAAAAATTAGTAAAAATAATTTTGAAAGCTCACCATCTTGGGGAAAAGAACTAAAAGGTATTGAAACTTCAAATCCAAAACTAAAAGATTTGAATTTAAGCCATGAAATTTTAGCAAAAGCTCCCAATAGCAATGGTCTTTTAACAAGAGGAATGATAACCCAAGAAGGTACACCTTCATATGATTTTGCACTTTCCCATAAAGAATTAGTTTGGTCAGAACCTGTTTCTGTACTTTATGAAGAAGGTAAAAACTTACAATGGAATGCTACAACTGATATTGCTTGGAATGAGATACCAAAACTAAATCCAATCATTGAAAAAGCTATTTGTCAAATAATGACATATTTAGTTGAAAATGAATTTTCAGCTTTATATATTCCAGGAAAATTTATTAGTCAAATCAATCCTTATTATATGGAAATTCCACTTTTTTTATCTTCACTTATGAATGATGAAGCGCGACATATTGAAGTATTTACAAAAAGAGCCCATGCTTTTGGTGCGGGATTTCAATATTCAAGTGAAGTTACACAACGCTCACTTTATTCACTATTTAAAGAAGATGATTATATAAAAAGTTCATTTTTACTTCATGTTATGGGAGAAGGTACTTTTGTTGATTTATTAAGTTTTTTAGAAAAACATATGCCTGATGATGCCACAAGAAAAATCATAAAACTTGCTAAAAGAGATGAAATGAGACACGTATCATACGGCTTAGAGCATGTAAAATCTGCAATAGCACAAAATCCAAATCGCATCAACTCTTTAAAAGCAACAGCATATAAGAGAAAAGAGTTTATGGATGAAGTTAGTGGAGAGTCTTCTTTGTTATTAGAAGCCCTAGCTATTTTAGCTGGTGGAAGTGATGCTCCAAATGACTATAAAAAAGGTTTTGATTTAGTTGAAGAATTAAAAGAGACTATGAATACAAACAGAGTAAAGAGATTGATAGATATAGGTATGGATGAAGAGTTGGCAAATGACATTTCAAAAGTTCATACACCAAATTTTATGTAGGAAAAACAATGAATAATATTTATAATAAAATGTTGGATTTTGCAAAATCAAATATCCAACCATATACACAAAAAGTAGACGAAGAAGCAAAGTTCCCAGTTGATAGTTTTGAAGCTATAAAAAAAGATAAAATCACAGGTTTGATTGTACCAAAAGAGTATGGAGGTCAAGGCTTAGGACTAGAAGAGCATACTCAAACAGTACTTGCATTTGCTTCAAGTTGTGCTACAACAGGACTTTGTTATATGATGCATAATGTTGCAACTATGTGCATAGTTGCATTTGGTAGTGATGATATGAAAAAAGAGTATTTACCTAAAATCGCAAATGGAGAGTTACTTTTAGCACTTGCCTTTAGTGAAACAGGTACAGGTACACACTTTTACAATCCTGAAATAACTGTATCAAAAGATGGTGATAAATTACTAATGAATGGACGAAAAAGTTTTGTTACTTCTGCACTTTATGCTGATTTTTATCTGGTACTTTCAAATAGTTTCGATGCTGAGGGTTTAGATAATTGGATTATACAAAAAGACTTAAAAGGTATAACATTTGAAGAGTCAGCATGGGATGGATTAGGTATGAGAGGAAATGCTTCTATGCCAATGGTATTTAATAATGTAGATATTGATATTTCAAATAGAGTAGGACCTGCAGGAAGTGGTGCAGAGCAAGTATTTAATGTAGTTGCACCATTTTTTGTAATAGGTTTGGGTGCAGTTTATACAGGTGTGGCTTTAAATGCATGTAATACTATTATTGAATACTCAATGGATAGAAAATATAGTGATGAGAGTGCTTTATGTAATATCCCAACTGTACAAAATCATATTGCTGAAATTTTCACAAAAGCAACTAGTGCAAAACACTTTACTCTTGCAGCTGCAAAAAGTGGAGCAAATGGTGATGCAGATGCCTTGGCTCAAATTATTTCTGCAAGATTAAATGCTTCAGATATGGCAGTAGAAGTTTGTAATAAAGCTATGAAAATTGGTGGAGGAACTGCTTATGCTAAACGTATCACAATTGAAAGATTACTAAGAGATGCTTATGCAGCACAAGTTATGGCACCAAGTACTGATGTACTTTCTATTTGGCTTGGAAAAGCTTTAACAAACCAACCAATCCCTTAAGGAGAAAATTATGAAAAAACCAATTATGCTAGGAGCGGTAGCTTACGACCCAAAAGTAATTCCTATTTGGGATATTATAAGAGACTATTTTAATGATAATGGTGTAAGACTTGATTATATTTTATTTTCAAACTATGAGGCTCAAGTTGAATATCTTTTATCAAATAAGATTGATGTTGCTTGGAATACAAATGTTGCATGGGTTAGAAGCTATGAACTAAGTGGAGGGAAAACTAAAGCTTTAGTTATGAGAGATACAGATATAGATTTTCAATCTGTTTTTATCACAAAAGCCTCTAGTGGTATCAAAAAAATAGAAGATTTAAATACAAGAAAATTTGCTTTAGGAAGTGCAGACTCTGCTCAAGCTGCAATTTTACCTTTAAAATATATTGAAGATAAACTTGGAAAAAATCATGATGTAAATATCGTACGATTTAATTCAGACTTAGGAAAACATGGTGATACAGGAAGAAGTGAATTTGACATACTTGAAGCTATTTTAAATGATGAAATAGATGCAGGTGCGATTGGAATTAGTTCATGGGTAAGAATGATTGAAGATGGGATGTTCCCAAGTGGTGAAATAGAATCATTTTATGTAAGTTCGGGTTATTGTCACTGTAACTTTACTGTTCTTGAAAGTTTAGATAAAACTATTCAAGAGAAATTCACAGAGATGCTACTATCACAAGATCCAAATGAGCCAATCATAAAGAAAATGATGCAAATGGAAGGATTAAACAAGTGGGTTAAAACAGGACCTGAAGAGTTAAAAGGTTATGAAGTTTTAACACAAGCAATGAAAGAACAAGATTTGATGAAAAATAACTGGTAGGAGAAACCTACTAGTTATTTTTTCTTGGTTTAAAAAAATATTTCATAATTTAAATCATTTTTTGTGATTAAATTTTCACTTTCATCTATTTTAAATCCCTCGTTTTTTAAAGCATTTTTTACTATTGTTTTATTGTAAGGATGAACATCATCTAAAGATAAATAAGCTTCAATCTCTATCCATCTTGCTTCTAGTATCTCATCTGTATCTATAATGTTTATCTCTTTAGATAAAGGTTTTGCTTTACATACTACATAAAGATTTGACTCATTGAATTGTCCAGGAGAGAAGTGGCCTAAACTTACAATAGAATCAAACTCTACATTTATACCTGTTTCTTCATATACTTCTCTAATCAAAGCAGAAGAGATATTTTCTCTATCATCTATATGACCACCAGGAAGTTTATATTTTTGCCAAATTTTATCTTTGATTACTAAAAGTTTATTGTCATCAATTACAACTGCCCCTACTCCTAAAGTATGATTTGTGGCTGTAGGAATAATAGGTTTATGAATAAGCTTTTTTACTAAGGTAATATCTCTTTCATTACAGTGATGAAAAACAAAATCATATTTTGTAAGTAGTGGAATTAAATTTGATTGAACAATATCAAGTTTTACCCATAAAAGTTTTTTATTCTCTAGTTTTTCTATCAATAAAAGTAACTCTTCTTCAAACACTTCTACGCTATCAGGTATAGTTGAAGCATCTATTGTACTTCCATCATATTGGTCATTCTTTAAAACTATCATTGTAAAATCAAATTTTTCTATCATATTATTATCTCATTTTTTTAATGTTAGAATTCTAACACAATGTATATTTTATAAACCCATTTTACTTAACAAAAGATGGTAATGGTTTTCTTATTTCACTTTTGATGTTTTATGATTGCCATTTATTTTTTAATGTCAATACAAACTTTTTATTAATTATTATTTAACACTATACTATTGTATAATTATAGATATAAAGGTGTGTGGATGAACTATTATAAAAAAGAAAAGGATAGGCTTGTGTGTTTGTTATGCCAATACTATTGTAAATTAAAAGCTGGGCAAACTGGAGTTTGTGGAATCAATCAAAATGTTGGCTCTCATATTGAAAATTTAGTTTATGGTTATCCAAGTGCAATTAATATTGACCCTATAGAAAAAAAACCACTATATCACTTTTTACCCTCATCTAAATCCTTTTCAATAGGAACTGTTGGTTGTAATTTCCACTGTAGTTTTTGTCAAAATTGGCAGATATCACAAGAACACAACATAGATAAAAGCAGATACTTTGAACCTAAAACAATAGCTTCTTTAGCACTACAAAAGGGTTGTCAATCTATCTCATATACCTACAATGAACCAACTATCTTTTACCCTTACGCAAAAGATATTGCACTTGAAGCTAAAAAACTTGGTCTTAAAAATATATTTGTAAGTAATGGATATGAATCAAAAGAAGTCATAGATGATATGGTTGGCATAATAGATGCCATAAATATAGATTTAAAATCATTTGATGAAAAATATTATAAACATAACTTAGGTGGAAATTTAAAGAAAAATCTTGAAAACCTAAAACATTTTAGAAAAAATAATCTCTGGATTGAAGTTACAACTTTGATCGTTCCAACTCAAAATGATAGTGATGAAGAACTCTTTAAAATCGCTTCGTTTATTGCCAAGGAACTAGGCACTTTTACTCCTTGGCATATATCTGCTTTTCACGCTGATTACAAAGAGTTAAGTCTTCCTCCAACATCTTTGCAAACTCTTAATCGTGCCTATGAAATAGGAAAAAGTGTAGGCTTAGAGTATATTTATGTGGGAAATGTCCAATATGAAAATAGTACAAAATGCTCTTCATGTGGAAATACATTGATTGAAAGAAGTTATTTTCAAGTTACAAAAAACAGTCTTGTAAATGGGTCTTGTCCACAGTGTAATAAAAAACTAGAAGGAGTATTTGAATAGGTTTAATTATCTTTTATAAATCATTGGCTGATATTTTAATTCTTGAAAAATCTTTTCCTCACCCTCTTTTTCAAATCCAAAGCTCTCATAAACTTTTATGGCATACAAAGAAGCATTTACTTTCATATTCTTAATCTCATAGTTTGTTTTTGTAAACTCCCAAAGCTTTTTTGCTATGCCTCTTCGATGATATTTTTTATCAACAAAGAGATGGAAAATCTGATTTTTATCTTTTATGGTAAGTATTCCAACTATCTTTTCATCTAAGATATATACAAATTGCTCATATTTTTTATCTAAAATTCTCTCTTCGTAAGCCTTAGGTAACAATTCATCAACAAACCATTTGGGTGCAGCTTCTTTAAAAAGATAAGTCAATAAACTATTTGATAAGTTACTCAAATCATCTATATCTTTTCTATTTACTTCTCTTATATATCCATTTGCCATCATCTTTTTTTACACTTCATTTTTATTAATTCATTGTGTTCAAACAAAAACATCAAAGTCTCATTTATATAATATCTTATGGATTCTCGTGTAAGTTTATCAAGCTGATAAATTTTCTGCTTTCTTGCCACTTTCCCAGTTCCATAAAGTAAGTTATATTTATCTTTTACAATATATCCTCTAAACCAACTCAAAAAGATATAATCTTCTTTTACTCTAATTGAACAAAAACCACCCTCTTTTGAATAAAAGGAAGTGGTATGTTCATTGTGTCTCTCTTTTACATCATTTCCTATACATATTTTTATATAATCACGTACTGCTAAAAAGAGTTCAGCATGTTCACTATTGCTATCTTTTTCAAATGAAGTTCTATTTTTTGTCATTTTCTTTTTTATACATACAAACTTTGTTTCGTCCCGTTTTTTTAGCTTCATATAAAGCTAAATCTGCTTGACTTAACAAGTTGTCTATACTCCTACAATCTTTCGCATCAGATACACCAAAAGAGGCTGTAAATTCAGATAATATTTCACTACCAAAAGAGACTTCTCCTTTTGAAATTTCTATACGTAAACGTTCTGCAACATTTATTGCTTCACTAATATTTGTTTGGGGTAATAAAATAGCAAACTCTTCACCACCTATACGACCAATAATGTCAATATCACGTAAAATATTACGACTTATTTCAGATATTCTTTGCAATACCAAATCACCAATATTATGTCCATATGTATCATTAAGATTTTTAAAAAAATCAATATCAAACATCATAATAGAAAGCTCTCCACCATATCTGTGATAACGAGACAGTTCTATATCTGCATGCTCTATAAAATATCTTCTATTTGGTAGATTTGTAAGATAATCAAAATAAGCACGATGCTCTAACTCAATTCTTGCATTTCTATTTTCTATGGCAACACTAGCTAAATTGGCAGCAAAAGAGATACGCTCTATATCTTCAAGGGATGGTCTTGTAGGTTTTTTATGATAGATTGCAAAAGTTCCCAAAACCTCACCATTTGAAGAAAAAATAGGCTCTGACCAACATGAACCAAGTTCAGCTTTTTTGGCCAAATCTGTATATCCTTTCCAATACTTATGTGTCATAATATCTTCAACTATTACACGTTTGCCAAGATATGCAGCAGTACCACAAGAACCTACACCTTTACCTATTTCAAGACCATTTATGGCTTCATTATAAAATTCAGGTAAATTTATAGAAGCACCTAATAATAAACGCCTTTTTTCTTCATCTAAGAGTAAAATACTACAAATAGATGTATTATCTTCAGACTCAATTGTTTGAACAATATTGTAAAGAATATCAGATAGGCTTGAACCTTTTGCTACCATTTCCAGCATATTATCATGGGCTAGATTTCTAAGCTCACTTTTCCAATGCTCTGTTATATCAGTAAAGTTAGCTAAAAGTTTATCTCCAATCCAAGAAACCTTAATTAAAATTCTTCTTTCAGTGCAATCTTTACAAGTTGTTGTAACCTCAAGTTCTGGAATAGAAATATTTTTTTGAATAGCAGAAACAAACCCCTCAAGCCAAGGAGTAATAACAGTTTCTCTATAGCTAGTGTCTGGATATACTTTTTTTGCCCAAGTATCAATATCGGGCAAATCATCAATGGTATATCCAAATAATTTTGTAAATTTATGATTTAGATATTCTATTTTTCCGCTACTATCTGCCCAGCCAACTCCAACAGGAGAAAAGTCTAAAATATCTTTCAACTGAATCTGCTGCTTGGTAGTTTTTTCTAAAGTATCTTGGAGTTTATTTTGATGAAACTTTGACAAAGAGCTTTGAGCTAACATCCTTGCCATCTTTACAATACAATCCATGTGTGCTTCCATCTCTTCTCTTGAAACAACTGGAACAACTCTTATGGCATCCAAATATTTTTTTTCTTCGTAATTATATTTTTTAGCCTGTTCTTTAAAAAACTTCATATTAGGAACTTTTTCTAAAACTTGACCTAAAAATATCGTTGCTAAAATCTTACCATCAACTACAAGTGGAGTTGCATAATCAAGTAAACCATTTTTACATAAATTATGATTTACTTTTCCATCAATCAAATTTTCCATAAGCTTTAGATTACTCTCAACACAGCATAAATTTGACTCTGGATTTATTCTATGAAATAAAGAGCAGGCACTAACCCAGCCCTTTTGAGATATTATCTCGCCATCATTACCAACAATACCATTTGGAATACCTGTTGCCTTAAAAAAACTCTCTAGTAGTTCTTCAAACTCAACAATATCAATCAAATCAGAAAATTTATAATCATTTTCTTCACTTGTTATATTATAGTTTTGCATTAAAATCCTAATAAATCTATTTTTAGATTTCTATAGATTTTTTTACCACCTATATCTATCTTAATTTTAGTCTTTTAATACTTTTATCTTATTAAAATAATTTTAAAGTTTGAAAAATAATTTAGGACTTATTTTTAAGCTTATTTTCCTAAATTAAAAATACCTCTTACAAAGTGATAAAGGATAAAAAGAAATATCAAAGGTAGCAGTATGGTTTGAAAAACAAAAGCAATAATAAGTGCCACTATATACTCACTTGAACTATCAACTGCTTTTTTATATTCATCTACTTTTTTTGCATAATAGTTTGAATCAAATTTCTCTGCAACTTTATTGAAAAATGAGCTGTTTTCTTTGTGTTCTATTGTATTTTTTGTAACCTCATTAACATCTTCTTTTACTTTTACAATACTTTCATTTAGTTGACTAATATTATAATCTTGTTTTACAAAACTATTATAAGCAAACTCATTAACTAAGCCAATAAGAGGAACTGCAAAACGCAGAAAAATCAATATCACAGAGATTTTAAAAAAAAGTGTTCTAAACCTCTCATCTTTTGAAAACCTATAAAACATCCATAGGTTTAAAACTATTACAGAAAAAAACAAAATATAGTTATATATATCATTGGTAACAAAATTCATCATGATTTTTTGAATACCTAGAGAAACCATACTAGCTAACATCACAAGAGAAAATTGCTCTACTAAATCATTTACAGGATCTAGAACTTCCCCAATTGCTACAGTAAAAAAAGGAAGGTCTAGTTCAGTTCCTTGGGCTAAAGAAATCACTGCATTAAGTGCTTTTGCACTTCCAAATACAATAACAGCCTCTTTAAAACTATTATCAACTAACTCCTTACCTTTTACATCAAGAGTATATGAAAAAGCAAAAAATATTATAGTTATTGATAAAATTAAAATTAAGAATTTATTCCAATGTGTTTTTAAAAATTGCATATTATATCTTTATATTAAATTTTTATAATTATATCAAAAATAAAAACTCATACATTTAATTGTTACTCATTTACTAATATATAACCTGCTTGTGAAATATTTTTTATAATATTTATAGGTATTTTATGTCTAATCTCTTTTATAAAAGATTTTAAAGCATGGTTTGTCATAAACTTATCTTGCCATAGCTCTATTTCTATTTGTTCATATGTAGTTATTGAGTTTTTATTTTTATGTAAAAGATATAAAAAATCTTGTTCTCTTTTTCTCAAGGGTATTATTTCAGTATCTTTATAAATCAATTCTCTTTTTGATAAATTAAGTTTTAAATCCTCGTGTAAAAGTATCTGTTGGGAAAAGTTTCTCTCTATATATTTAGTTAAGGCTTCATTTAGCTTTTTTGAATTTAGAGGTTTTAAAATAAAATGGTCAACATTTAAATTTATCAAATTCATAAGGTACTCTTCATTTGAATAGGCTGTTAACATGATAACCATAGTTGATAAATCATTTTTACGTATCTTTTTTACAAGTTCAATCCCATCCATCTTTGGCATCTCAATATCTGTTAAAACTATTTTAGGTTTGTACTCTTCGTAGATTTCATAGGCTTCAAGTCCATTTTTAGCCGCATACACCTCTTTAAAATAGTATTTTAAAGTATTTACAATAAACTCTCTAATACCATCTTCATCTTCAACACATAATATTGTTACATCTTTTAATTCATCTATTAAATTATTATCCATACTTATCCTAACACTACTATTTTAAAAATTGCCCCATCCTTATCATTTTCAACACTAAGTTCACCACCCATATTTCGCTCAATTATAAGCTTTGAAATATAAAGTCCAAGGCCAGTGCCTTTTGATGAATCTTTGGTACTATAATAAGGGTCAAAAATCAAATCAAAATTTTCTTCTTTTATTCCACCTGCATTATCTTTTATAGTTACAATACTCTGCATGCCTTTTGACGCAATCGTAATAAAGATTTTAGAATTTTCTATCTCTTTTTCTACTAATATATCTTTTGCATTACTTATAAGGTTTAATATAACTTGCGAATATTCTGTGGGATATCCAAATATCTTTTTATCTTTTTTTATATCAAAAATCAACTCTATTGATAAGTTATGAAGTGTCGCATCTACCAAGTTGATAGCTTTTTTACAAGCATCACTTATAAAAAAATACTCTTTTTTCTTATCTGGCTTATAAAAGTTTCTAAAATCATCAATGGTATTTGACATAAAATCAATCATATCATTACTTTTATTTACTGAGTTTAAAATATGACTCTCATCAACTTTTTTAAATCTTGTAGCAGTCTCTAATTCCATCAAAATCCCAGAAAGTTCACTTAATGGTTGTCTCCATTGATGGGCTATCATTGAAATCATTGAACCCATTTTTGCTAATCTTGACTGATCTAGAATTGCTTTATCTTTTCTTTTTCCATCTTCTATTCCTTTTGCTACTTTTGAATATAGAGTTTTATTGAGGGTTTCAAGTTTTTCTTCTTTATTTTGGACTTGTTTTTTATACTTTTTTATAATATCACTAATAATTGATGTCATAAGAAAACTAAAAAGTGCCATAAAAAATATGATTGAAATACTTAAAATAAAAATGAAATTTATAAACTCATCATTCTTTTTTTCTAAGATATCTTTTTTCTCTTTAATCATTAAAGAGTACTTTTCTAAAGTTGTATCACTATTTTGCATATTGTATTTTTCAAATAGTATTAAATCAGACTCAAAACTCTCTTGTGTGGTTTTTAAGTAGTATGAAGTTGAAAAGAAAGCTAAAAAAACAATACATAAAAAAGGAATAGTTATTGTAAAAAAAGGGATACCTTCTTTATTAAACATCTCTATCCTTTGTATGTAATTTATATAAAATAATGTCTAACTTTACTTGAAGATTAGCTGTTATTGCTCTTTTAGAAGATACATATTAGTTAAATATTAACTAATATATATCAAAGAGTAAGTATATACTTACTCTTTAGCTTTTGCTCTTTCGTCATTGATATTATCAACAATCTCTTTCCAAGTCTCTTTATCAATTTTAAACTCACTGTAATCGTTATATCTTAAAACTGGTTTTTTACCCTCTTTAAGTTGTCTTTCATACCCTTTGATTAATCTCAATACAGGTTTATATAAAACAGCAATAACTATCATATTAATAACAGCCAATAATCCCATAGATAAATCAGCAAATGTAAAAATAGACCCTAAGTCTTGAAATGCTCCCCATGCAATTAAAGCAATACAAACTACTCTAAAAATATTAAAAAGTGTTACATTCCCTTTACTAAAAAAGTTTAAACTATTTTCTGCCAAGTAATAGTTATATAACATTGATGAAAAACCAAACAGTAATAAAGCAACTGTTACAAAGTATCCACCTAAAGGACCAATATGCTCAATCAATGCATTTTGAGTCAATAAGACACCTTGAACACCATCTGCACCTGGAGAATAAACACCTGAAAGCAAAATGATAAATGCTGTACAAGAACATAAAATAATAGTATCAATAAATACAGAGAATGATTGAACGATACCTTGTTGAACTGGATGTGCTACGTAAGCTACTGCTGCCACGTTTGGAGCAGAACCTAGACCTGCTTCATTTGAGAACATACCTCTTTTTGCACCTTGTAAAATCACTGCACCAATACCACCACTAATTGCAGTACTTGGAGTAAATGCTTCAGATACAATCATGCTAATCAATGAAGGAATTTGATCATAATTTAAAGCAATAACAACAATAGCAATCAATAAATAACCCACTGCCATAATAGGAACAACAACTTCTGAAAATTTTGTAATTCTTTTAATACCACCAAAAATAGCCAAACCAAAAATAACAGTTAAAATAGAACCTGTAATCCAAAGTGGAGTATTAAATGAAGCTTCAAATGAACTTGCAATAATAAATGACTGAGTTGCATTAAATGCAAATCCAAAAGTAATAAGAAGTAAAACAGAAATAATAATACCTACCCATCTTAGTCCTAAAGCTTTTGTTACATAATAAGCAGGACCTCCTCTATAAACACAAGAGTCTGCCTTATCTTTTTCTTTATAAAGTTGAGCCAATGAACATTCAAAGAAACTAGTACTCATACCAATCAATCCAATAATCCACATCCAAAAAACAGCACCTGGTCCACCAAGTGTTATTGCAACTGCTACACCTGCGATGTTTCCACCACCAACTCTACCTGCAACACTTAACATAAGTGCTTGAAAAGAACTAATATGTCCCTCTTTATCATGTACTGTATCTCTTAAGATATTAAACATCTTAAAAAAGTATCTAAACTGTACAAATCTTGAACTAACTGTAAAAAACAAACCCAAAGCTGGAAGTAAATATATTAGGATATTTCCCCAGATAAGGTTATTTAATAAGTCATTTATTTCTGCTAACATGATATTCTCCTTTATGCAAAAAAAAATTTTAGCATGCCTAAGAGTCTTAAAAGTGGGTTTCCTTGTAATTTATATGTAATATGATAATATTCTACTTATATTTAACAAAAAGAATCTTTTATGATACATATTTTTTCAGCACTAATTCCTGTTTTTTCACTTATTCTTATTGGTTATTTTTTTAAAAGAATAAAGTTTCCATCATATGAGTTTTGGCCACAGGCTGATAAATTAACATATTATGTACTTATGCCATCACTTCTTGTTTATAAACTATCAACTGCATCTCTTGATTCTCAAAATAGTTTTGGCTTTGTATTATCTGCTATTTTAGCAATATTTTTTACCATGATTATTCTTATAATCATAAATAAAATAAAACCCTCAGAACCAAGCTCATTTACCTCTATGGTTCAAGGTGCAATTAGGTTTAATACCTATGTATTTTTAGCTCTTGCTGGATCTATTTATGGGAATGAAGGTTTAGTTTTAGCAGCAATAATACTTACCTTTGCCATACCATTTATAAATATATTGTGTATTACAATTTTTGCACTCTATATGTCAAATGACAAATTAGATTTTATTTATCTATTAAAATCAATTGTTACAAACCCACTAATTGTAGCTTGTATTATTGGAGGGAGTCTCAACTTTCTAGGTATTCATCTTCCACTTGTTTTAAACAATACTTTAGAAATACTAAGTCAAGCTGCACTTCCAATGGGACTTTTGTCAGTTGGCTTTGGTCTTGTAATAAAAGAGATTAAGTCTTCAAAAAGTGAAGTTATTATTTCAAGCATTGGCAAACACCTTATTTTTCCTGTTTTGATTTATATTTTTGGAAGAATTTTTGAAATAGATGGAATGATGTTATCTATCTTAGTACTTTTTGCAGTACTTCCTACTGCACCCTCATCTTTTATACTAGCAAGGCAACTAGGTGGTAATGTAAACTTAATGTCATCAATTATTACAGTGCAAACTCTTATCTCAATTGTTTGTATACTTTTTGTTTTAAACTATTTTATTTAAAGGATAAATTATGAAAATATTACTAATACTAACTTCTCTTTTAATGAGCTCTTTATTGGCAAACTATAACTACACAAATGAAAGTTCAGGAAAAATAGATATGCATGGAGGGAAAAGTGATAGCTTACTAAAGAATAAAAGCCCCTTTTCAAACATGAATCAAAATAGCCTAATGGACAAAGTAAAAGATAAAAAAGAGCCCACTAGAGAAATACAAGAAGAGACAAATCTTCAAGAGTTGAAAGATTTGGGCTTATAGATTTAAATAAATATACTAACAATAACTTTTATAGCTAATATAGATAATAGAACTTTTAAAAACATAATAAACTTTTTACCATCTATTTTATCTCGAAGTTTTGTTCCTGTCCAACTACCAAGAACAGCACCTAAAATCATAGCAAGCAAAATCCCAATATAGTCAAAAAATACAAAACCAAAAAACATAAAAGCAAAGACTTTAAGTGTATGAGTAATACTCATCAAAGCTGCCCCTGTTGCCACCACTATATCTTTGTTATCATAATCTTTTAGTAAAAGTGTCATGGTAAGAGGTCCCGTTGCTCCAACTACAATAGAAAGCCCTGTTTGAAAAAATCCAGCTAAAAAATAACTCTCATATCTTTTGATTTTTTCATTAAACTTCTTTGACCAAAGAGAGAGTAAAATATAAACTCCAATAAAAAGTGGAACATAATCTAAAGATATAAAATACAAAATAGAAGCAAAAAGAGCAATCCCAAGTAAAGAACCAAATAAAAACTTTGGTATGACTTCTAATTTTACATCTTTATAGCCAAATACTGCCCTACTAAAATTACTAGACATTTGAGTCAAACCATGCACAGGTATAAGTGCATTTAGTGGTAAAAAGGATGGAAGTATAGCAATAAGCATCATACCACCACCTATACCAACTACTCCAGCTACTGTTGAAGTTAAAAAAGTTATCAAACCTAATATTATTTCTTGATTCATAAAGTTTCCCATAATGTTATAAGTTGTAATATAATACAAATTATTTAAAGTTAGCTTTTTTTATAATGCTTAAATAATATTTTATAGTATGTTGTGAAGAAAAGAGATATTCTCTTCACATAAGGAGTTTAAATGCCTACGTTAGAAGAAAATATAGAAAACTATTTATTAGATTTTCAAAAAAATGTCCCTAAAGAGACACAAGATGTATTAAATAATGCAATTGAAAAATTAAAAGAATCAAAAAAATTATCAAAAGCACTAAAAGTTGGAGATAAAATTCCAGAATTTTCACTCTCAAATCATGATAGAAAAATAATAAATATAAAAGATATAGTTGAAAAAAACAAATATACTGTCCTGAACTTTTTTGATGGTTCGTGGTCTCCTTATAGTAATTTGCAATTAATGGCATTACAAAAAGTTGCTTCTCAACTAAAAATCTTAAATGCAGCCCTAATTACTCTATCTCCACAAACGCAAGATAAGTCCTTATATTTATTTGAAAAGCACTCCTTAAACTTTGATATTTTGTATGATAAAAATAACACAATAGCAAAAGAGTTTGGTATAGTTTATACTTTAAGTGATGAAGTTATATCTACATATGACAAACTTAAAGTAGATATCTTAGAAGCAAACAGAAATGGTACCTTTGATTTACCCTCACCTGCAACATATATTGTAAATAAAAATTATGAAATCATCTATGCCTTTGTTGATGAAAACTATAGAAAAAGATGTGAACCCAAAACAATCATTGATGTTATAAAAAAAGATATGATAAATAAACGTTAATATCTAATAAATATGTATCTTTTTTTAGATACATATTTATCTCTTAATCTCACAAGATTATACCCTAAAACAATCTTAGCTATAATGTGAAAATTTAAAAAATATTATAAGGTTTTTAATGAATAAATATAAATTTGTATCATGGAATGTAAACGGTATCCGAGCAGTTGATAAAAAAGAAGCCCTAAAATGGGTAGATGAACACGATATTCATCTTTTAGGTGTGCAAGAAACAAAATCAATGAAAGAACAAATTCCAGAAACTATCTTTGAAAAAAACTTCAAAAATATGACTGCTAGCCAATCAGCAATAAAGGGACGTTCAGGAACTGCTCTATTTACAGACTTAGATATAACTTTTGAATGTACTTGTCCTACTGTTGATGTATTAGATGAAGGAAGAATAAACGAAGTTCATTTCACACTAGCAGATAAAGATATAGCATTTTTTAATGTATATTTTCCAAATGGTCAAAGTAAAGAAGAGAGACTAGTATATAAAATGGAGTTTTACGATAGATTTTTAAATCATTGTGAGTCTTTAAAAAAACAAGGTAAATCAATCATAATATGTGGAGATGTAAACACAGCCCACAGACCAATAGACTTAGCAAGACCAAAAGCAAATGAAGGTACATCAGGCTTCTTACCTATGGAGAGAGAATGGATAGACAAGTTTTTATCGCATGGATACATAGATACACTAAGACATGTTATAGGTGATGAGCCAGATAACTATAGCTGGTGGAGTTATAGAGCAAATGCAAGAGCCAATAACGTTGGCTGGAGAATTGATTATTTTTATGTAAGTGAGGATTTAAAACCTCATATTTCAAATGCTTACATTATGAGTGATATTATGGGAAGTGACCACTGCCCTATTGCTTTGGAGATAGAGATATAATAGACACATAAAATAGGCTTTTTCTATAAAGCCTATTTTTCTATACTTTATTTCTATTTTTAACAAAAAGCCTAATTGATTTATTTTTTTCTTCTTTACTTTTTGTAATAAATTTTCTCTCAATTAAAATACCAATAAGTTTTCTATTATAATATTTATCTATTAATACTGGTCTTTTACCATCTAATCTTGCAATATTACTATATTCATTTTCTAAAAGACTTAATAAATTTAGAAATTCATCTTCAGATAAATATTCATTTTGTTCAACAATTATATTAACTTGCATTTCTTTTGTATTTAAATTTATAATTAAACTTTCTAAAAAACCAATTGGGTATTTAATTTTTTTATCCATATTATCATAAACTAACTTTCCAATATTTTTATTATTTATCAATTCATAATCAAGTTTTTTTATTATCTCTATCTTTATTTCTTTTACAAATGAACTAAGTAATAAATTATGTACATCATTTTCATCTAAATTGTATTCTTCATATTTTATTAAAAATTTATCAATATTTTTTTCAATAAGTTTTATATGTTGACTTTTTGTACATTCTTTTAATCTTTTAAAATTCTGAACTGTGAATTGAAATTTTTCAGTCTTAACTAATTCTATAATTCTTTCTTCGTCAATAGTAGATATATCTAAATCTGGATACCAATAACCATTTGATTTAATTAATTCTTTATATGAATTAATCTCTATTTCATTTGCAAATAAAATATTTTTTACTAGTTTATTTACTAAACTAATATCGAATTTACTATCTTCCATGAATTTTGTTTTAGAATTTATTCTTACATCTGATAAAACTTTTGCATTCTCAATTATATTAAAATATTTGATTAAACTTTCATCTATCTCTTTATGCTCCTGGTAATAATATAAAATATTATTCCAATCAGCTTTTATTTTATTTTCCTCAAATAAATTCTTCCATAATTCATGATTTGTAACCTCTGAAATATTAGATATTAAAGTTTCTTCTCTTTTTATAATTTCAATTTTTAAGTCATCTGATATATGTTCATTATTGAGTAAATCAACAAATATGTTTTCATCATCATTAATTTTTTCCATACTTAATAAAATATTATCTATATAACTTTCTATATGCTCTTCAATATTATCTATTAAATTTTTACATGTAGAATTTTTTATTATTGTTAGATTCTTTTTATCTAAATCTTCTAATTTAAATTCATTTTTATTAAACTGTTTTAAAATTCCCTTTATCATTTCAAAAGAAATTTCATAAAAATTATTAGTATAACTAAACTCAAATAGACTAATATTATCTTTAATTTGTGATGCTTTATTAAATTTAGGTTGAAGTATTAATAATACATCTTTAATTTTTTTCATATCAATATTTTCTCTAAATTTTATAAAATTATTAATATTAGAAATATACTTACTTATTAAATTTATATTCAATTTTTTTATATTTTCAATTTTTCCATATTTCAAAATCAATTTTAAATAATTTTCTTTTTTCTCAATTGTAAAAGAAGAGTTTTCTATTTCTTCCCAAAACCAACTACATTTACTAATAACTAAATCAATAAATTTATTAATATGCTGATAATTTAAATCAATATACCCTTTTATAAACTCTAAATCCTTTCTTTGATTTATCTGTTTTATTATTTGATTCAAATTCTTTATATTTTCTTTTTCTATTAAATATTCCAATAAACTATAGTTTAATACTTCTTTTTTATCATACTCATAGTAGTGTATTTGTTTAATAACTTCACTAACTTTTTCTAATTTAAAGGTATAGTCTTTAGCTCTTCTTTCCCTAATAGATAAAATAAAGTCTCTATCTTCTTTTGTAATACTTTCTTCATAAAAATGTGAAATATAATAGTTATATGTTTCATCTATATGTCCATTTGTAATTAAAAATATTAATAAACCTTTTTCATTAAAGTCGTCCCCAAATACAGTATTACTATCTTCAATTAAATCTTTTAGCTCTTTTATTTTAATCAATTGCTTTTCATTTTCTAAAGATTCAATTTCTTTGTTACTAGTATTTATATATTCATTATTTTTATTTTTTATTAACTCTTCTCTTTCATCATAACTTTTCTCACAAACTTCATTTCCTATATTTTTAAAAACTAATGGATTTTCATAATAATTATCGCATTTTATATTGGAAGATTCTTTTAATATACTAAAGTTACTTTCCTCTTCTAAATCTGGTATATCTATAGAAATATTGTTAACTATTATTCTATTATTGTGTATTGAATTAAATTTCTTTAATACATTATAAATATATATACTTCTTAATTCATCAATTGATTTTATTTGCTCATTTTCTATTTCTTCCAATTTATTTTTAATATTATTTATTTTTTCATCAATAGACTTAATTCTTGTATTTATCAATTTATCTTTTTTTGACAATACTTCGTAAACTAAACCTTTTTTATTACTTAACTTTGAAAAATCATCAGGAAATAAATTTTTATAAACAATCATACTAAATAACTTTTCTTTTTCTAAACTATCTGATTCAAGTTTTTCGTTATAAATAATAAATTCATTAAAAATATTTTTTAGTAGTCTCATATTATCTATATAAAGACAAATATCATTTATAAAACTATTTTTTAATACATTTAACTCTAATCCCATATACTTTTTATATTTTCTTATCATGATTTTTAATTGTTCACTTGAATTAGAATAATCAACAATAGGAATAACAGGAACAATTAAATCAAAAAACTTTGTTCTTTCTTCGTCTTTAAAATTATCATCTTTTATTGCATAAATAAAAGTTACACTTTGTTCAACTTCTTTTGAATTATTTAAAATTAAATTTATTTCTCTTAACTTTACAAAGATATCAATATTTTTAGCATATCTATCTAAATCTTCAAATATAACAATATTGTAATTTGTTGCTTTAAAAAAATATATAATCTCATCAAGATTTTTATTTAATATTGAACTACCATCTTTTTGCCCTAAATCAACTTCACCACTCTTTAGATTAATTTTTTTCAAATCAATATCACCTAATAAGCTTATTATTTTTGGGAGAGCAAGAAATATACTAATAAATGTAATTATAAAACCAATTATATACACTATATCAAACTTTAAAAAGTCTAAATACTCTGGTAAATCTTTATTTTTGTATGCAATAAAAAAGAAAAATATAAAGATAAAAATATATAGACTATAATCTCGCAACTCTTGAAAGGTAATATCTTTTATTCTCTTGAATCGAGAAAATGGTATCTCTTCGTTTTTTACTGTATAAAACATCTTTTGTAATATACTACGTTCTACATCAGTGTTTTCATTGTTTTTTTCTGAATCAGAAAAATCTGCAAGAGAAATATTTAAAAAAGAATAATCATCTTTATATTTTTTTTCAAATGTTTTAAGAATACTGCTTTTCCCTGAACCATAAGCTCCTGACAATGCAATATTTTTTATATCTTGCTCATCAATTCCATGTTTTAACGAGCACTCATAAACTCCATTATTTTTTACATTATCTGTTGGAGTTAGATTTTCTAATATATTTTTACAGTCAATAATTTGTTCTTGCACAATAATCCTTTTAAATAAAAAAATATTATATCTTTTCTTCATCATATATCATGTCACAAAACAATATAATAGTTACTATAATATTATATTTTTAATTAATTTACATACATAATTCTCTCTTGAAGAGGTAAACCTCTCCGCTTTCTTACTTTTGTGTTGACGAAAAGTAAGCAAAAGCAACTACGGCTTCGGAGCCAAAGGTTCCCTCATTTATTATTTTTAATTTCTAGCTTGCGGAACTCCTAAAAAAGAGTGAGTTTATCACTCTTTTTTACTCAAACAAGTCCTCAGCTTTCTCCGAAATGAAAAATAAACATTCGGCTCCTGCAGATGTAGAAAGAAATCTCTTCCGTTGTTACTTCTTCTGTACAGTCTTTATATTAATTAAAGTAAGTAAAAGTTAGTAATCTAAACAAATCAAAATGCAAATGTCCTTATCCCACCTTTGGTTCCAACATTTGCAAAAGCCGAACGTTTATTTTTCTCTTTTCTAAACAAGATTGGCAACTGTTTGAGTGTTTAAAAGTTGCTAAACGCAATTTTTAATAAACGAGTTTTCTCAAAGAGAGTGCAAGCACAAGCCAAGCAGAAAAGATAAAAATAATAAGTGAGGGAACCTTTGGCTCCGAAGCCGTAGTTGCTTTTGCTTACTTTTCGTCAACACAAAAGTAAGAAAGCGGAGAGGTTTACCTCTTCAAGAGAAATTCTATTTTTTATTTCACAAACCCAATCTTATTCGTCCCCTCTTTTGCCTCTTCCTGAATATCTTGCATATTTGAAACAACTTGTACAACCTTGCTTAAAAGTTCCCTTGTCTCATTATCACTAGTTTCTAACTTCTCTAATCTTTTTATAATATCAAAATATGGCACAGCTTGATTTTTCAACCTAACAAATGTTCTCATGATAGATAGACTTACATCTGTAGCAACTTTACTTTTTAATACAGTAGAAAGCATATATACACCATGTTCAGTAAATACAAATGGATTTGAACTTGAGTGTTTCAATTTTTCTAACCGGTCGCATTTTGCGACTAGTTCATTTTTTTCTCCATCCATTAGTTGAAACATAAAATCATTTGGAAACTTTTTTATATTTCTTTTTACTTGCTCATTTAATCTCTTTGTTTCTACATGATACAACTCTGCCAAATCTCTATCTATCATAACTTGAATACCTCTGATAATAAATATTTTATCATCAACTATTATATTTGAAAGCTCTTTTTCCATAAGTAAACTCCTTTAAAATATTATTTTATAATTAGTAATTATTAACAAACCCAATCTGCTCTATTTTTTTAGCAAGTTATCATAAGTCAAGGCATATCTTCGTAATGCTGTAAAAGTTCTCATGATTTGAATATTGACTTCTATTGCAGTTTTACTACGAAGGACAGAAGAAAGCATTAATATCCCATGCTCAGTAAAAGCAAAAGGTAAAGTTCTAGTCATAGAAAAATTTGTGGTCGCAAAATGCGACCGCAATTTTTCATGTTCAGCCTCTGTTAATTGAAACATAAAATCTATTGGAAATCTTTCAATATTTCTTTTTACTTGTTCATTCAACCTTTTTGTCTCAACTTCATAAAGTTTTGCCAAGTCACTATCTAGCATAACTTTTTCACCACATATTGTATATATCTTTGAGTTTATTACCTCTATTGCTAGTTTTTCCATAAATATACTCCTATGATTTATGAAAGTATTTTAATATATTATTTTTATTAGACTATAAAATATTACAAATTGAAATTTGTTTATATATTTTCCAAAACTTTATTGACATTTATAATATAAAATAGTACCATCCTCTATATTTTATATAAGGAGTCATCAAAATGGCAAAGAAAAAAGAAGAAGAGAAAAAATTAAAAGCTAAAAAAGCTGCTAAGAAAAAAACACTTAAAAAAGAGAAAAAGAAAGTTATCAAAAAGAAAAAACTTGACAAAAAAAAGAAAGCAAAAAAAGCTTTAAAAAAGAAGAAAAAAGACTCAAAAAAGAAGTCTAAGAAAAAATCTAAAAAATAGTTAGATTAGAACCCTCGTAAAAACTTTGGGCGAAGCATAGAGTTATCTTCTATAGCTTCACCTAAAACCTTCAATAAATCATCCCTATCTTTTGGCAATGTTCCTTTAAGTGGTAAAGCATTTGAAGCATGATTTGACCTAAAAATTATTGGCTTTTTTGGACTTATTAGACTTATAAGTCTTTTTTGTTCTTCTAACATATCTTCATCGCTACAAAAAATAAACTCTTGATTCTTATCTTCAAATCTTTTGAAAAAAGCATCCTCTTTTGTGTGACTAACTCCAAGCTGTAAAGTTGATAAATAATTTATATGTTCACACTCATTGACTAGCTTTGCACTATCATCTATATGCTGTATAGATAAACTCTTTCCTCCAAGTCCTAATATTAGAGTTGCTGATATTTTCATGTTTGCATTTGTGGCTTTATTTAATCCCTCCACCATCTTAGATGGTTTCATAGGTTTATTTATATATTTTAATAACTCATGATTTCCACTCTCTATTCCATAATATACTAAGCTTAATCCATGTTCTCTTAAGTTATTTAATTCTTCTTGCGTTTTTTCTAAAAGATTATAAGGACTTGCATATGAAGCTACTCTTTGAAGTTTTGGAAATGTTTTTTTAAGATACTTCAAAACCTCTAATAAAAATGATGTATCACAAGCTAAGGCATCACCATCAGCTAGAAATACTCTTCTTGTATCTTGATAAATAGACAAACTATCTATCTCTTCAAATATTTGTTTTATATCTTTTATTTTAAAAGCTTTTGTTTCGTACATAGAACAAAAGCTACATTTGTTATAGCTACACCCTAAAGTAATTTGCAGTATTAGTGAGTTAGCTTCAGCTGGTGGTCTATAAAGAGGCTCATGATACATATTCATTTTCTGGAATACTTTTTAAATTTTTTTTCTCAAACATATATCTTTGAGAAGTTTTTATTGATAAATATCTAACAAGTAATAAAAATATAACAACACCTGCAATAACCATGATATTCCAGTTTAAACTACTTGCTAATAGTGCATCTATAGATTCTATTTTTTCATTGTTTATTTTTACAACATTTACAATCAACTCCCTAAGAGCTAATATTATAAAGGCATCAACTAATATGGTTAAAACAACTCTTTGTTCTCTTATATAGTTTATCACTGCACGTGTTATTTCTAAAAATATTATAAAATATAACATGTAGATAATAAACTCCATTAACATATTTAAAACAAGTGCTATCAAAAATAGACTTGCAGCTACTATAAGTTCAATATAAAATTTATCTCTGTAAAATCTACCTATAAATGTTTTCATAACATCTCCTTTAGATATAGTATTATATGGATATTTTATTTTATTTTACTTAATTTATAAATTTTACCTATTTAAAGATATTTAGTAGTAAAATAAGATTATGAAAAGTAAATTATATTATATACATGACCCAATGTGTTCTTGGTGTTATGCTTTTAAAAAAGATTATGACAAATTAAAAAAGAAACTACCTGCAAATATTGAATTGGTAAATATTGTAGGTGGGTTGGCAAAAGATACAGATGAACCTATGCCAAAAGATATGCAAGAAAAGATTGCATCAATCTGGCACGAAATAGAAAAGATGACAGGTGCAAAATTTAATTATGACTTTTGGAAAAAGTGCAAACCTAGACGAGCTACTTATTTAGCATGTAAAGCAGTGCTTTGCGCAAAAGAACAAAACAGAGAAAATGAGATGATTGATGCAATTCAAGAGGCATATTATCAAAAAGCGCAAAATCCAAGTGATGAAGAGACTCTTGTATCTTTAGCAAAAGATTTAAACCTGGATATGACTATGTTTCAAAGTGATTTGAAAAGTGAAAAAATAGATGAGTTATTTCAAAGTGATTTAGAAAAAAGAAGAGAGTTAAAAGTTTTTAGTTTTCCATCACTTGTATTACAGTATAAAAAAGAGCTCTACCCTATCAACATAAAATACAATGACGTTAATAAGATACTAAAACAAATTGAAAACTTAAGTTCAAATGTTTATTTCTAGATTTTAAGAAATATCTATTTGAACTTTTATTTTTGTAAGGTTTTTAGGAATTACTTTTAGTCCATATCTTGCTATAAAAAACATAGCTACAATCATTGCACGAGCTGAGTTATCACCACCTGCTTGTGCATTTTTTATCAAAGCTTCTTTAAAATTTGTATACTTACCTAAAAGATGTATAACTCCACCAAAAGCTTCGTCAATCCCACACGCTGGACCAAATTTTCTTATGGCATCAAAGGTTTCATCTTCTATTGAATATAAACCTTCGTTAACATATTTTTGTATAGTTGTTGAAAACTCATCTTTTCTCTCTTTTATTGCTTCCATCATCTCTATATTATCTAAAACATCAACTAAAACTTTGGCAAAAAATTTGGCACCTTCTACAACAATTGAAGAGTTGTGTGTTGCTCTTACAAATTTTTCTACATTTTGAAAAAATTGGTTTTTAGTTTTACTTATAAGTAATAAAGGTGCAATTCTTCCAATAACAGAGATATCTGTAGATGAGGAACCACAAGGAATAGCTTTGTTTGCATTTAGATTTTCTAAAGTAGTTTTTGTAGCTCCATCAATATAACCATCATATTTCTCCATTTTTTCTTTCCAAAAATGGATATATTGTTCTAGGTCAAAATTATCATTTTCAATTATGTATTGATATAAAAAATATAATTGGTCTCCATAATGCGTAAACTCACCAGCTTTTTTGCCTTTATGCCAAAGAGAACAAGCATTATTTAACTCTTCCCAATTAGTAGGTAAATTCTTCAGTTCTTTTTCGTCATATATCCAATGAGACCCTAAACAATATGAATCAGCAATTAAAGAGCCTAATACAAGCTCTTTTGCCTTTCTTTTATCAAACATTTTAGTTTCCTTTTACCTATTCCAATTTTTATAATTAGTAAATGATGGATATTGTTCTAAAAATTCCTCTTTTTCAAAAGAAAATTTATAGTTCTCAACGTAAGTTTTCAAAAGATTATATGCTTCATTTATCTCTCGAAACTTTTCATCACTTCCATCCACAGCGTCAGGATGATACTTTTTTGACAGTTTTAAATAGTTTTTTTTTAAACTCTTTTGATCAAGTTTAGTCAATATCCCTAAACTGTCAACTGCATTTTGAAATTCTTCATAGTCCATTATATTATCCTAAATATTATAATAATACCAAAAAAATTTAAATACTCATATAAATAATATTACTATCTTATAATTTAATTACTTATTAAGACAAAAAATCTCACACTTTAAAAATAATAAAAAAATTTAGTCACAAAGACAGCTATTCTGACTTTCAAGTTATAATTAGAAAAATATAATTTTATTTTTTATTTGATAGACTTATTCTTAATAAGACAAACAAATAAAAAAAGATATACTTCAAAATAAATTTACAAGGATTAATATTTTTTATGGGTAATATAGACTACTTTTTTTCTAGACTAATTCGATTTTCGATACTTTTTTTTATACTTTATCTAATATTTACTAACTTTGGTACTTTTTTAATAGTTATCTCTGTTATAGCTGTATTGATATTCTTTTTTATTTATACAAAAGTTAAAAAAATAAAAGAACAGGCAAGAACGCAAGGCTTCGAGTTTCATTTTAATGGAAGAAACTTTAAACAAGGCAATAATCAAGGTTTTAAATTTAACTATGAAGATTTTCAAAATGGCAATTTTAAAGCTCAGCCATCACATAATGAAGTTCAAAAAGCAAAAGATTTTTTTGGATTTACAAGTGAGCCCACACGAGAAGAGATAAAAAAAAGATATAAAGAACTAGCTAAAAAGTATCATCCAGATATAAATAACCATGGAGATGATTTAATGCAGGAATTAAATCATCATAAAGATGTTCTTTTAAATATTTATAAATAGTTTAAAGAATAGGTAAATTGTGTCTTTTTAAGACTAAGCCATCATAATATTTTTGAAAAGTTACATAAGCTTCACAAGAGAGTGAACTTGTGTATAACTCTTCACTATCCCACTCTTCATAAATTAAAAATTCATCATCACAATCATCAGATTTGTAAACTTCAAAATAAATACAACCCTTCATATCTAATAATGAATTTTTCAAATTGTATAGCTTTTTTTCTAAATCTTTCTCTTTAGTTTTTCTTGCCAAATAGATTGTCTGTTTTATAATACTCAATATTTCTCCTAAATTAAAAAAGAAATGTATCAAATATATGATTAAGATAACTTAAGCTAAAGGATCTTCACCACTCTCCCAAGAGGATAAATACTTTTCAATTAGATGAAAATCTTCACCCTCATGTTGAGTAAAAGTGATATATTGATTGCTATTTGGTATGTTAAACTCTTCACTTACAATACTCATATAAACCAAAGCTAACTCTCTTCTTTGTTCCATTGTTCGTCCTTGCCTAATATCTAAATTCATTAAGCAAACCTCTTCTCCCATCTCAACTCTACCAATGGATAAATTAAAAGGTTCATACTCTCTAATAGATATGGCTATATGGTAAGTTTGAGTATCCATGATTCTTGAAAAAGAATCTCTTATTTTTTTACAAAAACTTTTTTTACTTTGATCATCTATTTTTTTATTAATTTCAAACTGTAAGTGTGGCATATCAATCTCCTTAGTTTATAAAATTCTTACCAAATTATCTTTATATACAACTTTTATATAATTGTAATGTGCTATAATCTCACAAAGGATGTATATGCAAGAAATAAGCCAAAATATTAAAAACTTGAAAATCCTTTATGTAGAAGATGACCCAGAAGTTAGACAAAGACTTGAAAATCTACTTAAAAAAATTTCAGATTTTGTAGAAGTAGCCCAAGATGGTGAAGAAGCTTTCTTAAAAATTCAAGAGAATTTTGAAAATGAAACACCTTATGAGCTTATTATTACTGATCTTAATATGCCAAAATTAAATGGTATAGATATGGTTAAAAAAGTTAAATTACTTGATGATGATATTCCTATTATTTTAACAACAGCAGACAATGAAAAAGAGACCTTTTTAGAGTCTATTGAATTGGGAGTTTCTGCATATATTGTAAAACCTATAAATGTTGCAAAACTTTTTGAAAATATAAAAAAGATTGCACAAAAAATATATTACAAAAACCAATTTTATAAAAAACAAAAAGAGTTAGAGACCTATACAAATATAATAGAAAGTGTTGCCGTAATATCAAAAACTGATTTAAATGGTATCATAACTTATGTAGATGATGCTTTTTGTGAAGTTAGTGGATATACAAAAGAAGAACTTATTGGTCAAAATCATAATATAGTAAGACACCCAGAAAACCCAAAAGAGGTATATAAAAACCTCTGGGATACTATTCAAAGTGGCCAAAACTGGGAAGGAAAAGTTAGAAATATAGACAAACAAGGAAATCCTTGGTACGCAAAATCAACTATTTTCCCAATATTTGATGATAAAAATGAAAATATAATTGAATACATAGCTATTAGATTTATCATAACAGATGAATATGAAGAGAAAAGAGAACTAGCTTCACGGTTAATAAAAAATACAGTAACACATAAAAGTACAGTAAAAGATAACGAAACATTAAAAAATCAACTTATTTCTCAAAATGAGATAATAACTTCATTAAAAGAAAAAATAGAAAAAATATCAATCCAAAAACAAAAACTTTTATCCCAACTAAATGAATATGAAGATAATATTATCTACAAAAGTGGTGATAAAATGGAAATTTTAAAGAAAAAAAGTGAAGAGATAGCTTTAAAAAACAAAATAATTGAAAAACAAAAAAATGAAAAAAACAAACTTTTAGGAAAAATAGAAGAACTAGAACATATTCTTGAAATAAAAGAAAATGCAGTAGATACTTGCCGTGAGAACATAACAAAATATAAAATAGAACTTGGAAAACTAAAAAGAACTAAAAATGACCAAGAAGATAAAGATGAAAAAAAAGGCTTTTTTGGATAAAACCTTATTACTTTAATACATAGAGAATACACAAAAAAACTTTATAATTAAGCCAAAGGAATAATATGAAATATTTTATACTTATTTTGGCAGTTATTACACTGTTGTATGCAGCATCATTTTCAAAAGATGATTCAATCAAACATAAAACCTATCCTGAAAATAGCAAAAGTGCTTATTTTGCAGGAGGATGTTTTTGGGGAGTTGAGTACCACTTTGAAAAACAAATAGGCGTTTTGGATGCCATTAGTGGCTATATGGGTGGTACAGTTGAAAATCCTGATTATTATGGTGTAGTTCGTGGAAATACAGGTCATCTAGAGAGTGTTCGAGTTGTCTATGACCCTAGTAAAACAAGCTTTGAAAAACTTGCCAAACTCTTTTTTGAGATTCATGATATGGAGCAAACAAATGGACAAGGTCCAGATATAGGAAGTCAATATCTCTCTGCAATTTTTTACAATGATGAAAAAGAGAAACAAACCGCACAAGAACTTATAGAAATACTAACTCAAAAAGGATACAAAGTAGCAACTTCACTTAAAAAAGCGGATAAGTTTTATAGCGCAGAAGGATATCATCAAGATTATTATCAAAGAAAAGGTTCCTTGCCCTACTGTCATGTTTATAAAAAGATTTTTGATTAACTAAAATACTAAAAAATTAAAAAACTTTTTAAATCATTAGATTTTAAAATAGTTCAAGGCGAAAATATCAAAATTTGAGGAGCATACTAAAGTATGTGACGAATGTTTTTATATTTTCAACGCAGAAATATGAAGAAAAATGATGATTAAAAAAGCTTTTGAAAAGGTTTTTTGGTATAATCCCACTTATGAACCTAGAAGAAAAACTCAAACAACTCCCTTCTGATGCAGGAGTATACCAATACTTTGATGAAGCTGGACATCTTTTATATGTAGGAAAAGCAAAAGTTCTAAAAAATAGAGTTAAATCTTACTTTAAATTTACCCCTCAACTTAGGCCTTCTGAAAAACTAGGTCCTAGAATTTTCAAAATGATTAGTGAAGTAAAATCCTGTGAATGGATTGTAGTACCAAATGAACACGATGCACTAATTTTAGAAAATTCTCTTATTAAACAGTTAAAACCAAAATATAATATTCTTCTTCGTGATGATAAAACCTATCCTTATATTTATGTGGACTTAAATGAGGATTTTCCAAGATTAGAGATTACAAGAAAAGTTTTAAAAGGTGCCAATATAAAATATTTTGGTCCATATTCAAGTGGAGCAAGGGATATTTTAGACTCTATTTATGAGACTTTTCCACTTGTACAAAAAAAAGCTTGCATAAAAGGTAAAGAGGCTTGCCTTTTTTTCCAAATCAAAAAATGCTTAGCACCTTGTGAAAATAGAATTACAAAAGAAGAGTATGCAAAAATTTTAAATAACTCTATGGAGTACATCTACAACAAATCAAAACTGCTAACAAAACTAAAACTAAAAATGCAAGAGTACTCAAATGATTTTCGTTTTGAAGAGGCTATGAAGATAAGAGATAGAATCAAAACTATAGAAAAATCAGAAATAAAAACAGGTATGGATTTAGCAACAAATGAAAATCTTGATATTTTTGCTATCAAAAATTCTAAAACTAAAGCAGTGATTGTAAGAATGTTTATACGAGATGGGAAGCTAGCCTCTTCATCCCATGACTTTTTAAAAGTTACTCTTGAAGATAATGAAGATTTTGATTTTAATGAAGCGTATAAAAGAACACTAATAAACTACTATTCAAATGAGATGCCAATAATCCCAAAAGAGATCTTACTTGCTAATGAAATAGATGAAGTAGAAGATATGGAAGAGTTTCTAAAAACAAAATTTTCTAAAAAAATAAATATTATTAATCCAAAAGTTGGAAAGAAAAAAGACTTGATGCAGATAGCTTTAAATAACTGTGACGAGCTTTTAAGAATAGATAGTGCAAAAAGTTCCAATACACTTTATGAAGAGATACAAAAGCTATTTAATTTGAGTCAAACTCCTTTAAGAGTAGAAAGCTTTGATAACTCACATATGATGGGGCAAGCTACTGTTGGAGCTATGGTTGTTTGGGATAATGACAAGTTTATAAAAAGTGATTTTAGACACTACAACTTAGAATCCCACGATGAATATTCACAAATGAGAGAAATGCTTATAAGAAGAGTCGAAAGCTTCGATAAAAACCCAGCACCTGATTTGTGGATAATAGATGGTGGTTCAACATTACTTAAACTAGCCTACGATATCGTCCAATCAGTTGGAGTTAACCTTGATATTATTGCAATTGCAAAGGAAAAGATTGATTTTAAAGCTCACCGGGCAAAAGGAGCAGCAAAAGATATTGTTCACTTTAAAAAAGAAGGAGAGTTTACATCAATAAAACTTCTAACATCGGATAAAAGATTACATTTTGTACAAAGACAAAGGGATGAAGCTCACAGATTTGTTATAAACTACCATAAAAAACAAAAAAGAGCAGAAGATAAACAAATCTCACTTTTAAATATAAAAGGTATTGGAGAAGCTAAGGTTAAAAAATTACTTCTTTATTTTGGAACTTTTGAAAATATAAAATCTGCCACTATTGAAAATCTCAAAGAGGTTTTAAATGAAAAAGATAGTATTCTAATATCAAATCATTTTAATCAAAACTAAAATAACAAGGTTACGTTATTGTCTAAAATAATTATAAACAAAAAAAATTATTTTCATAATTTAAGTATAATTTCAAGTAAAGCTGGCTCAAAAGATAAGGTTGCTGTAGTGTTAAAAGATAATGCATACGGACATGGACTTATAGAAATAGCATCAATGGCGAAAGAGTTTGGTATAAAAAAAGCTGTCGTAAAAAACCTTAAAGAAGCATTAAAAATCAAAGATTATTTTGAAAAGATTTTAATTTTATCAGATAATAATATTACTACTTATTCACATACTTTTCACATTGTTGTTAATGATATTAAAAAAATATATCAACTCCCCGAGAATACGAACGTTCATCTTAAAATTGACACAGGTATGCATAGAAATGGTATATCTAAAAATCAACTTAAAGAGGCTATTCAAGGGCTTTCTAGCCAAAACTTAAACTTAACTGGAGTCATGACTCATCATAGAAGTGCAGATAAACTTTCTTGTGAATATTATTGGCAAAGAAGTGAATTTAAGCTTATAAAAGAAGAAGTAATAAAGATATGTGAACAACTTTTTTTACCCCTACCTATGTTCCATTCTTGTAACTCTGCTGCACTATTTAGAACAGCAAATTTTGATGATGATTTTGCTAGAGCTGGAATAGCAACTTATGGATATATAGAAAATGATTTAGCCTTTGATAAGATAGATTTAAGACCAGTTTTATCACTTTGGGGTGAAAAAATATCAACAAGAGTTCTTAAGAAAAATCAAGCTATTGGATATGGTGGAACATATAAAGCTTACAAAAATGTGACAGTTTCAACATATGATATAGGTTATGGAGATGGTTTTTTAAGAATTAATGAAAATCAACACTACCAAACTCCAAAAGGATATAAAGTATTAGGAAGAGTCTCAATGGATAGTTTATCACTTGATAGTGATGATGAAAAAGTTTGTATTTTTGATGATGCAAAACCATTAGCTAAAATACATAATACAATTTCTTATGAAATAATTACAACCTTAAGTACTGAATTAGAAAGGGAGATAAAATGATTAAATATATACTATTGATTTTTTTAACTATTAGTTTAGCTGCACAAGAAGATATTTCACAAAGCAATGAAAACAATAAAATGGCACAACAAATAAAAGATTATCAAGAAGCTGCACTTAATGATGATCCAGAAGCTTACTTTCAACTAGGAAAGATTTATTTTGAGGGTAAATACGTTTTTAAAGACTATTTAAAAGCCTTAGAGTATTTTAGTGCTGCTTCATATTTAGGGCATATACAAGGGACATATAATCTAGGACTTCTTTATCTAAGTCAAAGAACACCATTTCATGATGCAAAAAGAGCTTTATCATACTTTCTAGAACTTGCAAGAAAGGGTCATGCTCCATCACAAAATAGAGTTGGCATGTATCTAACAGCAGGTATAATTTTAGAAAAAGATTTCAAAGAAGCTGTAAAATGGTATGAAGCCTCTTCAAAACAAGGTTATATAAATGCCCAATGTAATTTGGCTTTTATGTATGCATCAGGAAAAGGTGTTTGGCAAAATATGGGTAGAGCACATGCCTTTGCAAAACCTGGATATAAAAAAGGATACAAGCTTTGTGTAAAAGTTTGGGAAGATTTTGATTTAGATAAATATCCTGAGGATAAAGGCTTTAAATTTAAATTTTATAATGAACCTTAATCCACATCTTTTAATTCATACTCTATTTTTTGTTTATCCAAAAACAGTGTAAACATCGAGAAATCATCATCTAACTTTTTCTTATCTTTTGAGGATAGTGATAAAACAACTTTTCTTTTATTATCAATAATTTTAGGTAAAGATGATAACTCAACTTCATTTGAAATTTTTTTCATAATATCAATTAAGTCATTTTCTCCACAAATAGCTGTTAATGTTAATCTAAATTTTTCTATATCATTTTTTTTATAGTATTTATCAAGTGCTTCTATAATCATACTTTGACTCATAGTTGGAAAACCTGGGGTAAAGAAGAATCTATTTTCTAAATAAAATCCTGGGACATTATTTACTACATTTTTTAAAAGCTTTGCATTAATTGGTAGATGTGCCATCTCAATCCTATGAGGATAAGCTTCATCTTTAAACTGCTTTATAATTAACTCTTTTGCTTTCTCATGATACTCTGTTTGTCCATCTGTAAAAACTTCAGCAGCTATTTGTCTAGTATAATCATCAGGAGTAGCTCCAATGCCACCAAAACAAAACATTACGCTAGTTTTATCAGCTTTTATAAGTCTAAAGATGTTTTTCATCAAGTTTGTATCATCTTCAATAACAAAAGATGCTTTATGTGTCCAACCTCTTTTAAGAAGTTGTTCATTTAAAAAAGAGAAATGGGCATCTTTTCTCCGCCCATTTAAAAGCTCAGTTCCAATAATAACTGAGTAAAAGTTAAAATCTTTTTGCATTATATTCTTGATTGAATAAAATCATCTATTTCTTCTACAATTTCTTCAATAGTTCTCTCACCATTAATTTTTTGTAAAAGATTTTTTCTACAATAGAATTCTTGAATCTCAGCTAAAGGATCAGTATAAACTTTCATTCTATTATTAAATACTTCAACATTATCATCAGCGCCTCTTGCACGACCTAAAACTCTTTCACATGCAACTTCTTGCGAAACTTCTATTTCAATAACATTTGCTAATTCAACCTCAGTTTCATTTACTAAATATTTATTAAGCTCATTCATTTGTTCAAAACTTCTTGGATAACCATCAATAATCACAACACTTGTAGAAGCTTTTTTTATTGCACCTAAAATTGTCTCAATAGCTATATCAATTGGTACTATAGCACCTACGCTGATATACTTATCAATTATTTTTCCTCTTTCACTTCCGCTTGTTACTTCTGCTCTAAACATGTCTCCAGTTGAATAATGAGTGATATTATCATGTTTTGCTGCTATTAATTCTGCATCAGTAGTTTTGCCACTTCCTGGTGCTCCAATAATCAAAAATAGTTTTTTCATTTATGCCCTTAGTCCAATTTACGTGAGCTGATTATATCTAAATTGATTTAAAATTTTTATTTGTTATTAAAAGCTTTTTGAATACAATACAAAAAAACTAAGGAAAGTAAACTATGAATTTAATGCTATTTGGTGCACCAGGAGCGGGTAAAGGAACACAAGCAAAATTTTTAATTGAAAAGTATGGTATTCCTCAAATCTCTACAGGAGATATTTTAAGAGCAGCTATTGCTGATAATACAGATATGGGAATGGAAGCAAAAAAATTCATGGATGAAGGAAAGTTAGTTCCTGATTCAACAATTATTGGTATTATAAAAGATAGATTGGCTGAAGATGACTGTAAAAAAGGTTTTATCCTTGATGGTTTTCCAAGAACATTAGCTCAAGCACAGGCTTTAGATAAACTAATGGCAGATATGGAAATATTACTTGATAAAGTAATCTCATTAGATGTTCCAGATGAACTAATTGTTGGAAGAATTACAGGAAGAAGAGTTTGTTCTAAATGTGGAGCTTCATTTCATGTAGAATTTAATCCTTCAAAAGAAGAAAATGTATGTGACTACTGTGGTGGAGAGCTTATCATTAGAAAAGATGATAATGCAGAGACTGTTAAAAGTAGACTTGAAGCATACCATGCACAAACAGCACCACTTATTGATTTTTATACTGATATGGGTGTATTTGTTGAACTTGATGGTACAAAAGATGTATCAGAAGTAACTAAAGATATGATTGCTGCACTTTAGAAAATAACTTAAAAAAATAAAAAAGGGCAAAACTTATAAGTTTTGCCCTTTTTTTTAGCTTTGAAAACTAGCACCGCCAGATTTTCTTCTTTGGTAATAACTCTTGTCAATTACTATATCTTTTTGTTTCTCTTTTCTTTTTGTATCTTTTTCAACAAATATCTTTTTTCTAGTAACTGGATCTAATTCAGTATAATACATAACACTAGAGTATGTTCCCGGAGTTGGAGTGAATACTTGAGCTTGTTCTGGATTCATTTTTAATTCATGTTTTGTAAAATGCTTAAGTTCATGCATATCTTTTTCTTCACATCCTGGATGTGCTGCTATTAAATAGTATGTTAAAAACTGCTGTTTTCCAGCCTCTTTATTTAATCTATCATACATCTTTTTAAACTCAATCAAAGGTTCTTTTCCTGGTTTTCCCATAAGTTTCAAAACCCTATCTGAGGTATGTTCAGGTGCTACTTTCATCTGTCCTGATATGTGATGATTTACAAGCTCTTTTAAGTACTCATAACCATGTTTTTTATCCGCACTTATAAAATCATATCTTAGGCCTGATGCTACAAAAGCTTTTTTTATTCCAGGAACTTTTCTAATATTTTGCAAAAGTTTTAAATGTCTTGAGTGGTCTACTTTCATTACTTTACAAAGCCTATCAAAATCTACACATCTTATATCGTCACAAGTACCTTTTTTAAGCTTTTTACCACACTCATAACCATACATATTAGCAGTTGGCCCACCAACATCAGAGATAATTCCTTTAAAATCTTTGTACGTTGTAAACTCTTTTGCTTCTTTTAAAATATTTGCTTCACTTCTTGTTCGTATTGTTCGTCCTTGATGAACCCCAATAGCACAGAAATTACACTCTCCCCAACAGCCATGATGAGTCTGTATAGAAAATTTTACAGTCTCTAAACACTTTACTTTACCTTCAGGTACATGATATGGATGTAACTCACGAACATATTTAAAATCTGCAATATAATCCATCTCTTTTTCATCTAAATAGTCACAAGGAGGATTTTGAATTAAATATCTACTATCTATTTGTTGACAAAGTCCATTTGCGTTTATTGGGTCATTGTTTTGATAAAAATGGTCAAATAAATCTATATATTTATTTTTGTCTTTCAAGCACTCATCATGACTTGGAAGTTCAATATAATCTTCATTTGCTTCTTTTGATATATAACAAACTCCCCTAACACTTCTTGGATCTTCACCATTTGCTAAGGCATTTGTAAAATCCCTTATTGCTATTTCTCCCATGCCATAGATTAGATAATCAGCTTTTGCATCAAATAAAATTGGTTTTTTTAATTTATTTGTCCAGTAGTCATAATGTGTAACTCTTCGCAGACTTGCTTCTATACCACCAAGTACGATGGGAACTGTATTTTTAAAATGACGTCTTATGAGATTTGTATAGACTAAGGTAGCTCTATCTGGCCGTTTGTTGTTTTTTCCACCTGGTGTATAATCATCACTATTTCTAAACTTCTTAGTTGCTGTGTAGTTTGAAACCATAGAATCAATACTTCCACCACTAACACCCCAATAAAGTTTAGGTTCACCTAGTCTTGTAATATCACCATTTTCTAAATTTGGCTGTCCTATAATTCCTACTTTATAACCTAAGTCTTCAAGTATTCTTCCAACAACAGCAACACCAATAAATGGAGAATCAACGTAGGCATCTCCAGAGATTAAGATAACATCTAATTGTTCCCAACCAAGTTTGTCCATCTCCTCTTTTGTAGTGGGTAAAAACATTTATTCCTCTTTTTTAGAGGCTATCTTATCGGAAAGAACAAATAAATCAGAAAACCAATTATATGAGTAAATATCAGAATGTATAACTTCCATATTGTTTGCATTTGACCAGGTATTATAGACTTCATAATTTATGCTACTATCAACTATAAGGTATTTTATATTTTTTTCTTTGCTTAATCTAAAAACTTCAGTAAATCTAGGACCACTTAATACCTTGTTTTCAGCTCTATAATATCGAACATCAAATCTTCTTAAAAAGTAATCTAGTTTATTGTTGAATACCATAACTGCATTTGTTGAATAAAAAAGAGTATCTTTTAGCCTTAAAAATATTTTATCTAATTCTCTCATCAAGGTTTCATGATTTGATTCAAAGTATTCTTTATTTTCAGGGTCATTTTTAATTAATGTTTCAAGCATTACTTTTGTAACTTCTCTTACTCTTAATGGGTCTAACCAAAAGTAAGGGTTTTTTTTACCATCATTATAAAGCATCTCTACATTTTTACTAGTATCCACAACTTTAATTTCATCATTAAATTCAAGTAACTTTTTTGCATATGCTTTCTCTGAAGGAAGCCCTATTGTAAAATATACATCAGAAAAAGCAAATTTCCTAAAATGCACATGGGGTAACTCTTTTGTAAAGTCAACATTCTCATAAATAGTTTTAACTTTTATTTTACTTTGCCCAATTCTCTCTAAAAAGAACTTTTGGGGCTCAATTGTTACAGTGTATATAACTCTTGCTAAAAGTGAAGATGATAAAAGGATTAGTATTAAAATTAATTTTTTCATTATAGTAGTGTATAAAAAAGAAGTTAAAACTTCCTTTTTATAAAAAACTAATATCCTTAGATATTAGCTTGTTTTCTGATTCTTATGCTTAACTCTTTTAGTTGTTCATCATCAACAACACTTGGAGCCTTTGTCATAAGACATTGTGCTCTTTGAGTTTTAGGGAAAGCTATAACATCTCTAATAGAATCAGTTCCTGCTAAAAGCATAATCATTCTATCAAGTCCCATAGCAAAACCACCATGTGGAGGTGCACCAAATTGTAAAGCATCTAATAAGAAACCAAATTTCTCTTGTGCTTCTTCTTCACTTATTCCCATTAAAGAGAAAACTTCATTTTGAATATGCTCTTTATGAATTCTTATACTTCCACCACCTAATTCTGTACCATTTAATACAATATCATAAGCGATTGATTCAATCTCTTCAAGATTATCTTTATTTAAATCTTTTGGCATAGTAAAAGGATGATGCAGTGCTTTAATTTTACCCTCTTCTACTTCAAACATAGGAAAATCAACAACCCATACAAACTCAAATGTATCTGCTGGGATGATATCCATTTGCTCAGCTAAATAAAGTCTAAATCTTCCCATATAGTCCCAAACTACCTTTTTATGACCTGCTCCAAAGAATACAACGTCACCAATTTCTAGTTCAGTTACTTTAACAATCTCTTCTAAATCTGCTTCACTAAAGAATTTTGTTAATGGACCTTTTAATCCATCCTCTTTCATTTGAAAGTATCCTAAACCTTTAGCTCCAAATTTTCTAACATAATCCTCAAAACCTTTCATTTGTCTTTTAGAAAATAGATTATCTCCATTTGGACATTTGATTGCTTTGATTCTATTGTGTGCTTTATCTTTTGCGATATCTGCAAAGATTTCATTTGTACTATTAGCAAAGATATCAATTACATCTACCATTGGCATATCAAATCTTAAATCAGGTTTGTCACTTCCGTATGTTTCCATAGCTTGGTTATATGTAATTCTTGGGAATGATTGAGGAACATCTTTACCACAAGCTTTAAATGTATCGTGGATAAGTTTTTCAGCTACTTTGATAACATCTTCTTGAGTACAAAAACTCATTTCAACATCTATTTGAGTAAACTCTGGCTGTCTATCAGCTCTTAAATCTTCATCTCTAAAACATTTTGCGATTTGGAAATATTTATCAAAACCACTTACCATAAGTAGTTGTTTAAATAGTTGTGGAGATTGAGGTAATGCATAAAACTCTCCACCATGAACTCTTGATGGAACTAAATAATCTCTTGCACCTTCTGGAGTAGATTTTGTTAAGATTGGTGTTTCAACATCTAAAAAGTCTAATTCGTTTAAACAGTTTCTAATAGCAATATTTGCAGTACTTCTTAATTTAAAAATATCATAAGATTTTGTTGTTCTAAGTTCCAAGAATCTATTTTTTAATCTAATCTCTTCATTTACTTTTTCATCACCTAAGTCAAATGGCATTGGCTTTGATCTGTTTTCAATAATCAAATTAGTTAATATAATCTCTATTTTTCCAGTAACTAAGTTTGGATTTTCTAATCCCTCACCTCTTTGTCTTACTTTTCCTGTTGCAATTAGAACAAATTCATCTCTAACTTTTTCTGCAACTTCTAAGGCATCTTTACAATCAACAGGATCAGCAACAAGTTGTACTAATCCACCCTTGTCTCTTAAATCAATAAAAATAATACCACCATGATCTCTTCTACTGTTTACCCAACCAGCAACAGTAACTTCTTGACCAATAAGTGATTCAGTAACTTCTGTACAATAATGCGTTCTCAATTCATGCTCCAAAACAGGGCTAATGCCCTTTATAAATTATCCGCGATTATATCCAAAAGTTGTTAAGAGTTTTTTTAAAGTGTTAGTTATGTTCCAATTTTTTGAAACTAGCCTCAGTACTGTAGTATAAATATGTATTATAAAGTACTTCATTATTTACAATATTATTTTTAATCAAAGCATCTCTATTTTTAGAAAACAAGTAGTCAATTCCTATTAAAGTTGAATAATTTACCCAATTATACTTCACATCAGTATCAAGTAAAGTTAGTAACTCTGTAAGTCTATCATCTGTATTTTCAATAGAATTTGCAAAAAATAAGTTTAGTCTATCTTCATATTGAGTTAGGGATAAAATCAAAGGATCAAAATTTTGTTGAGTAGTCATAATAGCGCCATTTTGAGTCTCATATGCATACAATTGAGAAAGAATAATTGATGCTTTTACAATTGTAGTATTTAACATAAGATTTGTATGTTTTAAGTTCTCGTTGGTAACCATCTCTTTAAAATTATTATTACTTTGTAATATTTTTTGATTTACTAGTACTTGAGGAACTAAACCTTCATAAATATTTTTTAATCTATAACCAATACTAGAATCTTCATAAAACTGAGTATTACCTCCATTTGATAATTCTAAAAGCTTTTTCATCTGGTTTTCATATGAAATTGCCCCATAAATAAAATTTGATGTATTTTTATAATAAGATTCACTTTTACTAATTAGTGGAAAATATATTTCCATATTACCAACAGAAGAGATATTATTTACAGTTGCCAAAGAGTTTTTTGTAAATAAAGCTATAACTTTTTTGTAGCCTTTATTTTTTACTTCATTTAAAGTGTTATATATATTTTCAATACTTTCATCTTCACTATCAAATGATTCAATTTCAAATTTACTATTTTGAAAAAGTAAATATCCAATAACACTATTTATAGTACTATTTCCATACTTTCCAACAACCTTTGAAGGGAAAACAACTGCTATTCTAAAGTTTCCATCTTCATCTAAGTCATTATTCTTTAAATAATCTGGCGTAGTTTTTATATAAGTGTAAGATGAGCTTTGTGTATTCTCATTCGCACTTTCAGATTTTGGTAAATTTATCTCTTTATTATTACAAGCAGTAAATAAAAAAAGTATCGCTACAAAAAGGTAAAATTGTTTCACATCTGCTCCATAATTGCTTTAATTTTTAATAAATCTTCGTATGCCTCACCTTTTGATGAAGGATTTCTAAGAAGATAACTTGGTTCATAAGTGCACATAATATCTAAATCATTATTACGTATAACTTTACCTCTAATTTCACTAAAAGCTGTGTTATCATTAGTAAAATACCTATATACACTCTCTCCCAAAATCACAATAAGTTTTGGTTTAATCAGTTCAATTTGTTTATCTAAGTAGGATTTACAAAAATTTACATGTTCATGTTTTATTTCACTATTAGGAGATATACATTTAACAATATTTGTAATATAGACCTCTTCACAATTGACTTTTAAAACTTTTTCAATCATATTTTTTAGCAAATCTCCTGACTTACCAACATAAAATGTTCCACATTCATCTTCGCTAATAGTAGGTGACTCTTTTAAAAACATAATATTTGAATCTATATTGCCACTACCAAATAGTACATTTTCACGATATTTTGAAAGTTGACACAAATAACAGTTTTTTACTAACTCTTCTAGTTTATTAATATCTTCTGGCAACTCCACTTGTTCGTTATTACTATTTTGGAAATTAATATTTTGTCCATATTCATAACCAATAGATTTTAAAAAATTAAGCTGATAGAGTAATCTATTTTGTAATATTTTTGTCATATGAGATTGTACATAATTATCCCTTTTTTTATAATTTGTTCAAATAATTGGAACAAATTATAAATATTACTTGACAAACGTTCCAAATAGTTGTACAATTTTAAAAGTAAGATATTTCATAGGATTAATTATGACAGCACCAAGTTTAAGAAAATTAGAGAATGATTTAAAAATAAATAAAACAACATTGCATAATTGGAAGAAAAGTAGACCTAAGCTTTTTGAATTTATAATTGATTCATATAAAGACAAAGAGATGTTAAAAAAGAATTTAAATCTTTTAATACAACAAAAGAAAATATTGGAAGAGGAGATTAGTTTAACACAACAAAGAGTAATGGAAAATATTTAGTACTTATTTTTATGGAGCTTTAGTTTTTTGCATACTTTTAAATTGCGCTAGCATGAAACTAGGCTTCATAGATATGAGTATTATGATAAAGTTTTTGAATCATCGAAAATAATTTTATTTCTACCTTCATGTTTTGCTTTATAAAGCAATATATCTGCATATTTTATAGCATCTTCATATGAATTATATTTTGACCTAAAAGATACACCTGCTGAAAAATTAACTTTTATTTTTGTTTTTTCATTATATATAAATTTGTGACTATCAACTATCTCTTTGACTCTTTTTATATATTTGAAAACTTCATCTTCTTTAGTATAGTTTATCAAAGTAACAAACTCTTCGCCACCATATCTGCAAATAACATCTTCATCTCTCATCATCTTTTTCAATATAGTAGAAAACGTTTTTAATACAACATCACCACAATCATGACCATACTCATCATTTATCTCTTTGAAGTTATCTATATCTATAAATATAATTGCATAATCAGAGTTAAAAGTTATATATCTATTTTCAACTTTTAAAACAACTGAGGTATACCCTCTTCTATTTAATACACCAGTTAAAAAGTCAATATCTTTTTCAACTTTTAATTTTTCTAAATCTTTTTGTAGTTTTTTAATATTTTTATCAAGTTTATGACACTCGTCTTTTCCTCTAGCTAACTCTTTTTTTGAATCGCTCAGGTTAGTTTGTAAGTCATAAATAACATCTGATAATTTTGCATGCAAAAGCTTCATCTCTCTATTTGAGTGTTCTGATATTTCAAGGGATGCTAAATCATCTTTAATATTTTCTATTTTTTCATTTGAATTATTACTTACAATTAGTGATTTTTCATACTCTTTAAGTAATAGTGATATAAATTTTTTTGTATCTTCTGATTTTGATTTAAGTGTTAATCTATCTAAATCTACCCTTTCGTTGGTAATATTTACTAGTTTATTAATCATTGAATCTTCATCAAGTTTTTCAGGGCTTTTCATTAAATCAAAAACAACTTCTTCTATTTTATGATAAATTGTTTGATCTATTGAAGGTTTTAGTAGTTCGGGTAAGTAAGTTATAAATTTTAGTATTTCTATATTTTGAAGTTGAGATTTTGTGTTATGTAACATCTCTTTTGATATAAAACTTGAACTAGAGTTTGGTTGTGTACTAACTTCTAACTCTTCATTATTATCAATATCTTTTTGCATTATTTGTCCATTACTAATATAGGTGTGAAGATTATATCAGTAAGTTTTTAAAATAAGCTAAAAAAAAGAAAGTATTAATTTAATACCTTCTTATTTTCTAACTACTTATATCGGTGAGTAATTCTACCCTTATCTAAAGAATAAGGAGTAATTTCTACTTTTACCTTATCATTTGGTAAGATTTTTATGTAGTGCATTCTCATTTTTCCAGATATATGGCATAAAACTACATGCCCATTATTATCCAATTCAACTCTAAACATTGCATTAGGTAAAGCTTCAATTACTTTACCATCAATTACAATTACATCATCTTTTGCCACATTTTTTCCTTCTATGCATCGCTTAAAATTACTGCTTTTCCGTCGATAACAGCAACTGTATGTTCATAATGACTAGCTCTTAACCCATCTTTTGATACAACATCCCAATTATTATCTAAAATAACTGGTTCTCTATCTTTTTGACAAATCATCGGTTCCAAACAAAATACCATTCCATTTTTAATTTTAGGTCCAGATTTGATATTTGGTGTCTCTACATAATTAGGGATTTCTGGTTCACAGTGAGGTTTTTTACCAATTCCGTGTCCACAAAATCTAATTAATGGTTGATATCCTCTTTCTACAATAAATTGCTCTATTGCGTAAGATAACTCTTTAAATCTCATACCTTCTTTTATAATATCAATAGCGTAATATAACGCATCTTTTGAACAAGCAATTAATTCCTCATCCTCTTTTGATATTTTTCCAATAGGCATAGTAATGGCAGCATCACCATACCAACCATCAATTTCAGAACCAATATCTATTCCTAAAATATCACCCTCTTGTAAAATAGTATTTGATGGTATTCCATGAATTACTACTTCATTAAGAGATGTACATACTGCATTTGGGAAACCATAAAGGCCTTTAAATGAAGGTCTAGCACCTAAGTCTTCTAAATATTTATCACCCATAGCATCAACTTCAAGTAAAGTCATACCTGGTTTAACATTCTCTTTTAAATACTTTAAAGTCTTCGCAACAGCAACACTTGCTGTACGAAGCTTTTCTATTTCATTTGATTTTCTTAATGGAATTGCCATTTTATTTACAGACCAACTGCACTTAATGTTTCATATTTATTCATATACTGTTGTGCTTCAATTTTTCTCATAGTATCAATTGCTACTTGAACAACAATAAGTACTGCTACACCACCAAAATAGAATGGCACGCCCATAGACTTAACTAAAAGCCAAGGTACAGTAGATATCGCTCCTAAATATAAAGCTCCCCAAAATGTCAATCTACTTGCTGTTTCATTTAAAAATTCAGCTGTTCCTTCTCCAGGTCTAATACCAGGAATGAAACCACCTTGTTTTTTCAAATTCTCAGAAATATCTTTCGCATTAAAAGTAATTGATGCATAAAAGAATGCAAAGAATACAACAAATAAGAACATCAAGAAATTAAATGTATAACTTGTTGGACTTAAAAAGTCAGAAAGTGTCAATAACATTTTGTTTTGACTACCTTGTAAAATTGTAGCTGGGAACATCAATATTGCAGAAGCAAAAATTGCTGGAATTACACCACTTAAATTAACTTTAATAGGAATATAATTCATTACCCTTTTATTTTGAGATTGCATCATAACTTTTCTAGAGTATGAAACAGGAACTCTTCGCTCCCCTAACTCAACATAAATAATAGCTCCAACAGTTGCCAAAATAATAATTAATATTGCAAGTACTGTTAAGAAATTCATTTGTCCGTTATTAACTAAATCAATAGTTCCACCAATTGCACTAGGAATTGCCGAAACGATACCTGCGAAGATAATTAATGAAATACCATTTCCTATTCCTTTTTGTGTGATTTGTTCACCAATCCACATTAAAAGCATAGTTCCAGTTAACATTGAGATTGCAGAGACTGCAACAAATGTATCCATATCTATAGAAATTGCACTTTGACCTGCTTTTCCTGTTAAAGAATTAAGACCCATTGATACACCAACTGCTTGAATTAAAGTAATTACAATAGTTGCATATCTGATAATTTGCATATATTTTTGCATACCATCACGTTCTTTTTTCATTTTACCAAGGCCAGGGAAAGTTGCTGCTAGAAGCTCCATAATAATCGAAGCTGTAATGTAAGGCATAATACCAAGTGAAATAATAGACAATCTTTCAATTGCATTTCCACTAAACATATTAACTAGCCCTAATGCGTTATTTGCATTTGAGTCGAAAAACTCTTTCACTACGTCAATATTTACACCAGGTACTGGCACGTATGCCAATACTCTGTATAGAAATATAAAACCTAATGTAATAAGAATCTTATTTATTAGATCTTTACTCATGGTTATTTACCAGTTGTAGTAACGTTTTCGTCTTTGATCTTAGAAGTTAAATCTTTTGCACAAGATCCAACTAATTTAACTTTTGTTACTGATTTTGATAATTTATACACAGATTTTATAGTCTCTAATGTAATTTCACTTAACTCAGCAACTTGTTTAACTCTATCAACGTTAATTGAATAAGGCTTAGTTACTCTTGATGTAAAACCGATTTTAGGAAGTCTTTTTTGGATTGGCATTTGCCCACCTTCAAAACCTCTTTTTATTTTGTAACCAGATCTAGCTTTTTGACCTTTGTTACCTTTACCGGCAGTTTTACCTGTACCACTACCTTGTCCTCTACCAACTCTTTTAACATTTTTTGTACTACCATCTGCTGGTCTTAAACTTTCTAATGTCATAGTTTATCCTTTTATTCTAGCTAAAGCTTCAACTGTAGCTTGCACTAAGTTGTTAGGATTATTTGAACCTAAAGATTTTGCAATAATATCTTTAACTCCAGAAAGCTCAAGAACTGGTCTTGCCGCACCACCTGCGATAAGTCCTGTACCTTCAGATGCTGGTTTTAATAATATTTTAGAAGCATTATATTTATGCTCGATATCATGTGCAATTGTAGTTCCATGAATAGAAACTTTTACTAAAGATTTAAATGCATCATCTAAAGCTTTTTTAATTGCATCTGGAACTTCTTTTGCTTTACCCATTCCAAATCCTACTGTACCGTTTTTATCTCCAACAACAACTAGAGCTGTAAATCTGAATCTTCGTCCACCTTTTACAACTTTTGTTACTCTTCCGATTTTAACGATTGCTTCTTGAAAATCTTCTCTATTTACTGCTGCCATCATTAACCCTTATAATTTGATACCATTATCTCTTAGTGATTGTGCAAATGCAGCAATAACACCATGATATAGGTAACCATTTCTATCAAATACAACTGTATCAATCCCAGCAGCTTTTAAATTTTCAGCAAATTGTGCTGCAACTTTTACTGCATTATCTTTATTAACTCTTAAATCTAGTGCTTGAGAACTAACCGAAGCCAGTGTAACACCTTCAACATCATTAATTGCTTGTGCACTTAAATATTTGTTAGATTTAAAAATTGAAACTCTTGGCTTAGAAGCAGTACCAGAAATTGTTCCTCTTACTCTTCTTCTTCTTTTAATTCTTAAAGAATTTTTTTTAGCTATATCTTTTGCTCTACTCATTCTTTACACCTTACTTCTTAGCAGTTTTTCCGGCTTTTCTAACGATATGCTCGTCAGTATACTTAACACCTTTACCTTTGTACGGTTCTGGTTTTCTAAAGCCTCTAATAATTGCAGCAGCTTGACCAACTTGTTGTTTGTCAGCACCTTTTACGTGAATTAAGTTTTTCTCAACTGTAATATCTAATCCATCAGCGATTTCATAGTTAATTGGGTGAGAATACCCTAATTGTAACTCTAATACTTTACCTTTTACAGCAGCTCTATAACCAACACCATTGATTTCTAAAGATTTACTAAAACCTTCACTTAAACCAACAATTGCATTACTTAATAAAGCTCTATAAGTTCCCCAGAAAGCTGATGATTCTTTTGCTTCACCAACTTTTCCTAAAACTACACTGTTATTTGCAATTTCTACAGAAACTCTACCATGAGTCTCTACTGAAGAAGTTTTGTTACCTTTTTTTACATTGATAACTGTTCCATCAACTGTAACTTCTACACCTGATGGGATTACGATAGGTTGTTTTCCAATTCTTGACATTTTCTAACTCCCTACCAAACAGTACATAGTACTTCACCACCAACTTTTGAAGCGAAAGCTTCATCGTTAGCAATGATACCTTTGTTTGTAGAAACAATGATTGTACCATATCCATTTTTGAAATTTTTAAGCTCAGAAGAACCTTTATAAACTCTTCTTCCACCTTTAGAAACTCTTTTAATCTCATTGATTGCAGAAGTCTCTTTTTCATCATATTTTAATGCAACTTGAATAGTTTTTTTATTATTTACACCATCAACAACTTTGAAAGAGTCTATATAACCCTTTGCCTCTAATACTGTTAGGATACCTACAACTGTATTAGAATGTAACAAAGTAGTAACTTCAAGTTTTCTCAATGCTGCATTTCTAATTCTAGTTAAAGCATCTGCGATTATATCATTCATCATAGCTTTATTTCCTTACCAACTAGCTTTTCTAACACCAGGTAATAAACCTTCGTTAGCCATTTTTCTTAAACAAATTCTACAAAGACCAAAGTCTTTATAAACTGAATGTGGTCTTCCACATACTGAACATCTTGTATATGCTCTAACAGCGAACTTAGGAGTTCGTTGTTGTTTCATAATCATTGATTTCTTAGCCATTATTCTCTACCTTTTGTAAATGGAATTCCTACTAACTCTAATAATCTATAAGCTTCTTTATCAGAAGCTGAAGATGTAGTAATAGAAATATTCATACCATGAGTTTTAATAATGTTATCGTATTCAACTTCTGGGAACATTAATTGCTCGTTAAGACCAAAGTTAAAGTTACCTCTTCCATCAAAACCATTTCTGTCAAGACCTAAAAAGTCTTTTACTCTTGGTAATGCAACTGAACATAATTTGTCCACGAATGCATACATATTTTCACCTCTAAGTGTAACTTTTACACCTACTGGCATACCTTCTCTTACTTTAAAACCAGCAACTGATTTTTTAGCAATAATTTGCACAGCATGTTGCCCTGCAATTAAAGAGATAGTATCTTGAATATTTTGCATCAACTTAGTATCTTTCATTGCTTCACCAGCACCAACAGAGATAACTACTTTTTCTAACTTAGCAGTTAACGTCTTGTTTTTAGGAAACTCAGTTTCTAAAACTGGTTTAATCTCTGCATTATATCTTTCTTGTAATCTGTTTGCCATCTTACTCACCTTCTACTTTTGCTACATTTGAGATATCAATAGGCATCTCTTTGTTTACAAAACCACCATTAGGGTTTTTATCTTGATCAGGCTTAACAGTTTTTTTAGCTACTTTACAATCTTTTACGATAACTTGTAACTTAGATGGGATAACTCTTAAAACTTCACCAGTTTTACCTTTATCGTCACCTGCGATGATTTTAACTGTATCACCTTTTTTGATTTTTAATTTAACTGCCATATTATAATACCTCCGGTGCAAGTGAAACGATTTTCATGAAACCTGAATATCTAACTTCTCTAGCAACTGGTCCAAAAATTCTTGTTCCAATTGGTTCTTTTTTAGTATCAAGGATAACTGCTGCATTATCGTCAAATCTGATTAATGAACCATTTTCTCTTTGAACTTCTTTGTGAGTTCTAACAACAACAGCTTTAACAACTTGACCTTTTTTAACTTTTCCAGTAGGAATAGCTTTTTTAACAGAAGCAACAATAACGTCACCAACTGTTGCGTATCTTCTTTTAGAACCACCTAAAACTTTGATACACATGATCTCTTTTGCACCTGTGTTGTCTGCTACATTTAATCTAGTAAAACTTTGAATCATTATTTAACTCCTGTAGCTACAATTGTCTTTAATCTAAAAGATTTAGTTTTAGATAAAGGTCTACACTCAATAGCAATTACAGTGTCACCTTCAGCTAATTCATTTTTTTCATCATGAACTAAATATTTTTTAAATCTTTTTACAGTCTTGTGATATTTTGGATGTAAAACGTATCTTGTAACTACTACAGAAGCAGTTTTATCTCCAGATTTTTTTACCACTACACCTTGAATCTCTCTTTTATGCGTACTCATACTACAGATCCTTACTTAGCTTTTACTGCAGTAATAGCTGTTTGAATTTTTGCGATATCTTTTTTCGCAACATTTAATTCAGATGTATTAGTCAACTGCATAGTTTTTAGCTTAGCTTTTAATTCAAAAAGAAGCACCTTTTTCTCTTTTAATAACTCGTTTAGCTCTTGTAAGCTTTTATCTTGGATATCAGAATAAGTCATTTTCACTCTCTTTAGTTACAATTTTACATTTGAATGGTAATTTGTGAATTGCTAAAGTTAATGCTTTTCTAGCAACATCTTCACTTACACCAGCCATTTCGAAACATACTCTACCTGGCTTAATGTTCATTACCCATTTATCTACTGGACCTTTACCTTTACCCATTCTTGTTTCTAATGGTTTAGCAGTAAGTGGTTTAGCAGGAAATACACAAATCCATACTTTACCTTGTCTTTTGATAGCTCTTGTCATAGCAATTCTGGCAGCTTCAATTTGTCTAGAATCAATTCTTCCATGTTCTAAAGCTTTGATACCAATATCACCATATGCTAAAGTATTGGCTCTCATAGATTTACCTCTATTTCGACCCTTCATTACTTTTCTGTATTTTGTTCTTTTAGGCATTAACATAATTATTTACCTCTTTTCTTTGTTGGTCTTCTTTTTGGTTTAGAAGTTTCTTCTCTTTCAACTGGAATACCTTTTGCAAGTACTTCACCTTTGAATATCCAAACTTTTACACCAACACAACCATATGTAGTATGTGCTTCAGCAAAACCATAATCGATTCTAGCTCTTAAAGTATGTAAAGGAACTCTTCCCTCTAAGTACCACTCAGTTCTAGCCATTTCAGCTCCACCAAGTCTACCAGAAACAGAAACTTTAATTCCTTTTGCTCCACCTTTAATAGCATTTTGCATAACTCTTTTCATAGCTCTTCTAAATGCAACTCTTCTTTCTAATTGTTGAGCAACATTTTCAGCAGCTAACTGTCCAGAAAGTTGAGGCTTTCTCTCTTCTTTAATGTTAACAGCGATATCTTTACCAACTAATTTAGTTAAAGAATTTTTTAATTTCTCAACGTCTGCACCTTTTTTACCAATAATGATACCAGGTCTAGCAGCAACGATTGTTACTCTTACTTTTTTAGCTGTTCTTTCAATTAAAGTTTGAGCAATTCCTGCATAGTAAAGCTCTTTTTTAACGAATTTTCTAATTTTGCTATCTTCTGCAATATTAGAAGGCATACTTGAAAATTTTGGAAACCATCTTGATTCCCAGTTTCTGTTGATACCTAATCTTAAACCAATTGGATTAACTTTTTGACCCATTACTTATCTCCTTTAGGTGCAGCTTCTACTTCAATAAAAATATGTGCAGTTGGCTTATGCTTTGGAGAAGCAGAACCTCTTGCTCTTGGAGTAAATCTTTTAAGTACTGGACCTTTGTCAACTCTTGCAGATGTAATAATTGCATCTTCTGCTTCTAAACCAGAATTTGCAACTGCAGAAGCGATAACTTTTGAAATTAATCCAGCAGCTTTGTTAGGTGTAAATTCTAAAGATGCTATAGCATACTCTGCATTCATACCTTGAACTTCTCTAGCAATAAGTCTTGCTTTGATTGGAGAAACTCTAATAAATCTTAATATAGCTTTACCCATCTTATCCTACCTTCTTCTGAACAGAGCCTTTATGACCCTTAAAAGTTCTAGTTGGTGCAAATTCACCTAATTTATAACCTACGTGGTTCTCTGTAATATTTACAGGTACAAAGTTTCTTCCATTGTGCACATTAAAAGATAACCCAATCATATCAGGTAATACTGTTGATCTTCTTGACCAAGTCTTAATTGGTTTTTTATCATTAGTTTCAACAGCTTTGATAACTTTTTTCATTAAGTGCGCGTCTATAAATGGACCTTTTTTTACTGATCTTGACATCTTAAACCCTTACTTCTTTTTTCTTGAAATGATTAATTTATCACTAGCTTTTTTCTTTCTAGTTTTATAACCTTTAGTTGGCATACCCCATGGAGTAACTGGATGTCTACCTGAGTTAGTTTTACCTTCACCACCACCGTGTGGGTGATCAATAGGGTTCATTGCAGAACCTCTAGTTTGAGGTCTAATACCAAGGTGTCTACTTCTACCCGCTTTACCAACAACCATGTTAGAGAAATCTTCATTTCCAACGATACCAATTGTTGCCATACATACAGCAAGAATTTTTCTCATTTCACCTGAAGGAAGTCTCATAATTACATATTTGTCTTCTCTACCCATTAATTGAGCATATCCACCAGCAGATCTTGCAATTTGTCCACCTTTACCTGGTTTCATTTCAATATTATGAACCATTGTACCAACTGGGATGTTGATAAGTCTCATTGCATTTCCAGGAAGAATATCTAAACCAGATTCAGCAGCAGAGATTTTATCTCCAACTTTTAAACCACTTGGTTGTAAAATATATCTTTTATCACCATCTGAATATGTTACTAAACAGATTCTACAGTTTCTATATGGGTCGTACTCAATTGTTGAAACAGTACCCTCTACTCCAAATTTATCTCTTTTAAAATCAATAATTCTGTAAAGTTTTTTAGCACCTGCTTCTCTGTGTCTTGAAGTGATTCTACCATTACTATTTCTACCAGCTGTAGCTTTTACTCTTTTAAGTAAAGATCTAACTGTTGGTTTTGAAGTAATATCAGAAGTATCCATAACTGACATAAATCTTCTAGCAGGAGTTATTGGTCTAAATTTTTTAATTGCCATACTATCTCCTTATGCTGAAAGGTTCGCTATTTCAGCGCCCTCAGGTAATGTTACATAGAATTTTTTGAAATCAGCTCTTTTACCAATTTTTCCTCTAAATCTTTTAACTTTACCACTTTGTTTTAAAGAATTAACTTTTGAAGGTGTAACTCCAAAATACTCTTTGAAAACATCTTTTAATCCGCTTTTAGTCATTCTAGGACTAGTTTGAACAACAATTACACCGTTCTCTTGTAACTCAATAGTTTTTTCTGTGTATAATATTGCTTTTATATCTGTAATATCTGCCATCTTATGCCTCTTTTAATGCTTCAAGAACTGACTTCTCAACTAAGATTGAGTGATAAGCAGCTGCAATATAAGCATTTACTTCTTGTTTTTCAATCATATAACAGTTTTTAATGTTTCTGAACGCTAAGTATGTTTTTTCATCAATTGTATCAACGATGATTAAAGTATCTCTTTGTTTTAATCCATTTATTACTGCAACTGCATCTTTAGTTTTACCTGATTCTAATTTAACAGAATCAACTACAAATAAAGAATCTTTTTCAGCATGAGTATTAATTGCATATCTTAATGCTAATACTTTTTGCTTTTTATTAATTTTTTGATTGTAATTTCTAGCAGATGGTCCAAATACTTGTCCACCTCCAACAAATAACGGAGATCTCTTAGAACCCCATCTAGCACCACCAGAACCTTTTTGAGCTTTAGGTTTTTTACCACCACCTCTAACTTCAGTTCTGTTTTTTACTCTAGCTGTATTTGCTCTTTGAGCTGCTAGGTATGATTTAACATATAAGTACAAGTTGTGCGAATTAACATTTTGAAATGTTTCTGGTAATTCACTTGTTTTTACTAATACTGCTTTACTCATTTAGCAATCCTTACTTTTCCTAATCCACCATTTGATCCAGATACTGAACCTTTAACAGCTAAAATACCAGTCTCAGCATCAAAAGAGAAAATCTCATTTTTAACACTTACATTTGTATTTCCGTAATGCCCTGGCATTTTCTTACCTCGCATAACTCTACCTGGCCATTCAGCATTACCGATAGAACCTGTTCTTCTACCCATTCTGTGACCATGTGATGCTCTACCACCAGCAAAGTTCCATCTTTTAACAGCACCGGCAAAACCTCTACCTTTTGTTTTAAAAGTTGATTTTAAAACTTTAGCGTCTGCTAATACAGATACATCTAAATCTCCAGCTTCAGTATTTGCTACTTCCATAGTTGCAAATCTATTGAACTCTTTAGATAAGTTGTATTTTTTTTGTTGCCCTTCAATAGTCTTGTTAAATTTCTTACCACTACTATATGATACAATTGCTACACCATCAGTTACTTCACATACTTTAGTATCAAGAACTTTTAAAAGTGTAACAGGAACAGCAGGAACTGAAATAGTTCTACTCATACCAATTTTTTCTACGATAAATTCCATTTGTTACCCTTTCTTATTCTTGACCCATAGATCTAACTTCAACATCAACTTCAGGAGCTAAGTCAAGTTTCATTAATGAATCTACTGTATCAGGAGTTGCAGATACGATATCAATCATTCTTGAATGAACTCTGATTTCGAATTGTTCTCTTGAATCTTTATTTACGTGAGGACCTTTGATTACTGTATATCTTCTGATTTTAGTTGGTAAAGGTATAGGACCTCTCAACTCAGCACCAGTTCTCTTAACAGCTTCAACAATTGAAGCAACACTTCTGTCTAAAACTCTGTGATCGTAAGCTTTAAGCTTTAATCTTATTTTTTCCATTTTTTTCCTTTAAAGAACTCGTTAAATGTGCGATAAACACACTCTAACCATTTTTCATGGACGCGGATTATAACTTTTTTTATATAAAATGTCAACATATATGGGTCTTCATCTCATTAATTACTATTTTTATTTCCTTTTAAAAAGGATAACTATCCTTTTTTTGACATATTATTAAGTTAAATGGAAGTTTTCTTCAAAAATTTTATTTTATTTTTCTTAAAGTCCTATTTTTATAAAGTGTCTCATATAAAAGGAGATTTATGATTGAGAAAAAATACCTAATAGAAGAAGATAATGGTTATGCAAGATTTAATTTATTTGAGATTTCTGATGAATTAGAAGAGATATTAACTGATGATTATTATACTTATAATTCAAAAGATTTTACAAAAAGTGAGTTTGTAGAAAATTTATATAAAAGTAACTTTACTGAAAAATATGATAAAGATACTCAAAGTGAAATATTTGACCTATACATTAATAATGAGAAGTTTAAAGAAAAAGTTTTTTTCATATATTCAGTTATAGACAAAGATAAGTATAGAAATTTTGTAGAAAAATATAGTGAAATTGAAAATCCAGATGATATCACTATAAAATATAGTGTTATTGATTCTGACAATACAAAGGTTTTAATGTATAATATTTCTATTGCAGATATTGCATTTGTATTTTAACCATACAAAAATTTATTTTAAAGAGAAAAAATGCCAAATATAAAAGACGAATTAAAAGAAATTGTTGAAGTAACTATGCTACCTGAGGTTGAATTATACCTAGAAGATTTATTAAAACTTATAGAAAATAACGAAGCAACAGATGATGATATGGATGCAATTAAAGAGATGGAATCATTTATGGTAGAACTTCAAAATATCGTAGAAGCAATTAATACAAACCAAATTAGTGATGTGGAAGCTGCAGAAGTTTATGAAAAAATTATGGATTTGCTAGAAGAAAGCAAAGAGTAGTTTTGGAAGTAGTAAAACTAACTAGAGAAGAATACCTTGAATCCGTACAAAAACTAAGCCATTTTGAAAATCTAAAATTTCTAAAAAGAGCACTTGACTTATGGGACAACTACTACAGCTGGGAAAAATTTCCTCCCTTGGCTCTTGTTGTCAATAAACGCCATGTTACTTATTTATTTTATAATATTTCTAAAGATAACAAATACTTAACAATAAACAATATCCTAACTCCATTTAAATATAGACGAAATGGCTATGCATATAAACTTTTAAAATATCTTTTTTCTTCTGTAAAACCTAAAAATATAGAAAGATGTAAACTTCATAGTGTAAATAATTCAATAAAATTTTATAATAAGCTAGGACTTAGATATTGGGGCGTAAATAAAGATATGCTTTATTATAGTGATTTTAAAATGCCTGATGATATAAAAGAGATTGAAGAGATTAATTATGAGGGATCAACTGATGAGTTCAATGACAATGAACTAGAAGATATGTATGATAAACTAAAAGACAATGCAGACTCCTTTGATGAACAACAAATTCTTATTCACAAAGATTGCCTAAAGCAGATGAATACTCGATTTAAATTTGACGACTTAGAAGATGAGATAAAAAAAAGAGATTTGAATTAGAGTTAATCTATCTTTTTAAAATATATCTCTTCTGTAATAATATCTTTCATATCTTCTACCCTATCAAGATAAACAAGACCTTTTAGGTGGTCATATTCATGCTGAAAAACCCTTGCGATAAATCCTTCAAATATTTCTGTTTTTTCTTCATTGTTTATGTTTGTATATTTAACTTTGATTTTTGTATGTCTTGGAACTTGGGCTCTTATACCTGGGATACTTAAACACCCTTCCCAGCCTTTTTCTTTTTCTTTTGACTTTTCTATTATTGTGGGATTAATGATAATTTCATCTTCCATATATGGTGCATGGGGATATCTTTCATTTGGATGGGAAGAGATTATAAGTATCTCATAAGAGTGGAAAACTTGAGGAGCAGCTAAGCCAACTCCATTACTTTTCTTTACACAAGATAACATCTCTTTTATGATAGTTTGTATTTCATCACTATGTATATCTTTTACTTTTTTTGCTTTTAATCTTAGTACATCTTCACCAAGCTTTGCTATTTTACATGACATGAAAAATCTTTATTATTGGTATAAACCAGAAAATAATAAAATATCATCACTGTCTTTGTTGTCTAAATCTTTTGTAATCATCTTTTTTACTATTTTTCCTACACTTGGAGCAAAAGTCATACCAAGCCATCCAAGCCCCATAGCGTATACCAAGTTTTTATACTCTTCATCTCGTCCAAGAAGTGGCATGTCATTTGGAGTGAGTGGTCTAAATCCTGTCCACTCTTTTATCTCTTTCATCTCAAAAGGAACTGTGTATTTTTCAAAGTTTGATTTAATACTTTCAATTTGTGCTTTTACTATATTTGTATCAGTTGAACCTAACTCTAACTTTGAAGTAAGTCTTACGCTATGGCGTCTAGGGGTCATAACGATAAACAAATCGCTAAATAGTGTTGATGTTTTTGGTTTGAGCTCATTAGGCATAGAAAAAGTTATACTATAACCCTTTGCCGGAGTCATCATCAAACTTTTCTTTCTAATATCAGCCAAAAGTGTTTGATACCCTGTAGAGAGTATAAAGTTTTCTGCCTTGTAGGTATTAGTAGCAGAACTTACTGATTTGACTTTTTTGTTTTCAAATTTTATATCTGTGATTTTTTCATTTAGTATAAACTCAACACCCTCTTTTTGTAAAAACTCTTTTGTTTGAAGCATAACTTTTTGAGGGTCAAAGTGTGCATTTCTATTAAATAAGATTGAGCCTTTTATCTTCTCATTTCCACAAGGTAGATACTCTTTTGTCTCTTCTTTTGATAATATTTTATAGTTTTTAGCTTCTTTTGATTCGCACTCTTTTAGCTTCTTTTCATAAGTTGCATCTTCAGTGAAAACAGAGAGCATACCAGTACGATGATAATCAAAATCAAGGTTTTCTTTCTTTTGCATTTTTTCATAAAGCCCTAGAGTCTCTTCCCCATACTTTTCAAACAACATAATAGTTCTTTTAAATCTAGTCTCATTTGCACTTGTGGCAAATTTAAAAAGCCATTTAAAAAGTTTTGGATCAAGTTTTGGATGAACTTTTACAGGAGACTCACCTTTTATCATCTGCTTCATTGTGTTTGTAATAACACCTGGGTAACTCAAAGAGCCCTTATCAAAAGCAGATAATAATCCAGCATTTCCAAATGATGTACTATTTGTGATATCGCCTTCATCTATAATAGTTACTTTACGCCCTGCTTTATGCAAAGAGTAAGCACACATAAGGCCAACAACTCCAGCTCCTATAATAATAGTGTCTCGTTTCATAATTAGTTCTCCAATATTTATCTTGGCATAATACTATGCAAATATTATACTTAAAGTAAGAAAAAGATGTAATATATTTGTTTAAACTTTTGCTGCAATGAATATTATCTCAACAAGTGTATTAGTACTTGCCATAGTTGCTTCTACACAAGCACGAGCGGGAGGATTTTCTTTAGATACCCAAGAATCCCAAACTTCATTAAAATCAGCAAAATCACGAGCTATATCTTTTACAAATATCTCAGCACGTAAAATGTTATCTTTATCACTACCAGCTTCAGCAAGTCTCTCTTCAGCCATAGCCAACACTCTTTGAGCCTGACCTTTGATATCTAGATCTTTATCATCAGATACTATACCAGCTAAATAAATAACTCCATTGTGCTCAACGATTCTACTCATTCTTTCATTTACTTGTTTTCTAATTATCATATCAATCCCTTTTGAGTTTTATAGTTTTAGTATAACATTGTAAAGTTATATTTGAATGAAATTGTAAGATTTTTTCTCTTGAAGAACAAGTTCTTCGCTTTCTCACTTTTTAGTTGTAAAAAGTAAGACAAAAAGCAACCAGACGAGTTGATGAAGGCAAAGCTCCCTTCCAGTTAAATATTTATTTCCTGCCCTGCAAAACTCACTAAAGAGTGCATTTAGCACTCTTCTTAACGCTCAAACAGTTTCGGGCATAACCGAAAATAAACATCTAACTTCCGGCTTCATCAAAGTCTGGGAAGAATGAAAGTTCAAACTATCATTTGTAAAGTAGAACAAGAAAAAGATAAAAGACTAGACAAATCAAAAATGCAAATGTCCTTATCCCACCTTTTATCTCCAACATCTACAGAAGCTGAGCGTTTGTTTTATCTTTTCGGAAAAGGCTTGCAACTGTTTGAACAGAACAAATATGCTAATAGCATATTTTTATGTGAGTTTTGCAAGACAGAAAAGAGAAAACAATAAGAGAAGAAACCCAAAGGGCTTCGCAGCCGTTGGTGGTTTTGCTTACTTTGTCCACACAAAGTAAGAGAAAGCGGAGACCTTTAGGTGTTCAAGAATAAAATAAGAATCAGTCTTTATTTCTTAAATGATGAAATTATATCTGTAACAGTTACACTATTTTCATCTTTTATAATTCCATGATTTGTTTGTCTAAAAATACTTTCTATCATGATTTTTTTATCATTTTCTTCTAAGGTATTTCCTTCTTTCATTAATGCCAAATAAGTATTTATCATTGTAACTCTTTCTTTTGCATCAATAGATAAATGATAACTACTAAGAGCAATTTTCATCACTATTCTAATAATCCAAATTGTTAATGAAATTAGTAAAAGCATAAAGGCATACTTAATTAAATCTATATTGAATAAACTATTACTCAATGTTTCGCTATCTTTTTGAACGTTTGGATTTGACACTTCAATTGTCTTAATTATTTCTGCTTTTGCTTCTAATGCAAAACCTGTATCAATTTCTAAAATACTAAATACTAGTATAAGAGAAGCAATTATTGCAATGGATAAATATATTATATACCTTTTTGAATAAAAATTAATTTGGTCTTCCCAAAATTCTGTTGATGCATGAACTCTTAATTCACTCAAAACTGTATCTTTTGCATTTTTGTAATCTTCTTCTAATGATGAAGCATTCTCATATAAATTTTTAACACTATCAAATAATTCTTTATTAGAATCTAATTTCTCTTCTAGCTCTGTAATTTTTCCTGTTAACTTTAACTTATCATCTTCTAATTTTCTTAGTCTTTCTCCTTCAGTTGAACTATTTTTAAAATTATTGATTAAATCATTAACATCTAGTTCATTAAAAATTGTATTATCGATTATCTTTTCAATAATAATTGGCTCGTATGAGCCATATTGTGGTAGCATATCATGAAATGCAATATTAATAAATTTTTCTTTTGATACTGACATATCAGTTTTTTCTTCACCACCAATAAAAATAATTGCATTATTTTTACTTTTATAAACCTTAAAAGGCTTATTCTTAGCCTTTGTTTGTAAAGTCAGATTTGATTCTTCAGAAGTCTCATTTAATAGTGAAATTAATTTATCATATCTTTTAGAAAATTCATCTTCCGATATGTTAATAGTTTGGGTATCAGTGTATTTAGTAATAAAGTCATTCATAATATCTACTATATCAATTTTATAAGCAGATATATTTGTATTTGATGACAACATACTTTTTAATTTATTTAGTTTACTATACAGCTCATTAGCAAGGTCTGTATCAATATCACCTTTTTTAGCCTTATTAATTAAAGAGTTAATTGTATTTGAAAAATTTTCAATTAATATCTCATTTTTAATATATGTACTAACATATTCTAAAACAATATGATTTTTTAACTTTCCATCAATGTGATAAAGGGATTCCAAAAGGTTTGGATAAATTGGCATGATTTTTCCTAAATTAGTTTATTGATATTATCAAAAAAGTAATTAATTAATTCCAATAAATAATATACATATTTATAAAAAACAATTTAGATTATTTATTTTAAATTTAAATATTAAGAAAAATACTTACCTTGATTCTCACAAAGCTTTTTATACAACTTATGAAAATCCACAGGATAAACTCTAGTATTCCCAATAGAAGTGATAAAATTAGTATCCCCTCCCCATCTAGGAACAAGATGATAATGAACATGCTCTGCAATTCCAGCTCCTGCTGCTTTGCTAAGATTCATCCCTATATTTATGCCTTCTGCATTAAGTACTTCTTTAAGCATCCTTGTAGCTTGTTTTACTCGCAAAGACATATCAATCCAAACTTCATCATCTAACTCTTCTATATTATCTGTATGAATATTTGGTATTACCATCATGTGACCTGGAGTGTATGGGTATTTGTTCATGACAACGTAGCAGTTTTTATCTCTAAAAACTACACCTAGCTTTTCGTCATCATTTGAATTATTGTATATATGACAAAATACGCAACCTTCGATTTTATCTTCTGTTACATACTCAAATCGCCAAGGTGCATATATTCTTTCCATTATATTTTCCTTTGGAAAATAAGTGAAAAATGAAAAGTGAAAAGTGAAAAATTATTTTGCATTGTTTTCCTTTGAAGTTTTTATACTACTTACAAGAATACTAATAAGTTCTTTTATTTCAGGCTGAATACTACCATACATTTTATCATTTATATATTCACTGTCCCTTAACAAATCTATCCAATAATTAGTCTCATTTGCTTCTTTCAAAGCAATGTGTAATTTTGATATAAAATCAGGTTTTGATTGTGCAAATTCAGATTCAGAAATTAAAGCACCAATAGCAGTACCACTTCTAAGAATTTGTTTTGACAAAATGGATTCTTTTTTCTCTTCTTGCAAATATTTAGTTAATTTGACTATGCGAATAGCAAATTGATAAGATTTATCTTTCAAAATATTTTTCATTTTTCACTTTTCACTTTTCATTTTTCATTTTATTAAAGCCAAAAGCTTAAATAAAATTAGGTGCGTCATTTGCAAAAAGGATTAAATCCCCTGCTCTAGTTTGTTCTGCTAAAGTCTCTTCCATCTTTGATTTATCTTTTAAGATAAATTGTTTTTCTTTATCTATGTTATCACTAAAAAGGTGAGTATTTAATGAACCAGTTAAAATAACAAAATCAAAGTGTTTATCTATCTCTTTTGCTAAAAGGATATTTGTCTCATCTGTTGATTCAACAAGTCCAGGGGTTATGATCACTTTTCTTCCTTTGTATTCACTACAAAGATTTACAGCCTCTAACATACCCTCAAAGTTTCCATTAAAACTATCATCAATGATGATTTTTCCACCAGCTTCTATTTTTTGAAGTCTATGTTCTACTGGCTTGATTTTATCTAAGGCTATTTTGATTTGGTCTATACTCATACCTAACTCTTTTGCCATAAGAATACAAGCTGTTAGATTTACAGCGTTGAAACTACCAAGTATTGGCGCATGAAAATGTTCTTGTTTTCCATCGATTTCTATATCAAACCAGATACCATCTAGGTTACTCATGGTTATGTTTAGGTTATTTGGAAATTTTACTACCTTTTTATAATCTAAAATAGGCACAGACTCATGCACAAATGCTTTTATCATCTTTGGTGATTTTAGGATTTCCATTTTAGTATGAATTATATTATCTAAGGTTTTGAAATACTCTATATGTTGCTCACCTACTTGTCCTAAGATGGCATAATCTTGTTTTAAAAAGTTAGATATCTCTTCAATATCCCCTGGCATCCTAGCACCTGCTTCTGCTATGTATATATCTGCATTATCAGGTAGGTCTCTGTTTACATCAAGTACAAGTCCAGCTAGTGTGTTTACACTTCTTGGTGTTTTATATGCATGAAACTTTGTTTTTAAAATTTGATACAAATAGTTTTTTATGGATGTTTTTCCATATGAGGCAGTAATTGCAATGATTTTTAAGTCTGGAATTGATTGAAGTCTCTTTTTTGCTCTATGCTTAAAAGATATAAAAAATATTCTCTCTAGTGAAAATGAGACCATATAAGCTATAAATAGAGGTATAAATAAGCCTGAAGTTTTACAATTCTCACTTACAAAACATAAAAGACTTATAGAAAATGTTACAAACAGAAGTATGGCCAAAAATCTTTGAACCCTTGAAGTTAATACCAAAGGCTTATCAAGTTTCATATTCCATAAAATCAAAATAGGCAAATATAAAGCATAAAAATATATTAAAAAATATAATGAAGGTAAAAAATAATACATAACAAAAGGCATCACAAAATAGATAATGTGCCAGTTTAGTTTGTGGTGTTTAAAGATAACTCTTTCTATTTTATAGCTGTACCATTGTAAATTGGTAATCAAATACCAACCTAAAGACATAACTAAAACTATGTGTGTAAATATATTAAAGTATTCCATTTTCTATTCTTTCACTTATATCTTTTGCATTTTCTACAAAAAAGAAGTGTGTCCCTTCATATGATTTAAACTCACTATTTTTTATAAGTGAGGCTATTTTTTTACCAGATTCTAAAGAGGTCGCAGTATCACTTTCAGCCCAAAATATATATGCTTTTCCCTCATAATTTTTAAACTCATCTGTAAAATCTTCATTTAGTACATTTTTAAAAGTCTCATACATATTTTGACTCATATTATCCACATCTTTACTTCTAAAAATCTTTGTAATAGCACCTAAACCCAAAAATTTAAATAACTTTGCCATCTTAATTTTACTTTTAACTTTAGCAGATTTTTCTTCAACTATTCCAGCACTGCTTAAAAGTATAAGGTTTTTAGGATTTAATTTTGTAGCAACTTTCCCACCATATGAGTGTCCCATAATTGTATCTTTTGAAGCATGAATTTCTTTTAAAAATATCTCCATGATAGTTACATAATCATTTGTACTTAAGACATACTCATTTATACTCTTACCAAAACCTGGCAGGTCAATATAGATATGTCTAAAGCTTGGCAAATAGTTTTTAAAGTTTTTACTCATGATATCTTTATTTGAACCCCAACCATGAAGAATAATAATATCTTTTTTTAAACCTTGGTTTACTATTTCATATGAGATATCAAAGTTTTTATTATCATATTGGATTGATTTTAAAGCCAAGGCTTATTTACCTTTTGCCGATTGGATTTTATTTACATAATCATATGAAATTTTGATTTTATCTCTTAATCTTAGCGATTTAGCAAGTTCATTTAAAGTTGAATCAAAATCTTCAAACAAATAGTTTGCCATAGACCCTGGGATTGGGTTGATTTCATTTAGATATACTTCATCATCTATCACAAAAAAATCACATCTAATCATTGAATCATCAAAAGTAGTATTATAAATAGTTTCAAAACTTTTTTTCAACTTTTCTTTTAACTCATCACTTATATCAGCAATACTAACTCTTTGCGTCCTTGCAAAATCTAAATACTTTTTATCAAAATCTAAGAAGTCAACTTTTTGTGGCTCTTCAACTATTGAGTATTTTATCTCATTATTTATTTTACAACCTGCTAAATTGTACTCTTTTATATTTGGAATAAATGTCTCTATTAAAACTGCATTATCAAACTCAAAGGCAACATCAAGTGCATAGTTTAACTCTTCTTTAGATTTTACAATACTAACTCCAATAGAGCTACCTAAAGTAACTGGTTTTACAATAACTGGATAGTTATCTACACTTACTTTATCAAACTTTGTAAAGTATTTATAATCTATTGTTTTAATACCTAAAGATGAAGCATAACCTTTTGTTAAAAACTTATTAAAACTCACACTACAAGCTCCAACTCTAGGACCTATATATCTAATATCAAAAAACTCAAAAAGTGAAGCAATAGTTCCATCTTCACCATCTCCACCATGGATTAAGTTTAATACAACGTCAAACTCTACATTTTTTTCACCAAACATAGCTTTTTTTGAAAAAGTACCTTTTTTAATAGTAAGCTTATCGCACTTTTTATATTCACCACTGCTAAAAAGTTTTGACTTAATTGTTTTTGTTGGGATATGATAAAAATCTCTATTTTCATCTAAAAATATATATTCTACTTCACTTTTAATAACATCTTTCATCGCAATAGCTGATACTATTGAAATCTCATGTTCATAACTACTTCCACCAAAAACTATAGCAATCTTCATACTTTATTAACCTTTTAATCTATTTTTGTAATTTTTTAAGTGCTTCTTTTACCAAATCACTTGTATTTGTAGCACTACAACTATTTAATGCCTTAGTTATAATATCTTTTTTAAACCCTAAAGACTCTAAGGCCATAGAAGCCTCCATCATATTTGTACCTACAGAATCCTCTTCCCCATTTCCATCAATAACAAAGCCAGATAACTCTACTAAAATCCTACTTGCCCCTTTTGGACCAATACCAGGAACTCTTTTTAGCATAGAGATATCATTTGAACTTACTATTTGAGAAAAAGAACTAGGAGTAAAGGTAGAACAAATTGCTAAGGCAACTTTAGGACCTACACCATTTATTTTTATAACCGTATCAAATAGTTTTTTTTCATTTATATCTAAAAAACCATATAAAGCTTGTGAATCTTCTCTTATTATATATGTAGTAAAGAGTGAAATATTATTTTCTGTGATTTTAGAACTACAGTTAACCGATACGAATACTTCATAAACTAATCCGTTTACATCTATATGTAGTAAGGTTGGTTCTTTTTTCTCAATTTTACCTTTTATGCCAACTATCATTATTTTTTAAATTCTTTCTGTTTTTTTATCGTTTATAAATAGTTTTAATTATATAATATCCTAACTTAAAGATTAAGGTTAGTTTATGTTTGATTTTATAACTAAAAAGATTAATAATAAAATTATGTTTGCACTAGTGATTTTAATGACAATTAGTAGTGTATCCGTAGTTTATTTTAGTACTACAAAAGTAAAAAGTGATTCAATTGCAATAACAAAAGAGAATTTGGAAATGCTTAATACTGCAATGTTCCAAAGTCTTAGAAATGCAATGTCAACAGGAGATGTCGCAACTATTCAAAAAGCAGAAGAAGATGCTCAAAACATAAAAGGTGTAAAAAACCTAATAGTTGCAAAAAGTAAGCCCTTAATTGAAATGTACTCACCAGAGTCAAAATTTACAGAAGACTCAGACATTTTAAAATCTTTTGAAACAAAAGCTCCTCAGATTCTTGAAATAAATGAAAATGGAAGTCATCAAATTAGAATGATAAAACCAATGATTGCAGAGCAAGACTGTTTGATGTGTCATGCTAATCAGCAAGTTGGTGATGTTATTGGTGTTATGGATTTAACTTTCTCGTTAAAAGAATCAGATGAAAGATTAGTTGATTTAGTTGTTAGTATTTCAACTACATCACTTATATTAGGTCTTTTAACTATGGCAATTATCTTCTTTATAGTAAGAGGTGCTACAAAACCAATTAATTCATTAAAAGCAGGTTTTACAAACTTGATTGAATCAAATGATACAAATATAAGATTAACTGTTCAATCAAAAGATGAAATTGCAGAAGTTGCTGAACTGTTTAATGCTTATATGGACAAAGTAAAAGCTGGTTTAGTACAAGATGAAAAAGTTATTGAAGAGGCAAATGATGTATTAGAAAAAACTGGAAATGGTTTCTTTGTATATGATGTAAAAGCGCAAGCTTCAAATCCTCATGTTGAGAACTTAAAAACTAAACTTAATACAATGATTTCTCATACAAGAGATACTTTAGAAAGAATCAATCAATCATTAGAACACTATTCTGAATCAAAATTTGATTTTGTTATTGATGATAAGGGTATATATGGTGATTTAGGTTCACTTACGGCTAGTATAAAACTAGTGGGTAATAATACTTCTGAAATCTTAGCAATGATTATGAATACGGGTGATTCATTAAAACAAAATACTCAAACACTATCATCTGCAGCAAATGAGTTATCTTTATCTTCAAATAAACAAGCTGCCTCTTTAGAAGAGACAGCAGCTGCTTTAGAACAAATAACAGGTAATATCAAAGGAACAACAGAAGCTACAGTTAAAATGACTCAGCTTGCACACAATGTTACTGCCTCTGCAAAAAGTGGTCAAAATCTTGCAAGTCAAACTGCTGATTCAATGGAAGATATCAATAAACAAGTTAGTTCAATCAATGAGGCCATTGAAGTAATTGATCAAATAGCTTTCCAAACAAATATTCTTTCTCTTAATGCTGCTGTTGAAGCTGCAACTGCTGGTGAAGCTGGAAAAGGATTTGCTGTTGTTGCACAAGAAGTAAGAAATCTAGCTTCAAGAAGTGCTGAAGCTGCAAAAGAGATTAAAGGTATAGTTGAAACAGCAACTGCAAAAGCTAGAAGTGGTAAAGAAGTATCAGCAAAAATGATTGAAGGATATAACGAACTAAATCAAAATATCTCAAATACAATAGAGATGATTGAAAGTGTTTCAACTGCTTCAAAAGAACAAGAGGGTGGAATCACTCAAATAAATGATGCAATTACTACTTTAGACCAAGCAACACAACAAAATGCAAGTGTAGCGGAAGATATTTCTAAAATGTCAACAGTAATTGCTGAAATGTCAAACTCACTTGTAACAGCTGCTTCAAATGCTAGTTTCCTTCAAGATTCAAGAGAACAAGTTGCTGATGTGGATTTAGTTTATAATACTGCTAAAGTAAAAGTACATATCCTTGAACAAAAAGATGATATCTTTGCTAAATTAGGAACTAAAGAGAAATGGGCTACTTCTAACTCAAAATCATTAACTACTTTTATAAATGATTTTGAAGGTAAATACCCAGGTCAAGCTGATGACTTAATAGAGAACTTAAAAAGTTTAAGTCAAGTTTTAACTTCAAAACTGCAAGCCTTGATAGATGCAAATGCAAATAATGAATCAAATAGTACTTTAGCTCAAAAAGCTAAAGAAGCTGATGATGAAACAATGAAAATATTTAATGTATTAAATGAAGTAAAAAAGGTAGTTTGTAAAAATAAATAGAGAGTTTAAACTTTCTATTTATTATTAGCAGCAAACATATTATCGATATCTTCTTGTGACATTTCGTCGTAGTTATCACCTGAAATGTGCTTTGCAGTTGGGGCTATGTTAAATTGTGTTACATCTATATCTTGAGCTTCGCAAATACTATTAATAACCCTCTCAATTTTTTGTCTAAATATATCTTCTTCTTGAATCATATTCATGACTTCAAGGATTAAATCAGAAGACTCTTTGTCTTTAGTAAATGATAAAGCTGATTCTAGTTTCTCAAAAACTTTTACAGCCACCTTTTCAGAACTTTTTGTCACTTGATCTAGTTCTGCTACTATCTCTTCATAATTCATAGTAAGCCTTTTATTTTATTATTATTTAAAGTTTATCAAAGCTAAGCTTAAAGAGATAAGAATAAAATATGTTATTAATGGATTATTTCAGAGATAACTTGTGTGGCATATGAACCTTTTGGTAAAGTAAATGAAACTTCAAACCAATTTTTATCTTCTTTATAATTTGATTCAATTTCATCTGGAAAAACCCAAGCAAATCTTCTAGCACCATCTTCAAAAGTTTTTTTATCAAACTCTTTTTCTATCTCAAAAGCTAAACCTTCACTAATCTTAACTCTTTTTCCTGGTAATAAACCAGTTGGCACTCTATCTTTTTTATAGAATTTATCACTCTCAACTTCAAGTTCTTCTGCTATAAATATCTTTCCAAAAGGATAGTGACTCATAAGTTCCCCAGGAAGCATCTTAAAGGGATGAGCTTGAGCTTTCATTTGCTTAACAATATCTTGTGGAAGTCCAACTTTATCGCAAATCTCTTTTGGCTCAAAGGCATCTATTAGTTTTGATATCTCAACTCTTTTTGAAAGCCATGAATTAAAAAGATAACTTTGATAAGCATTTAAAAACATCTGTTTTAGATTTCTTCTTTTCTCTTTTAAAGTTCCTTCAACTATTTGTTGACCTTTTTCATGATTATCCCCATATGCACCGAATCTTTGAACACCAAAATAATTTGGAATACCAAATGTTGCAATTTTTCCTAAGGTCTGTTCTATTTTTTTTGCATCCATTAAACTAACTCTTTTTAATCTAATAAAAAACTTATTACCTTTTAGATGTCCAATCCTAATTTTATTGTTGTGATTTATAGTTTCTAAAAATTTTATATTTTCATGGGTGAAGCTATTTATCTTTTCTTCAAATTGTTTTGGAATAGATATATGCTGGATTGTCATTGCATTTTTATCTTTCAAACCAGCATATCCTATATCTCTAAGCTTACATCCAATACTATCAGCAATAATTTGTAATGCATCCCATGTAGATAAATCTTTTTTTCTAAGTTTTACAACTATATGCTCACCCTCACCTGTAAATTCATATAAAGGAATTTCAGTTACTACGAAATCATCTTTATTTTGTTTAAAAAGTACATCTATTTTTGAGTGATTTAAATAGTATTGCAAATTATGTTTATTTAACTGTGTATTATCTTCCAATATTTTCCCTTATTTAAAATGATGATTTTGACAATCACATTTATATGTTCCATCAACTGCTTTTGCAAAGATGTTTAGTTTTACTTCGTGTTTTGTTGCAATCTTAGAGATTATCTCTTTGTTTTTTTGTGAAAAAGAGAATAAAACTTCATACTCTTCTCCTGAACATCCTACTTCTTTACTAATTTTATCAAAAAAATTAAAACCTAAACTATTTATTTTAGACAATCTTTCAAGCTCAAAAAAGAGTCCATCTGATATATCAAGAGCGCAATTAATATAAGGTGCAATTTCATAAAAGAATTTTGGCTTTAATTTTGGCTTTATGAACTTTGATTTTTTAGATACTTTCTTTCCATTTAATAAAGAGTCTAAGTCTTTCTTACAAGTTCCTAACTCACCACTATAACAAAGTAAATCATCTTTTTTTAGACCTTTTCTATAAATTGGTTTTTTTGTCTTTGAAATAATTGTTATGGAAATATCAAGTTTATTATTTGATATTGTATCTCCTCCAATTATTTTGATTCCAAATTTTTTAGCAACACTTTTAAACCCTTTTGCTAACTCTTTTAAATCTTCATTTGAAAAACTTTTTGGAATTGCAACACTTAAAAGTGCATATTTTGGAATAGCATTCATAACAATTGCATCAGATATATTTGCAATCATAGCTTTTCTTGCTATTTGTTTTAGACTCATCCATTCACGTTTAAAATGAATATTTTCAAAAAAAGCATCCATACTATAGACATGAGAACCAATAACTGCTCCATCATCACCAATAACATTTTTATGATTGTTTTTAAATTGTTTTATAAAATAATCTTCTTTGTTCATAGCGCGGATTTTATCATAAATAGACTTGATTTTCTGATATTTATCTTAAATTAAAGCTTAGGATAAAATTTATCCTTTAAAATTTAATAAACATACTGTATAATGCAATACACAAATTTATAGGAGATTGAAATATGCCAAAGATTAACAAATATGTTGATATAGATACTGTTGAAAGAGAAGCTAAGAAAGACTTAATTGATAGACACTCACCATTTATCCACTGTAGCGATAATGCAAAAGCAGGTGAGCCGTTTGAAGTAACTGTTAAAATGGGTAATGAATATACTCATCCAGATGATTTTGATCACTTTATTGAATCAGTTACACTATTTAACGGTGATACTCAATTAGCAAAAGCTAGTTATGTTCCAGGAACATTAGGAAATGTAAAAGCACACAATACTACAACTTTTACTATTATTCCAACTAGTAAAAAATTAAACTTAGTTGCTCATGGATACTGTACAAAACATGGTATTTGGGAATCAACTCCTGTAGAAGTAGCTGTAGCAGAATAGTTAACTTCTTATTGAGAGAGAACTTCTCTCTCAACTTCTCTATTACTTTTTATATATACTATTTATATATTTTTTTATATCATGTTGTGTTTCACTAATAGATTTTGTAAAAAAAGATAAAAGAAAAAAACCTAACATTGTATTTATTATTGAATCAACTAATTCATCTACATTTATATCATTATTAATTAATCTTTTATTCTCACTTGACTCTTTTATTAAAACTTTTAAATACTCAAAGTTTTCTTTATACCAATTTCTCTGAAATTCTATAATTGAGTTGTTTTCAGAAGAATAAGTTATTCCTATAAATTTTTTAAATATTTTACGATGACAATTGAATTTATCTTCATAAATCAAGGTTAAAAAGAGTTTGATTTTTTCTCTATAATCTTTTTCTTTTTCTATTTTTTCATAAATATTCTCTCTATAATTTTCATATAAAAGAGTATTTAATTCTAAGACTATATCTTCTTTATTTTCAAAATACTCGTAAATAGTACCTTTTCCAATATTTGCTTCTTTTGCAAGTTGTGCAATTGTTAGTTTATTTATTCTTTCTTCTAAAAGTATTTTTTTACAAGAAAGTGCTATGCACTTTCTCTTTTTATTTTTATTAATTAAAGAAGACATCTTTATTTTTTTGCTTTACTTAACTTAGAAACTAAAATATAAAAAAGTGGTATAAATATAATTGCTAAAAATGTTGCCGATAACATCCCCCCAATTACACCTGTTCCTATAGAGTGCCTACTTGCTGCTCCTGCTCCACTACTAATAGCTAAAGGAATAACTCCTAAAGTAAATGCCAATGATGTCATTATGATTGGTCTTAGTCTTATTTTTGCAGCTTCAAGAGCTGAATCGACTAAATTCATTCCCTCTTTTTGTTTTTGTAATGCAAATTCTACAATCAAGATTGCATTCTTTGCAGCAAGTCCAGCCAGTACTAGAAGTCCCACTTGAAAATAAATATCATTTTCTAAACCTCTTAGAAGAGTAGCTAAAATTGCTCCAAAAATGGCAAATGGCACTGCTAAAACAACTGAAATAGGCATTAACCATTTTCCATATTGTGCTGCTAAAATTAAAAATAGTAAAACAATTCCAAAAATAAATGCTTGTGCACTACTACTTGAAATCTGTTTCTCTTGAAAAGCTGTACCAATCCAACTAATAGTATATCCTTGTGGTAATACTTCTTTTGATACTTCTTCAATTATTCTAAGTGCATCTCCTGAGCTATATCCAAGTGCGGGTTGTCCTGAAACTTTTGCTGCTTGAAAGAGGTTAAACCTTTCTATCAAATCTGCTCCAACAGTGGGAATAACACTTACTAAAGAACTAATTGGAATAAGTTCATTATTGGCTCCTCTAACAAAAATAAACTTTAAATCATCAATACCTTTTCTAAATTCACCTTTTGCTTGAAGATTGACTTTATATGTACGCCCATATAAATTAAAATCATTTACATAATAACTTCCTAAAGTTGAACTAAGAGTTGAAAATATTTCTGATATTTTCACACCTTTTGCTTTTGCTTTTTGTGTGTTTACATCTATTTTATATTGAGGAATATTCACATTAAGTGAGCTTCTTACACCTTGTAACTCAGGTCTTGCATTTGCTTTTTGAATAATTTGTGAAACATATTTATTTAAATCCTGCACTGTTCCACCACTTCTATCTTGTACATACATTTCAAATCCACCAGATAAACTCATACCCATAATTGGAGGAGGAAGTACACCAAATGTAAATCCATCTGTTGTTGTCCCCATAAGTTGACCATTAAATTTTTTATTAATTACTGAGGCATGTTGTTCAGGTCTTTTTCTCTCATCCCAATCTTTTAATTTAACAATAGTTGCAGCTGCGTGAGTTCTTTGTCCAAAAGTAACTAAATCAAGTCCTGTTAAGGTAATCACATCTTTTACGTTATTATCTTTTAAAACTGTATTATTAATTTCTGTTGTTAACTTCTCAGTTCTATGTAATGAAGATCCTGGAGGGTTGTAACTAAATAAGAAAATTGTACCTTGATCCTCTTGTGGTACTAAACCCTTTTTCATACTATCGAACATATCATATGAAATATAAATCAATCCACCAAATAGTAAAATACTTATAAGTGAGTAACGAATAGTTTTTTTCACTAAAAAAGAATAACCACTTGTTGCTTTATCAAATAAATTATTAAACCATTTGAAAAATCCTTGAGGTTTAGTGTGTTCAGCTTTTAACATAGTTGCACATAAAGATGGTGTAAGAGTTAAAGCAACAAATCCTGATATCACTATTGATACAACAATCGTAATAGCAAACTGTCGATACATTTCTCCACTTAATCCACCCATAAATGCAACTGGAATAAATACGGCCGAAAGTACTAATATAATTGCAATCAATGCACTTGAAACCTCTTTCATTGCAGTGTAAGAAGCCTCTGTTGGGCTCATTCCTTCACTCATATGCCTCTCAACATTTTCAATCACAATAATAGCATCATCAACAACAATTCCAATGGCAAGAACTAAACCAAAAAGGGTAAGTAAATTAATGCTAAATCCAAGAACATACATCCCAGCAAAAGCACCTATAATTGAAACAGGTACTGCTAATATTGGAATAAGTGTTGCTCTCCAGTTTTGTAAAAATAGAAAAATAATTGCAATAACTAAGATAATTGCTTCAATAAATGTTTTAGCAACCTCTTTAATTGAAATTTCAACAAAGGCAGTACTATCATAAGGAATACTGTAAGCGACACCTTCTGGAAACTTTTTACTTGCCTCTTCTAAAACCTTTTCAACAGCACGTGCTGTATCTAATGCATTAGCACCACTTTGTAAAAATATTCCAACGGGAATAGCTGGTTTGTTATTTAATTGTGTAGTCATATTATAGCTTTGAGAACCTAACTCAACAGTAGCTACATCTTTTAAATGTAAAGCACTTCCATCCATATTGGAACGTATAATTATCTCTCCAAACTCTTTTGGATTAGTTAATCGTTTAGGTGTTTGCAAAGTATATGTAAACATCTGTTTATTTTTAATTGGCTCAGCTGCAAATTTTCCTGCTGCATATTGAGCATTTTGTTCTTTAATTGCATCAATAACATCTGATGTAGTTAGATTTTGATTTGAGAGTTTTAAAGGATCAATCCAAATACGAATTGCATAATCTTTTGCCCCAAATATTGTTGCATCACCTACTCCTCTTATACGCTTAATATCATCAACAATATTAATCAAAGTATAATTAGATAGATATGTAATATCTCGACTATTTGTTGGAGAATAAAGCATAAAAACTTGTAGCATACTAGGTGAACGCTCGCGTACATTTATACCTTGTCTTTGTACTTGCTCAGGTAGTTTTGAAAGAGCCGCTTGCACTCTATTATTAACATCAATCTTTGCATCACTAGGGTCTGTACCAACTTGGAAAAATACATTAATACTTACACTTCCATTATCAGCAGCTACAGAGTTCATGTAAAGCATATTATTAGCACCATTAATTTGTTCTTCAATAGGTGCTGCAACTGTTTTTGAAATAGTTTCGGCACTAGCTCCTGGATAATTTGTAGAAACAATAATCTGAGGAGGAACGACCCTTGGATATTGTTCAATAGGTAAATTAATCATTGAGATTATTCCAGCTAATACAATAATTATAGATACGACTGCTGAAAATACAGGATTTTTAATAAAAAATGATGAAAACATTATTTTGTCTCATTTATTATTTGTACTTTTGTATCAGGTCTTACTTTTGCAATATTGCTTATGATTATATTATCATTTGTACTTAATCCACTTTTTATAACTACGCCTTGTGATAATAATTGACCTATTTCAATTGGTATTATTTTAGCTTGATTATCTTTTACTACATAAACAAAGTTTCCTTTTACAGTTTTTAATAATGCCTCCTCAGGAATAATAAATACATCTGGAATATTTAAATTACCCAATTCTATTTGTACAAATTCTCCTACTAAAAGTTCTTGATTTTTATTCTCAAACTTTGCACGTAAGGGTAAAGTATCAGTTTGAGAGTCAAGTTTAGGAGAGATATAATCAATAATACCATTTTCATATTTTTTATCATTATTCACAAGTGTAACAGTTGCTTTCCCTTCTCTTATTTGTGAAAGAAATAGGCTAATATCATCTTTAGCTAAAGAAAACTCAACATGTATAGGATCAATTGAAGTAATAGTTACAAGTAAAGTATTTGTTGAATCAGTGCCTACTAAGTCACCTATATCATTATGCTTAACTCCTGCTATTCCTTTTATAGGAGAAAGTACTTTTGTATAGCTATATTGAATCTTTGCTTCAGTTAATTTTGCTTTGGCATCTTCATAGGTATATTCGTAAGTATCATAATCTTGTACACTAATAGCTTTACTTTTTAAAAGTGCATTTGCTCTAACATAATCCTTATTTGCTTTATTAAAATTAGCTTCTGCTTGATCTAAACTTGCTTTATAAGTATCTTTTTCTATTGTATAAAGTAAATCACCTTTTTTAACTAAACTACCCTCTTTAAAATGTTTTTTTTCTAATATACCTTTAACCCTTGCTGTTACACCTGCTTCCTCAAAAGGTGTAATTAATCCAGGATAAGATTTAGATATAGAAGTATTCTCTTTTTTTACAATAAAAACTTTTACTGGTAAAGCAGGTTTCTCTTTTGATACATTTGTTGTAGGAGTGCTTGTTTTACTATCATTACATCCTGTAAAAACTATAATTACTGCTGTTATAAATAACAATATTTTTTGATTTATCATTTAATATATTCCTTTAAATTATTTCCACTATTGTAAATTACATTAGCTTTTTTGATTTCTATGTCATATTGGGCTGTTTTTAAAACACTTATTGCATTGTATTTTTCAGTTAATGATTCTAAATAAGCAATATTATCAATTAATCCATTCTCAAATTTTGATTTAACAACTTTATAGGCACTATTTGCAGCTGCTAAACCTGATTGTGCAGATTTTACTTTTAGTTTTGCTATATCATATGCTTTTATTGCAAGTTGTAAATCAACATTTGCTTTATTTTTTTCATACATATATTTTGATTTTAGACTTAAATATTTTTTATATTGAGATTCATATCTGTTTTTTGTTTCTCCAAACGAAAATATATTCCAAGTCAAATTTATAGATGCAATATTTTGATCATCTAAAGTAGAATCATAACTTGAATTTTTATAATTCATATCATATTTTGTATATGTATTTTTTAAATTTATTGTAGGAAGATAGCCACTTTTTTCTATATTTGCATTATTTAAAAGTGTATCTAAATCATATTCTAAAGACTTAATATCTGCTCTAGTTAATTCAGTTGGCAATTGTGAAAACTCATTTAATAAAGAACCACTTTCAATGCTTACATCAACGCCAGTAATATAATTAAGATTGTGCACTATTGTTTGTAATTGTAACTCTATTTCATGCAAACTTACATTTGCACTTTCAACTCTATAGATTATTTTTTCTAATTCATCTTCAGTTGTAGTTCCAACATCTAAATATTTTTTTAATCTATTATATTGGGCATTTAATTGTTCTATCTCTTTTTCTTTTGCTTCTTTGCTTGAAAGAAGAGATAAATAACTAAAATAGTAGTTCACTACATTTAAAGCAATCTTATTTTTATTGGCTTGAATAGCTTCTTCTGTACTTTTAATATTTGAATCATAGCTTTTGAAAGTATCACTTCTTTTCCCACCATCATATAAAATAAAACTTGCCGTTGCATAGGTGGTTGACCCTTCATTTGCAACATTTGCTGTTTCTTTATTTGTTTGAGAATAACTTGCCCCAACATCAACTTTTGGTAGATATCCACTTTTCACACTTTCAAACTCATTTTTTAATGACTCTAATTCATAATTATAAGAATCAACCAATCTATTTTTTAATGAAAGTTCAACTAGCTCATTTAAGTTTTGACTCCACATAAAAATTGGTATTAAGAAAATAAAACACAATTTTTTCAATTTCACTCCTTTTATCTTGCTAGAAAGATAACATAGAGTAACTTAAATTTGTCTTTCTAGAAAGATATAGTTCTTTAATAAAACTTTCGCTAAACTTCGCTTATGGAAAAAAAGCACATAGACAATTTTTTTGAAAATATCGTAACAATACAAGAATACAATCAATTTGGATTTACACTCCCAATAATGCTTATATATAGAAATATATTTAATGAAACAGAGAGTTATTTAAAAGTAACCTATGATTTAATACATTCTGATATAGATGTTTTAACTGCTTTATATTTTAATGGTAAAGTTCTTTCACCAACAGATTTATATGCAGCTACAGTTTTCTCATCAGGTGGCATGACAAAAATTCTAAAAAAACTAGAAAACAGTGCTTATATTACAAGAAAACCTTCCGAAAAAGATAAACGAAGTACATTAGTATATTTGGAGAAAAAAGGTGAAAAACTTGTAGAAAAATGTCTAACTGACATAGTAGAACATAGAAAGAGACTATTTGATGTACTTACAATAGATGAACAAAAAAACTTACAAAAGATATTAGAAAAACTAACTTACAATTTATTTTAATCTATTTAATCGCAATTACTTTATTCTTTCCAGTTTTTTTTGCTTCATATAAAGCCTCATCTGCTCTTTTGAAAATCGTATTAATTGTATCAGTGTTATTAAACTCTACTACACCTAAACTAATTGTTTCTCTTCCTACAATTTCAAACTTTATATCTTCTACAAGTTTTCTTATATTTTCAGCAACAATTTTAGCATCGTTTAAACTTGTATTTTCACAAATAATAAGAAACTCTTCTCCACCCCATCTTGCAATAATATCTGTAATTCTAAGATTGATTTTTAAAGCTTTTGCAATTTCTTTTAATACATAATCACCAACATCATGACCATAGGTGTCATTTACCTTTTTAAAATCATCAATATCTAATAATATAATTGAAAATTGTGTTTTATATCTTTTAAACTCTTCTACTTTTATTAACATTGTTTCATCAAGTTTCATTCTATTATATAAGCCTGTCAATTTATCAGTTATTGAGAGTTCTTCGATTCTTTTTTTATCTGTAATATCTTCTGATATTGCTCTATATCCAATTTTTTTATTTTCTTTAATTATTGGTTCAATATACATATTAAGCCAAATGGTTTCACCATCTTTTCTTAAGTTTTTAATTTCTCCAGACCATATCTTATCTTTTGAAATAGTTTCCCATAAATTAACAAAAAAATCATCATCAAGGTCAGGATGTCGCATGTGGGTATGTTTTTTACCAAGTAGTTCTTCTTTTGTATAACCAACAGTTTTACAATATGGTTCATTTGCTTTTGTAATTATTCCATTTGTATCAGTTGTAAGAATTAATACATATTTATTAACCATATGTTGCTGTTCTTCTATCTCATTTTTTGCTTTTGTAAGATCTTTGTTAAGTAAATGTACTGTTCTATTTTTATATAAAATAATTAAAACTATAATCGCAAAAACTAAACTTGTCTGCCAAAGCAGTGTATAATTGACTTCTTGGGCAACCTTTATCTCTATCCATTTATTTATAATTGTTCTTTTTTGTTCTTCACTTATCTCATCTAAAGCTTTTTGCATAATATTATTTAATAGGGGTTCATCATTTCTTGATGCAATACTCAATTTAATATCAAATTCTAACTTTCCTGCAATTTTCAAATCAAACATAGAGTACTTTTGTATACCATAACCAATAGCTGGCATAATATCTATATAGCCAAATAACTCCCCACTACTAACTCTTTCTAGTCCCTCTTTTGCATTTTTAACATCTACAATTTCAATTAAGGGATTTCTCTGTTTTAATACATCTTTAAAAGCATAACTTTTTACAATCCCAACTTTTTTGTTACTAAGTTCTTTTGAGTCTTTAATAAATAATTTATCTAATTTTGTGGCAATAACAAATGGCTCAGCTAGATAAGGATTTGTAAAGTTCATACTATCTCTACGGCTTGCAAGATCCATCGCAACAGGAAGAATATCACATTTTCTATCTCTAATATTTTGTAAAGATTGTGACCACTCTTTAGTTTGGACAAGTTTAATAGGAGTATCAATATATGTAGAAATTATATTTATTAAATCTGCCCCTATTCCATTATGGTTTCCATTATTGTCAATTTGTTCAAAAGGTAACCAGTCTGGAAGAACACACATTTTTATTATCTTTTTCTTTTTTAAATATTTAATTTCTTCATTATTTAAACTATAATTTAAATCTGAAAGGTTCATCCATTTATGTTTTAGCTTTACTTTTTCATTGTGAGGTATCACATCATTTACTTTTTCTAATATGGATTTTAATAATAAATTATCTTTTGATACAGCCATAGGAAGAGCAGTTTTTTTCTCTAATCCAAGATCATTTAAAGTTATTGTCTTTACATTACTTAACCAATCTTTTTGAATATAATATTGTAAAGCAGGAAGACTTCCTATTGCAGCATCTGCTTGTCCCATAGATACATCTTCAACTGCATTTGCAGTAGATGAAGAGAATAGTAGTTTTTGTTCTGGGAAATTATCTTTTAAATATGTCTCTACAAATGATTTTTTTGTTACTGCTATTATTTTATCTTTCAAGTCATTCATTGACTTGAAATTACTATTTTTATCTACTGCAACTCCAGTTGAAAATTCAATATGGTTAAAGTTTGTAAAATCTAAGTATTTTTTTCTTTCATTAGTAATTGCAACATGTGGAATTAAATCTATATTTTTATCTTTTAACATTATCAAAAACTCATTCCAAGATTTATTAGTGATAAAATTAATCTCTATATTTAAATATTTGCCTACCAACTTCATATAATCTATGCTATACCCTTTTGGAATATCATTTTCATTGAAGTTAAAAGGTGGAAATGTTTTTAAGTTTGCAACATGAAGGACTTTTTTATTTTTTAAATACTCTCTTTCTTCTTTTGTTAAATTTAGATGGTTTTCATCTGGGATATTTTGTGGTGTTGCAAACCACTTTTTACTTATATAGCTTTTTGTATCTTCAGGTATAAAAGCTAAGCCTTTATTTAAAATAGAAATTGCTTCAGGATAATCTTTTCTTATGGAAAATACTAAGTTTAAAGTACTGTTTTGTACTTTATCCACAATTTTAAGATAGGGTAACCTCTCTTTTTGTGCTAAATAAAAAATCTCATGATTGCCAATCGTAGCATCAATTTTTCCAGTTATAAGATTATGCAGTATCTCATCCAATGTTTTTAAGGGAACTAAAATCGACTCTTTGTATTGGGAAATAAGTTTTTTATCAAATAAATTATTTTCTAAATATCCAATTTTTTTACCAAGTAAATCATCAATAGAATTGATATTTTTAGGATTATTATTTAGTGTAATAAAATATTTTTTTGTAGAAGTATAACTATTTGAAAAGTTGAAAAATTTGGCTCTCTCTTCATGTACAGCACTTGTACTTAAGCCATCAATCTCTTTATTGATAGCTTTTTGTACCATATCTTTCCATGTACCAACTTTTAATTGAAAGTTTGCGCCAGTATTTTTATTAACTAAGCTTAATATATCAACATCAAATCCATTAATGGAGTTGCCATTATTTATAACAAATGGTGCCCATGTTGTTTCTGTACCCAATGTGATTACAGGGTGCTTTGCAAGCCATTTTTTCTCTTTTTGGGTTAATTCAACGTGTGAAGCAAATAAATGAAGTGTAAAAAACAGTGTTAAAATTAAGCTAAATAATCTTTTCAAATATAAGAATTCCTAATAAAATATTGGATTATATCTAAATAATAATTTAGATTATATTAGTGCTTCAATCCAAGTTGCAAGTTGTTTTAAACTTTTTTCTTCTTTATTAGATATAAAAACAGAAGGTTTATTTTTTCTATTATTTTGTACATCATCTTTCATTAACTCTAAATCAACTCCTACGTATGGTGCTAAGTCAGTTTTATTTACTACAAGTAAATCAGAAAAAAGCAATCCTGCACCTTTTTTACGTGGAATATCTGCCCCTTGTGCCACATCAATTACATACATATAATAATCAACAAGTTCATAAGAAAAAGTTGCACTAAGGTTATCTCCACCACTCTCCACAAAAGTAATATCTGGATTAAACTTTTCTTCAAGTTCTCGTACAGCTTTTTGATTCATAGAGATATCATCTCTTATTGCTGTGTGAGGACAACCACCTGTTTCTACACCTATTATTCTATTTTCATCTAAGTCAAGTGTTTTTTTAAGATAATTTGCATCTTCTGTTGTATATATATCATTTGTCACAATTGCAAGTGAATATTTATCTTTTAATATATTTGTAAGACTCTCTATTAGTGAAGTTTTACCACTTCCTACAGGTCCTGCTATTCCTATTTTTAAACTCATTTTTTAATTATCCTTTACGTTATAAACATCTTTGGTTCTAAATTCTTGTGAGAAAAAATGATTTCTTCAAAAAGTGGATTAAAGTTTGTGATTTTTTTATCAATTTTTTCAAAAACAATATTCTCTAATATTTCATCAAATTCAAATAGCATTTGTTGTATTTGAGAGGGTTTTATTCTTGATATTTTAAGTGTTGTTGCTGCTATGTTTATAAGGTTCTTTTTCGTCCACATCACAATAAAATCTTCCATACAAATATCTAAATCATAAGCTAATGCACTTAAAACTATTATTTCATTTGCTTCACAAGTTTTATTTTCAATTTCCTTGAAATATTTTATTACTATATCTTTTGAGGCTAAACTTTTTATTTGTACAAAATAGTTTTCACCTATATCTTTAGAAGCTTTTGCATACTCAAAAGTTAGATATGCCCCATATTCATTATCAAGCTTTTTTATTAAATTTAATTTATCTTTTTCTAAAGCTTCATATACTTTTTTAATATATACAAACTCCATTTTAGAGTATTGGTCTATAATTAGATTTTTCAAATAGATTTTTAAACTCTTTTCATCATAAACTACCTCTTTAACAATATGAGGTTCAAGTCCAAAAGAGTGCACAAACATTCCAGAGGGAAAAGTTCCATCAAGTATTTGTATAAATCTACTTAGTGATTTAAGACTAGTGTGAGTGGTGTGCTTTACCATTTGGCTTAAAATACCCTTTTGTTTTTTCTATATTTATATCTTTATTTGCATAACAATCTTTTATAATATCACCTAAAGAAATATCGTCTAAAATAGTTATTTTAAACTCTTCTATCATCACAGGTTGATGTCGATTCCCTATTTCATATGCAGTTTTTGCAAAAATTAGAGCATCTGAAAACTCTAAAACAAAAACTTCATCAGCACTTCGTTTTACTTTTATAGAATAGTCGTCTTCACAAACTAAAATATCATTTTCATGTAGATGGGTAAATTTTGCTTTTACTACAAAATTTACTCCACTTTTACTAACAGCAGTTAGGTTTGGTTTTTGCATATCAAACCAAGATAATTCAACCTCATCACTGGCTTTTATATCTTTCTTGATTTCTATAACTTTTTTTATCATACTCTTTCCTAGAACATAAAATATTTTTTTGCCATTGGTACTGTTGATACATAGTTTGATTCTATTAACTCTCCATCAACTGTTACGTCATATGTCTCTGGATTAACTACAATATCTCCAATAAAGTCATTTAACTTCATATCTTTTTTACCTATACTTCTTGTATTTTTAACAGCAAGTACAGCTTTATCGATTTCAAGTTTATCTTTTATACCTTCTTCAATTGCTATATTTGAAGTAAAGATTGCACTTGTTTTTGCACTTGCTTTTCCTAAACTTCCAAACATAGGTCTATACATATTTGGTTCTGGTGTTGGAATTGAAGCATTTGAATCACCCATCATACTAAGTGCTATAAATCCACCTTTGATAATAATCTCAGGTTTTACCCCAAAGAAAGCTCTATTCCATAAAACTAAGTCAGCCATCTTACCAACTTCTACACTTCCTACATACTCATCTATTCCACAAGCGATTGCAGGATTTATAGTATATTTTGCGATATATCTTTTGATTCTATTATTATCACTTAGTTCATCATCTCCATCTAAAGCACCTCTTTGTTTTTTCATAGAGTCTGCCACTTGCCAAGTTCTTGTAAGTACTTCCCCTACTCTTCCCATAGCTTGTGAATCTGAACTAGTTATACTAATAGCTCCCAAGTCATGTAACACATCTTCAGCTGCAATTGTCTTACCTCTAATTCTGCTCTCTGCAAAACTTACATCTTCAGGAATCTTTGGACTTAAATGGTGACATACCATGAGCATATCAAGATGTTCTTCAATAGTGTTTTTTGTATATGGCAAAGTAGGATTAGTACTTGATGGTAATATATTTGCTAGTCCAGCCACTTTCATAATATCAGGTGCATGTCCACCACCTGCTCCTTCACTATGGAAGGTATGTATTGTTCTATCTTTAAAAGAGTCAACTGTATTATCAACAAAGCCTGATTCATTTAAGGTATCTGTATGAATAGCAACTTGTACATCATATTCATCAGCAACACTTAAACAAGTATCAATAGCTTTTGGTGTACTTCCCCAATCCTCATGGAGTTTTAGTCCCATAGCTCCAGCTTTTATTTGAACCTCTAAAGCCTCTTTACAAGAACTATTTCCTTTTCCCATAAAACCAAAGTTAAGTGGTAAGTTATCAACACTTTGTATCATCTTACCTATATTCCACTCCCCTGGGGTACAAGTTGTGGCATTTGTTCCTGTATTTGGTCCAGTTCCACCACCTACCATAGTAGTAACTCCACTAGCTAGTGCAACATCAATTTGACCAGGACTTATAAAGTGAATATGTGAATCTATACCACCAGCAGTTATAATTTTACCTTCAGCTGATAGTATTTCAGTGTTTGCTCCTATTTCTAAACCTTCTGTAATACCATCACAAAGATTTGGATTTCCAGATTTTCCAATAGCTATTATTACACCATCTTTGATACCAATATCAGCTTTATAAATACCTGTATAATCAATAATAACAGCATTTGTAATAATCAAATCAGCAACATCAACAGCCGTTGGACTTTGTGCCATTCCATCTCTTACTGTTTTACCACCACCAAACTTACTCTCTTCTCCATAAGTTGTATAATCTTTTTCTATCTTAGCTATTAAAGATGTATCAGCAAGTCTAAATCTATCACCAGTCGTTGGTCCATACATTGAAGCATATTTTTCTTTTGATATTTTCATCTTATACTCCTAGGAACTTTTCTAAATTTTTCATGGCATTTTCTTTTGTTGGAACATCATCTAAAAAGCCTTCAACTAAACCATTAAATCCACTCATATATCTTTTACCACTAAAATCTATTAGATTTATCTCTTTTATTGAACCTGGCTCAAATCGCACTGAAGTTCCTGCTGGAACATCAAGTCTTTTGCCATAAGCTTGTGCTCTATCAAAGGCAAGTTCTTTATTAACTTCAAAAAAGTGATAGTGTGATCCAATTTGTACTGGTCTATCACCTCTGTTTTCTACTTGTATTGTGGTAAGTTCTTTGTTTTCATTTAGAACTATTTCACCTTCATTTACAAAATATTCACCCGGTTCTATTTTTGCTTTTTTACTTGTAGTAATAGGATTGTGAACAGTGACAAGTTTTGTACCATCATCAAAGGTAGCTTCTATTTGAACCATATGCATCATAGAAGCAATTCCATCCATAACATCATCTTCACCTAAAACTTTCGTAGCATCAACCATAAGTTGTGCTACAGTTTTACCTTCTCTTGCGCCTTCAAGAATGTATGAACTCAAAATTGCAACAGCTTCTGGATAGTTTAGCTTTAAACCTTTTTCTTTTCGCTCAAGTGCCAATTTTGAAGCTGTATAAATCATCAATCTTTCTTGTTCACGATTTGTTAGAAACATCTTTTTACCTCCAATTAATTTATTGTTTTCCTAGACTAAATTTTTCTTTATTTAAATCTTTTCTATAAATTTCCCAAATATGCATAACTTTCTTTTTCAAGTTTGACATATTATTGGAACTAATTACTCCAATTATGATTTTTTTATTATGACTAAAAGTAAAAGACTCAAAGCCATTTTGCTGTATATTTTTTATAAAATTTTCATTTTCTTTTGTTTTTATATATATCTTTGCAAAGATAAAATTCTGACTATCTTTTCTTTGCATATAATCTTTTAATTCATTGCCACATACATCAAACTTTTCTATATATTCAAGTTTTTTATCACAAATAAAACTATTTTTAATCAGCATATTTGAAAAATCAAAATCTTCAAAACTTCTTCCACGACTCAAAATATCTGTATAAAAGAATGTTGAACTATCATCATACTTCAAATTAAATAGTTGAATATATTTTGAGTCTTTGTATAAGATAAGTTCATCATTTAGAAACTCTAAATTTGAACTGTTTTCTAAAGTAATATCAATTTTTTGAATTCCATACTCTTTTTTTGATGGATAGATTTTTGTAGCTGATTCTGTTGTTAATATTAGCTTTGAGTTATTAAGTTTAAAAGATGTTCGAATTTTATCTTTGGGGAAAAGACCTTCCCCAATATTAAGAAGTTTTATATAGTTTTCTTCATTTTGAAAATAATAGTGTCTTGAGGGAAGTTCCAATTTATCTAAAGAGAACTTCTCATTTTCAAACTTAAACTTAATACTCATATTTTTCCTAGTTATACTGATAAATGTTGTTTTATTATATCATCGCTTAACTGTGAAATCTCTCCTTGGGCAACTACACTTCCCCTATCTACAACATAAAAATCATCCCCATGTCGTCTTGCAAATGGCAACTTTTGTTCCACAAGTAAAACTGTCATATCTTCTTCTTTTGTAAGATAATCAATTACTTCACCAATTTGAGCTACTATATTTGGCTGTATCCCTTCACTTGGTTCATCAAGAATCAAAAACTTTGGATCAATACATAGTGCTCTTGCGATTGCAAGTTGTTGTTGCTGTCCACCTGATAAATCTCCACCTTTTCTTTTTTGCATATCTTTTAATACTGGGAAAAGTTCATATATCTTTTCTGGAACTTTTGAGATTTTATTTCTATTTGCCAAAACTCCAATTTGTAAGTTTTCTAGGACGCTCAGTTGTGAAAATATCTCTCTTCCTTGGGGAACATAACCTATAGCAATACTTGCACGTTTGTGGTCAGCTAATTTTGAAATATCTTGCCCCTCATAGATGATTTTTCCATCTTTGATTGGAAGTAAGCCCATGATTACTTTACTAAGTGTTGTTTTACCCACACCATTTCTTCCCATAAGACAAGTACATCGTCCCTTTTTAATCTCCAAGTCCAAATCCCATAAGGTATGACTTTGTCCATAAAATTGATTTATTTTTTCTATCTTTAACATAATTTTCCCTTCAATTTCCCAAAAAATTCAAAGTATGTTGCTAGTACAAGGCAAAGATTTTGAAGTTTACTATTAGTAAATGAGAAATCTTTAACGCCGCAATAGTGACATAATTTGAATTTTTATTCTCCTAGATATACTTTTCGAACTTTCTCGTTGTTCTGTATGGCATCCATATTACCTTCTGCTAAAACTGAACCCTCATGTAACACAGTTACTTTTGAAGCAATACTTCGTATAAACTCCATATCATGTTCAACTACAACTACTGCATTCTCTTTTGATAAACTTGTCAGAATCTCTGCTGTTTTTTCCACCTCTTGTGGTGTCATTCCAGCAACTGGCTCATCTACTAATAGTAGTTTTGGCTCTTGCATGATAAGCATACCAATTTCTAACCACTGTTTTTGACCGTGTGACAAGATACCTGCGTCCATATTGTAAAGCTCTTTTAGACCAATTAGTTTCATAGTCTCTTCTATTTTATCTTTTTGTTCACTTCTAAGTTTTGAAAAAAGTGTTTTGAAAAATCTTTTGTCATCTTTCATGGCAAGTTCTAGGTTTTCAAAAACTGAATGATTTTGAAAAACTGTTGGCTTTTGAAATTTTCTTCCAATACCTATTTCTGAAATTGATGGTTCATCTAATTCAAGTAAATTAACAGCTTCACCAAAAATCACTTCCCCTTCATCAGGAGTAGTTTTTCCAGTTACTACATCCATCATAGTTGACTTTCCTGCACCATTTGCACCAATGATACATCTTAGTTCTCCATAATTGATTGAAAAACTTAGATTATTTAAGGCTTTAAACCCATCAAAACTAACACTAACACCATCAACTAATAATATTCTATCTCCAATTTTAAGATTACCAATATTTTGTTCATTTTCATGTCTTAATAGTTTCATTATTTAGCCTTTCCAAGTCTTGCGTTGATTTTACTGATAAGCCCAACTACACCTTGTGGAAGATAAAGAGTTACTAATACAAACAATCCACCTAAGGCATATAACCAAACTTCTGGAAGAGCAGATGTAAAATATGTACTTGCAAAATTTACAATGATTGCTCCAATGATTGCTCCATATAGAGTTCCCCGTCCACCTATTGCTACCCAAATAACAAGCTCAATAGAAAATAGTGGTGAAAAAACTCCTGGATTTATGATTCCCACTTGTGGAACATAAAGTGCCCCTGCTATTCCTGCAAGTATTGCTGAAACTACGAAAATAAATACTTTGTACTGTTCTACTTTATATCCTAAGAATCTCACCCGACTTTCTGCATCTCTTATAGATATAACCACACGACCAAGTCTAGAGTTTATAATAAATCTACAAATCAAATATCCTAAAACTAAAGCTAAGAAGGTAATAATCAAAAGCCCTACTCTTGTAGAATCAGCTTGTAAATCAAATCCTAAAATATCTTTAAAATCTGTCAAACCATTATTTCCACCAAAGCCCATGTCATTTCTAAAAAATGCTAACATAAGAGCATAAGTCATAGCTTGAGTTATGATTGAAAGGTAAACTCCTGTAACTCTTGACTTAAAAGCAAACCAACCAAATACAAAAGCTAGGATTGCAGGGATGAGCATAACCATAATAAATGTAAATAAAGGATTATCAAATCCATACCAAAACCATGGCAACTCTTTTAGATTCATAAATACCATAAAATCAGGTAAATCAGGATTTCCATAAACTCCTCTATCACCAATTTGTCTCATAAGGTACATGGCAAGTCCATATCCACCAAGAGCAAAAAATGCTCCATGACCAAGACTTAAAACACCTAAATATCCCCAGACTAAATCTAAAGCAAGTGCTAAAAGTGCAAAGGCTAAATACTTACCTAAAATAGTAACCGTAAAAGTTGAGATATAAAACACTGAATCACTAGGAACAAATAAGTTACAAAATGATACTACAAATACTACAATTGCAAGAGTTGAAAGTACTATTTTTCCACCCTTGTCATTTTGTAAAATTTTAAAAATTATTGATTCTTTTCTCATCTTCTAATCCTGTGCATCTCGACCTTTTTGAGGAAATAATCCTCTAGGTCTTTTTTGTATAAATAAAATAATAAATACTAAGATAATAACTTTAGCTAGTACAGCTCCTGATATTGGTTCAATAAATTTGTTAATTTCACCAAGTGTAAGTGCTGCTATTAAAGTTCCCCATAGATTTCCAACTCCACCAAATACAACCACCATAAAACTATCTACAATATATGCTTGTCCTAAGTTTGGTCCTACATTTGTAAGTTGCGATAAAGCAACACCAGCAACACCAGCTATTCCAGAACCTATACCAAAAGTTGCTGCATCAATAAAGCTTGACTTTATTCCCATAGCACGAGCAATTGGTCTGTTTTGTGAAACAGCTCTCACTTTTAATCCAAGTGAAGTCTTTTTCATAACATAAAGAATTGCTAAAAATACCATCACTGAAAATACAACTATATACAATCTGTTGTAGGTAAGAAACAAGGCACTATTAACTTCCCATGCGCCACTCATCCATGAAGGAGTTTTTACCTCTTGATTAAGGGGTGAATATATTGTTCTCACTAACTGTTGTAAAATCAGACTTACCCCAAAAGTAGCAAGTAGTGTTTCAAGTGGTCTTCCATATAGATGTCTTATAACTAATCTTTCAATTAAAATTCCCACAATTCCACTTACAACAAAAGCAGCAGGTATCGCAATAATTACAGAGTACTCTATCAAGCCTGGCATTAGTTGCTGAATTGTATATGTGGTATAAGCACCTATCATAATAAGTTCACCATGTGCCATATTAATTACTTTCATAACACCAAAGGTAATAGCAAGTCCAATAGCAGCTAAAAGTAAAACTGACCCCATACTAAGTCCAAAAAATGCTGTTTCTACAAAAGAGTAAAAACTTTTTTTAAGTTCAACTATATCAAGAGAGCTTTTTGCTATCTCTTTTAGTTTTTCATCTTTACTATTTTTGAGAACATCTTTTAAAGTTACAAGTGTCTTAGAAGATATGAAGCTTCCTAATTTATCAACTGCTTCATACTTTTCTTTATCACTTCCATACTTGGCTATTAAAATAGTATTTGCTTCATCTAGCACATCTCTTACATTAGAAGACTTTTCACTTTCTAAAGCCTCTACAATAAGCTCTTTGTCCTCTATTTTTAAATACTTTAACAAGTTCTTTGCTGAACTTAATCTTTTATCTTCATTTCTTGAAAATAGATTTATTTTCGCCAATGAAGCTTTTATAATATTTCTTAATTTATTATTGATTTTTACTTTTTTAAAATCATATTTTGAAGCTATTTCTAACTGATTATTTGTAAAAACATCAACTGTTAAATACTCTTTAGCTTTTTTCTCTTTTAAAAAGACTACTCTTTTATCACTTTTTGTATAGTATAAATCTCCACCTAAAAGTTTTTGTAATAAAACTTCTAACTTCTCATTATCTTTATAGTTTTTAGTTAAGTTTAAAATAGCTTTCTCTTTTTTAGAAAAACTGTTTGATAAGAGTTCTTGTGAGTCAGTTTGAAGATTTGAAGCAACTAACGATGTTAGAATTAATAAATTAAGCAATATTATTTTAAATATTTTCATGGTTACCTTTCATAAATTGTGAAGTATAAAATATGAGAGTTTCCTCTCATATTTTAATTATTTTGCACCTACACACATTTTTGTTTTTGTGTTATAGCTTCCGCAATTAACTGGTTTTGTCCAATCAGAGATTAAATCTTTACTTCCTGGTAGAAAGTCAGACCAAGCATCTCCAGCAACATCACCTTCAGTAGACCATACAGTTTCAAACTGACCATCTTCTTGAATCTCTCCAATAAGAACTGGTTTTGTAATATGGTGGTTTTTAAGCATAGTCGCAGTTCCACCTGTAAGGTTAGGAACAGAAAGACCAATAATCGCATCACCTACTTTATCAACATTTGTAGTACCAGCTTTTTCAACAGCTTTTACCCATAAGTTAAATCCAATATATGTAGCTTCCATTGGGTCATTTGTAACTCTTTTATCATTTTTGATATATTTTTTCCAAGAAGAAATAAATTCATCATTTAGTTCTGATTCAGCACTTTGGAAGTAGTTCCATGCAGCTAAGTGTCCAACTAGAGGTTTAGTATCAAGTCCTGAAAGTTCTTCTTCTCCAACAGAGAATGCAATAACTGGAATAGACGAAGATGAAATACCTTGGTTACCTAACTCTTTATAAAAAGGAACGTTTGCATCACCATTGATAGTTGAAACTACTGCTGTTTTTTTACCAGCTGATCCAAATTTTTTGATGTCAGATACAATTGATTGCCAATCAGAGTGACCAAATGGAGTATAGTTAATCATAATGTCAGATGCAGCAACACCTTTTGCTTTTAAATATGCTTCTAAGATTTTGTTTGTTGTTCTTGGATATACATAATCAGTACCTGCTAGTACCCATCTTTTAACACCCATATCATTCATTAAATAATCAACTGCAGGGATTGCTTGTTGGTTAGGCGCAGCACCTGTATAAAATACATTTTTACTAGACTCTTCACCCTCATATTGTACAGGGTAAAATAGTAAACCATTTAACTCTTCAACAACTGGAAGAACAGATTTTCTAGAAACTGATGTCCAACAACCAAATGTAACATCAACTTTATCTTTTGTTAAAAGACCTCTCATTTTTTCAGCAAATAAAGGCCAGTTTGATGCAGGGTCAACTACAACAGCTTCAAGTTTTTTACCTAAAACTCCACCTTTTTTATTTTGCTCATCAATCAACATTAAAACTGTATCTTTAAGTGTTGTTTCTGAAATTGCCATTGTTCCAGAAAGTGAGTGTAAAACACCAACTTTGATAGTATCAGCAGCTTGAGCTATCATACTCATAGTTACAATTGCTGATGCAGCTAAAACTTTTGTGAATCTACTTTTCATTAATTCTCCTTTAATTTTAGTCTTTATGACTACTAAGAAGAAGTATAAAATAGAAGTGTTGTTTAAGTGTTGTTTTAAAAAGAACTTTTAAAAATTACTGTATATTTTTTATACAGATTTCATTTATCTCTTTATATTTGAAGTTTTCAACTAGATTTTTGAAGTAAGTTTTTAAATCTTCATCTAAATTACTATTTGACAAAAGGTCTTTGATACTATTTGAATCCATTAGTAAAGCAAACTCATTTAAGCTTGTATAAAACTCTTTATCAAGCTTTGCTAATCTTTCAAAGATATCAATCTCATCTTTATCACTTTTCATAAATTTTAGTTTCAAGTTAAAATACTCTGAAAGAACTATCAATAACTCTTTTTCATTAATAGGTTTTGCTAAAAAATTATCTGCTCCACTTCTAAGAGCTGTTTGTTTATCTTCATTAAATACATTTGCTGAGACTGCTACTATTAGTATATCTTTGTTTGTTTCTCTTATTATTTTTATAGTTTCTAGCCCATCAATACCACTCATTTTTATATCCATAAATATAAGATTTAAATTCATTTTTTCAAATATTTCAATTGCCTCATAACCGCTACTTGCTTGAAATACTTCAAAACCATAAGAGCTTAATATTTGGGTCATTAAATTCCTATTTACTTCTATATCATCAACTACTAGTATAGATTTTTTTTCTGATATTTTTTCTATACCTATGATATCTCTTACATTTGTTTGAACTAAAATTTCACTTTTTTGTGCACTTTTATAATCAACACTAAAATAGAACTCTGTTCCTATATCTACTTTACTTTTTACATAAATAGAACCATTCATCAAGTTTATTAACTCTTTTGTAATAGAGAGTCCTAATCCTGTTCCATTTTTATTATAATCATCATGTTTTATCTGCTCAAATGGCCTAAATATCTTTTTTAAATCTTTATTTTCTATTCCTATACCACTATCTTTTATCTCAAAAAATAGCTTATGGCTTTTTTCATATAAATATAAAGAGATTTCTCCTTTATTTGTAAACTTTAAACTATTACTTAAAAGATTTATCAGTATCTGTCTTAGTCTCAAATCATCCATTTTGACTATTTGGGGTAAATTATCATCTAGTATAATTTTAAACTCTAATCCCTTTTCTTTACATCTAAAAGCAAAAATTGAGTTAATATCTTCTATAAGCTCTTTTAGATTAAAGACCTTTGGCATAATCTCTATTTTTCCAGCCTCTATTTTTGATAACTCTAAAATCTCATTTATGATGTTTAAAAGGTGTTCTCCACTTCTTTTTATGATATTTAGATTGTTTTTTTCTTCTTGGTTTGCATTCATGGATTTTTTTAGAATATTTGAAAATCCAAGTATGGCATTAAGCGGAGTTCTCAGTTCATGACTCATACGAGCTAAGAATATTGATTTTGCTCTATTTGCACTTTTTGCATCTTCCATCGCAAGTTTTAGTTGATGTTCACTTTTGATTAGTTTTTCTGTATTATCTTTAAAAATAGAGACGGCACCAATCATATCTCCAACTTCATCTTCGTACTTATTTTTTTCTAGTTCTACACTCATATCGTTTGACGATAGTCTAAGCATAGCAACTCTTAATAAATCTATTGGATATACAATTCTAAACAATATGATAAAAAATGACATCAAGAAAAATATTACAGAAAAAAGAACTATCACATTTACATAAAATTCTTGTTCTTTTACCATCTTTCTTGCTTCATTTACCTTCTCTTGTGTTCTACTTTCAAAGGCTTTGTAAAAGTTGTCAAGGGGTTCCATAATTCTTATTTTAGCTTTATGATAATCAGGGGAATGCATAAGTTCTCTCGCTAATTTAAAATCAGGTTTACCCTTTATGGTAAATTCTCCCTTGTCATCTTGAAATATTCCTTTTACTGCATTCATAGCTTTATGTTCTAATTTTGTCAAATCATCTGATTCATTTTGTGAAGCAAAAAGCAAATTTAACTCTGACTCTGGGAAATTTGCTCTTTTCATGAGCTCTCTTAAGGGTACTTTTTCTCCATCTAAGATAGGGGTAGTATTATCTAAAGTATAAAAATCCCAAAAGATTCCATTATATCTTTTAGGTCTATTTGCTGTTCCATTTCTAATGTCAAGTACTCTTTTATATTGCTCTTCAAAGCGTTGGTTGCCTGTGATAACATAAGTTCTTGCCATTCTTGTCAAGTCATCGCTACTTTGTCTTAATTCATGGGCAAGAATAAGTGACTTGTACTGCATTTGATAAGCATCTTCTAGCTTTATAGTAGAGTTTTGATATTTATTAATAACTACTGCCACACTAATAAATGAAATAGTATTTAAAATAAAAAGTAACATAAAGAGTTTTTTTAGATTCAAAGGCACCCTCATTTTGATTTTATATCTTTTATCCTATAATCTTAGCAACAAAGTAATATAAAACGAGCTAAATAATGCATAAAAAATATACAATATTAATCATTGATGATAAAAGTGAAAACCTTCACTATTTAAATAATATACTAAAAAGTTATGATTATAATATAAGAGCTACTACAGATCCTAGCTTTGCTTTAACATCGTCACAAAGCTATCCTCCTGATTTAATCTTACTTGATATTAAAATGCCAAATATTGATGGCTTTGAAGTTTGTAAACTATTTAAAAAAGATGAAAAACTTAAAAGTATACCTATAATCTTTATAAGTGCAATAGATGATGTGGAAATAAAGGTAAAAGCCTTTGAGCAAGGGGGAGTTGACTATATAACGAAGCCTTTTAAAAAAGAAGAAGTAATAGCAAGAATAAAAACTCAGCTAAAAATATTTCAGAACAATCAAATGATTTTAAATCTTGTAGAACAACAAGACTTTTTTCTTAAAAAAATAATCCATGAGATGAATACACCACTAAGTGTTATATCACTAAATGTAGATAATTTAGAGAGAGAATTAGGACCTAAAGAGCAATTTGAAGCTATAAAAGCATCTTCAAAATCTCTCTCATCAATATATAACGACCTATACTATTTAACAAAAAAAGAGAATATCCAAAAACATATAAAAGCCATAAACCTTGTAAACTTTTTATCTTCTAGAATAATATTTTTTGATGAGATTGCAAAAACAAAAAATATAATTATAGATTTAGAGATAGATTCAGAATTTGAAGTTTTGATGGATGAGTATGAGTTAGAAAGAGTTGTTGATAACACAATTTCAAATGCTATAAAATACTCTTTTGAAAATACTACTTTAACAATCTCATTAAGAGAGTACTTTTTAGAAATAATTAATGAAGGAATTAAGATAGAAGATACCTCTTTAGTTTTTGAAAAATACTATCAAGAAAAAGTAAAAAACATAGGTCTTGGTCTTGGATTAAATATTGTAAAATCTATCTGTGATAGCTATAAAATAGAAGTAGAAATAGAGTCAAATGAATATACAACATTTAGATATATATTCCCAAAAAATCTAATAAATAAAGAGTCATAAAATGAAAATATTTTTACTTGAAGATGATTTTTCACTAAATAAAATCATAAGACTCTCTTTAGAAAATAGAGGTTTTTTTGTGGAAAACTGTAGTGATGGATATGAAGCTGCCACACGAATAATAAACAACAAGTATGATCTTTATATCTTAGACCTAAATGTTCCTGGATTTAATGGACATGAAATACTAAAAACCATACGAAAAGATAATACTAACACCCCAGTTATCATGATAAGTGCTGAAATAGATATAGAAAATATCAAAAACTCTTTTGAGTTTGGTTGTAACGATTATATAAAAAAGCCCTTTGATTTTGAAGAACTATTTTTAAGAATAAAATATCATCTAAACCACATAACTCAAAGCAGTGATGTAAATCTTAGTATTGATTTAGGATATGAGTACAGTTTTGATTTGATTAATCAAACTTTATATAAACATGGTCATGAAATAGAACTAACTATAAAAGAGAAACTTCTATTATCACTTTTAGTTAAAAACATAAATAAAACAGTAACTTTAGATATGATTCATGAATATGTCTGGGATAGTAAAGAGATGGAATCAGTTAGTATGAGAACAATAGTTCATAAACTTAGAACAAAACTAAAAAATGGAATGGTTTTAAATCTAAGAGGTGTAGGGTATAAGCTTTTACAGATAAGTTAAGATAGAAACTAAGTTCTATCTTAATGTTTTATAAATGAACAGCAGTAATCAACTAGTGAAACTACTTTTAATTTAAATCTAGAGTTTGCAGGAACTGAAAAACTTTGAGGAGAAACAATTTTTTTCCAGTCTTGTGCTGGTAATAATACTTCTAATTCCCCTGATTGTATATCAAGAATTTCTTCGTGAATAGTAGTAAATTCGTACTCTCCAGGTAACATAACACCTAAAGTCTTTTTTGTTCCATCTTCAAACTCAATTGCTCTACTTGTAACATGACCTTCATATAAAATATTTGCTTTTTTAGCTATTTTTACATTTTCAAACACAGCCATCAAAATTTTCCTTTATTGTAATCTATGCAGAATCATACCATAAGAATAATTATGAAACAAACAAGTAATATTGTTTATTCCAATTATTCTATAAGTAGTAACTATTGTTTACTTATTATTTTCTCTTTTTGTTTTTTGGATTGTCCAAAATACATCTGAAATCGCTTTATCTATCTCTAATGAGGTACTTAACATATCTTTAACATCTCCATTTGCATTATCTTCAATAACTCTTTGTACTCCATTATGTACTTGATAATGAACCTCTTTTAGATGTGCCCAGTTTTCTGTTTTTGTGTACTCTTTATCTGTATTTTCTTGTTCAAGTATCCATTTTCCTAGGTTACACTCTTTTTCTGATTTAACTTTCCAAATTGTTTTTGAATCTAGTTGTTTATAGTTTGTATCTTTAAAATTGATATGGTCAAGTTTTAATCTATTTAATGTAAACATTAACTCTATATCTTTAACTTGTTCCCTTGCCTTTTTTATATAAGTAGTTTTATTAACCACATTAACTAAGTTCTGAGAAAGTGTCTCAATATGTTGACTTTGTGAACTAATTTGAGCTGCTGATGCTGCATTTTGCTGTGTTGTTTGGTCTAATTCATTTATTGAATCATTAATTTGTTCTATTGCTTGCTGCTGTTCTTTACTAGCAGCTGAAACTTCTTGAATAATACTAAGTTGGCTAGAGATATTTTCATTTAATACACTATAACCATCTATCATACTCTGTGCAGTCTGTTTTCCTTCAGAAGCTCTCTCTTTTGCTTTATGAACTATTGAGGTAATCTCTTTTGCAGCATCTGCACTTCGTGTTGCTAAGTTACGAACTTCTGCAGCAACTACAGCAAAGCCTTTTCCAGCTTCTCCAGCTGTTGCTGCTTCAACAGCCGCATTAAGAGATAAAATATTTGTTTGAAAAGCAATCTGGTCAATCATTGACGTTGCATCTTCTATTAAACTAACTTCATTATTTATATTATCCATTGACGTAAATGTATTATTTGCAAGATCTTGACCTTTTTTAACTGATTGATTAACTGTTTGAGAAAGTTTTTCCATCTTTGCAGTATTTTCACTTGTACTTATGACCGTACTTGTAACTTCTTCTAGAGCAGCTGCTGTCTCTTCTAAACTTGCAGCTTGTTGATTTGATGCAGTTGCCAATGAATTTGAAGCATTTGATAACTCTACCATTTCATTATGTAACTCCTCAGAAGTCATATCCAATAGGGCTAAAAGTTCAGAAATACTACTTCCTAATGCTCTAATACCAAGAATAACAGAACCCATTTTCCCACTTAAATCATTTGTATCTACATTATGTTCAAAATTTGCATTTCCATATTCAATCAGTGTTTGAATACCTCTATCTGCCAAATTTGCATTGTTTACAAGTGCATTATTTAAATTATCTTTTATTTGATTTAAATGATTATTCTTACTATCTCCTTTAACAAAAATCCCATAAAATCCTTTTTCAAATTTTAATAAAACTTCACTAATCTCTTCAAGTAAAACATCCTCACTTCTATTTTGAGCTTCTAGTTCTTCAACCCTAGCTTTTAATTTAGCTATCTCTTTATCTTTTTCTTTACTATTACCAAAAAACATCATGTTCCTTCATTTCTAAAAATATATAATTAGTGTATATAATATACCATAAAATCATCTAAAATACCACTAAATAGCAAAAACTTATCATTTGAATTTTCAGGTAAAAGTATTATAATTTTTGTTATAATTTTTTAAATTTAAATAGGGAAAGATATGACTACACAAGAAAAACTTTTAAATCTAGTACACAATGAAGTAATACCTGATGTTGAAGATTATTTAGATGAACTTTTTGAACTAGTTGCTTCTAAAAAAAGCGATGATGAGACAAAAGAAGAGATAAAATATATGCAAGAGATGAGAAAAGAGTTTCAAGATCTTATTGATGATATAGAAGCTGGTGAGATTGATGAAGAAGAAGCTCAAGAGATAATTGATGAAATTATAGATATGAAGAGTCTAAAAGAGTAGATGCAAGGTTATATTATTGATATAAAGTCTGTTAGAGATGATGATTTAATTGTTACAATTTTAACAGATGAAAATATCTATACTACCTATAGATTTTATGGAGGAAGGCACTCCAATGTAAATGTGGGCTATAAAATTGACTTTGAATTAGAATCAAATCATAAAAGTACAATGCCTAGACTTAAAGATGTTATTCAAATAGGTTTTAATTGGATTTTTGAAAAAGAGAAACTCTACTGTTGGCAAAGATTTTTAAAGCTTTTTTATCCTCACTTAAAAGATGTAGAAACAATAGATGGCTTTTATTTTAACTTACTTGAAGAACTAGCCCATAAACTTATAAAACAAAATGCCAAAAGAGCTATTTGTGAAATTTATATAAAACTACTAGAAGAAGAAGGAAGACTTCATAGTGAATATGTTTGTCTGCTTTGCGAGAAAAAAATAGAAAATGAAATCTCACTTGTAAGAAGTTTTCATCCAGTTCATCCAAACTGTACCTACTCAAAAAAGTTTGAATTTCATAAAATAGATGAACTATTTAAAGAGAAATCTCTTATTTATTTAGATGATGAAGAAGTGGAATATATTTGGCAGATTCTACTTCAAGGAATATAAAAATAGATGAATAAAGAGACTTTTGTCTCTGTATTCAATACTAATTAAAAACTTTCCCATTCGTCATCTTTATTCTGTTTTGGAGTGATAACTTGAACCTTTGTTTTTTCTTTTTTAAGGGCAGGTTCTTTTTTTGATATTTCTTTTACTGTTGTTGTTTTATTATCTTTAGTTTTAGTAGCTGTTAACTTTTTTGTAGATTCTTCAATTTCAGAATGTTTTCTTAACTTAGCATTTTCTTTGCCTTCAAACTCTTTACTTTGAGCATCACTTATAATCTCTTTTGCTAAAGAATCTGTTTCTATTGCAATCGAATTTGTTTTTGCAGCAATAGAAGCATTTTGTTGTGTTTGTTGGTCAAGCTGATTTACGGCATCATTAATTTGTTTAATACCTGTTTCTTGTTCTTTACTAGATACTGAAATTTCATCAATTTTTTTAGTAGATTTTTCGATATTTATTAATAAAGAGTTGTAACCCTCAATCATATCTGCACTAATTTTTTTACCTTCATTTGTTTTTGTTGTTGCATTTCCTACTAACTCTTTTATCTCTTTTGCAGCCTCTGCACTTCTTGAAGCTAGATTTCTAACTTCTTGTGCAACAACAGCAAAGCCTTTTCCTGCTTCACCTGCAGTAGCTGCTTCAACAGCAGCATTAAGAGAAAGAATATTTGTTTGAAAAGCTATTTGATCAATGATTATAATAGCTTCATTTATCATAGTTACTTGATTTGTAATTTCTTCCATTGCCTTTGTTGTATTTGAAGCTTGGGTTTGACCTTGTTTTGCAGAGTCACTTAACTCATTTGCATATTTATTCATTTCTGCAATATTTTGAGAGTTATTTATGATTGTACTAGTTATCTCTTCCAAAGCAGCGGCTGTTTCTTCTAATGATGCAGCGGCTGTATTTGAAGAGTTGTTTAATGTCTCAACATTTGATATTAAAACATTAGAGGAATCTCCTAAAGTTAATCCAATTTCAAGAGATTTTTTAAGAAGTTCAGAAATACTACCTCCCAAGTTATTTACACCAGTTGCAAGTTTCTCTAAATGTGCTTTTTTATTACCTAATGAAATCTTTGTTCTATAATTTGAATTTGAGTAGTCACTCATTACTTTAAGGATATCATCAATATTTTTCTCTAAATTGATACTCATATTGTTCATTATTAATGTAAGTTCATTTAAGGAAGGGTTTGAAGATTTTTCATTAATTTTTGGTGTAAAATCACCCTCTTCATAACTTTTTAAAATTTTAATTGAACTATTTATTAGACTTCTATCTTCTTCAACCTCTTTTTCAATTAATTTAATCTGCTCATTTACAACTTCAGCCATTTCACCAAGTTCATCTTTAGTATCAACTTTTAATGGAATAACTGATTCATTTTCTCTACTTAAGTATTTAAAGAAATTAAATAAACCTTCTCTAAATGTCTCAATATTTTTTATGATTGATTTGATTGTTAGAATAGACAAAAATGTGATTATAAATACAAAGATTCCACCAATAATAACTATGAGTTTTTCTAGTGCAATTATTCTTGCATGTACTTCTTTTTCAGTATATTCAACTAATTTTTTTTGTATTGTTTCTGTTTGGTGAACTGTTTCTCTCATTTCACCTTGAAGTCCCTGTTTACTATTTAAACCAATTAATTCTTCTGCTTTAACTAGCGATAAAAAGTCATTTTTATAATTATTTATATCACTGCTAATATTAGCTGTTACAAAATCTTTTGTAAGTAACATGTCAATTTTATCTTTAAATTTATCCACATATTTTAAATCACGTCTAAGCATAAAATCTTTTTCTTGTTTTCGTAGGTCATAAACTATTGAAAGAAGTTCATAGTTTTCTGTTTTTTTTGCATTCTCTTGGACATTCTGAACACTTGATCGTAAACTTCCATACAATCCTAGTTTTTCATTTAGTCCAATTTCTATTTGAGCTTTTGCAAAACTTTCAAATTTCAATTGATAATCAACTATCACTTTATCAAAACTATTTATATGTTTTGTATCAAAATCATCTAATATAAAAGCAGCTTGTAAATTTTTGATATTTGAACGTATTTCTTCTATGTTCTTATTAAATTCATCCACATATTTTATATCTTTACGAAGAATAAAATCTTTTTCATTTCTTCTTAACATAAGCATATCTGATTTTAAAACTTCTATCATTAGTTTGTTTTCATCTAAGGTCTCAATTTTTAAAGATGAAAAATAAAAAAATATTATCAATGAAATCAACCCTGCAACACTTATCAAAGTAGAAATAATAAGCTTCATTTTAATAGTTATATTTTTAAACATTTTACACTCCCGGTGTTTTCTTAAGATTATTTTATAATAATAATGCTTATAATTAATCAAAAAAAAAATTATTAATTTCTTTACTAAAGAAAGAACAAATACTTAAATCTTAAAATATAACTAATAAATAAAAGGTAATCACATGTCTTTCAAAACGCAAGTAGAAAAAGTCGCCCAACAAATGCAACAAGTTGGTATAGAGTATGACAAATTATTTGATAACTTTGGCATTAAACTTTATGAAAAACTATCTATGAAAAAGGGTAGTTGTGAGCAAGTAGATATTGTACATAAAGAACTAGATGAAATCCTTGATGCCTTTAGCTTATATTTTCCAAGTAAATCAGTTATTGCTTGTCAGGCGAAGTGTTCTTCTTGTTGTTCTTTTCCTATACATTGTCCACCTCAAACTATTGAGCATATTGCAAAACATATTGAAACAAACTATTCAAAAGAAGAAATTAAAAACCTTATAGTAGCATTTCATAAAAATATAAAAGAAAGAAAAGCTCCGTATTTTAGAGCCACTTGCCCTTTTTTAGGTGAAGATAAATGCTGTAAAATTTATGAACAAAGGCCATTAGTATGCAGATGGTTTACTTCACCAGATGCCTCACTTTGTGAACGTTCTATTCAAAGTGGAGAGACTATTCCCCAACAGCAAACCCAACATCGAATCTATCAGTTAGCAAATACAGCACTTGTTTTAACATCAAAAAATAAAGAAAATGATAATGCACAAGTGGAGTTTATTCCTGCTATTTTACAAAGATTAGAAGAAGAAAAGTGTGAAGAATAAAATAATTTAGTACTTAAAACTATATCAAAAAAGAAGAGAGGTTTATATATTTCTTTACTTATCAAAAATAGAGAAAATCTCTATTTTTGATCGATACTACTTATTGAAAAGTTTTAAATCAACTCTTCTATTTTCTGCATCATTTGTAGAAATTGGTGCAGTTTCTCCATATGACACAACAGATAACTTACCTTCTTCTATTACACTATTTTTTAAAAAATAGTCTTTTACAGCTTTTGCTCTTTTTAACCCTAAAGCAAAGTTATACTCATCTGTACCAACAGAATCTGTATGCCCTTCTATAACTACTTTGTTACTATTAGAAAGTTCTAATGATTTCACATCTTTATTAACTTTTTTTATAACATATGAATCAAATGCAAAATTTACAAAACTTTCTACTTCTAGAAAATTTTTGTTTTCATCTTCCATTGATTTATCATTTTGTAGTTTATCAAGCTTTTGATCAACATTTTCACTTGCACCTGTTTTTTCTTTTTTAGGTTCTATTGAAGCCATTTTGGGTTCATCTTTAACACAATCATTTTGATATTTGTCTGCATAAAAGACAGTACCAAGTCCCCAAAATGCACCAATAGGACCACCAATAAGTGCTCCTTGTAAAATTCCAAGTACTCCAAATGCAATTCTATTTTCTTTTTCTATACATTCATTTGATGAAGCATTTGTTACTAAAATTCCAGCAACTATTAAACTCATTAATATTTTTTTCATTTTATATCCTTTCATATTATGAAATTTATATTCAATATTATCACAAATTTTAAAAAATAAGTCAAATTTATTATATAAAGGCTAAACTCTTTATTTCTTAAACTATTAGAGAAGTGAGTTACTATATATTTTTTTCAAAAGGAGTACATGGGATTTTTATAGTAAACTGTGCACCAATATAATTTTCTCCTTCAAACTCATACTCTACATTTGAAACTTTTAACTCACCATCCATTCCATCAATAATTTGTTTACTCATATATAATCCTATACCTGTTCCATCATTGTCAGATTTTGTTGTAAAGTATGCTTCAAAGATTTTGTTTAGAAATTCATCGGGTATTCCACCTGCATTATCTTTTATTGTAATTATTAATTGATTGTCTTTTTCATCTGTATTTATAAAAAGCAATCTTTTTGCCTTTGATTCTTTTTTTACAAACTCATCTTTAGCATTTTTAAAGATATTAATTATCACTTGTAGAAGTTCATTCTCATATCCATAAGCTTTTATATCAGCAATATCTTTATGTGTTGCAATAAGGTTATTTTTAAACTGAGAATCTATTAGTTTAAATGTCTTATTAAATACCTTGTCAATATAAAAAAAGCTTTTTTCTTTACTTGGTTTAAAAAAGTTTCTAAAGTCATCAATAGTTTGGGATAAATGTTTAACAGAATTATCAATATTTTCTATGGCTTCGTCTACTTCTTTTTCTTCAACTTTGATTACCTTTGTTTTATCTAGTTGAATTAAAGCATTTGACATACTAATTAAACTCAAAGGTTGTTTCCATTGGTGTGCAATATTTCCTATCATTTCACCCATAAGTGCCATCTTTGATTGCTGAACTAAAAGCTTTTCATTTTCGATGATAATTTTAGTGTCTTTTTCTATTTCTTTTTTATAGTCATTAAATTTAAGTGCAATAATTTTAGATAGATAAAAAGATACAATCACAAGAAAAAGAGTAATTATAGAACTTACTACTATTATTGAATTAATAATATTATTATTGCTCTGTCTTAACTCTTCCTCTTTTTTTATTATTTTACTATTTAAGGAGTCTAAATAAAATCCAGTACCAATTGTCCAACCCCATTTATCAAATAGTTTCAAGTAAGATATTTTTTCTGTGGTATTTAAAGTATCATCAAGTTTATAAGTTGACTCATAATTATAAAAACCTTCTTTATTTTCTCTTGTAAAATCTAATAACTCTTTTACTAAATATTTACCTCTATTATTTTTGATATTAAGTCTATTTGTCCCTATATACTCTTCATCTTTATGGGATAAGGTATTACCTTCTTTGTCAAAGATAAATATATAATTGCCATTGGAAAATCTAATTTTCCTAATCCATTCTAATACTTCTTTTTTTATATTTTCTTCAAACTCATCTATATATTGACCTGTTCCAATTACAACATCATATGGTTTAAAATATTTATAAAAAGAGATTTTTTCTGAAGGAGTATTTTGATTGGGTTTAAACCAATAATATCTATCATATGACTCAGTTTTATTATCTATTGTTTCAATAATTTTTTGACTAAATTTATAACCTGTTATATCTTCAAACTCACTCATTTTTTTACCTTCAAACTCTTGAATATGAGGCATTAATTTAATTTCGTTTGAACTATAAATAAAAAAATACTTTTTATCTTTATTGTGTGAGATACCAGATATTGCAGTTTTTATATAAGCAAAAATTTCATCTTTTTCATGATGATGTTTATCATTATTATTTTCATCATATATATTAGTTGCTAAATTATGTACTTCATAAACTTTTTCTTTTAGGAGTTTTTTTAACTCTTTTTCTGAATTTTCAACATTAAACTGTATATAGTCATAGACCCTTAAAACTTCATTTTGAACTACTCTTTTATTCTCTTCTAAATAGGTATTTTTGATAGATTCAATATCTTTTTTTAAGTCTTCATTTTTCTGCTGTATAAACATATAGGTCAGAATTAAAGAAATAGTTAAAATCCCAACAATAGCGCCATATTTTATAATATTTAATATATTTTTTTCTGTCTCAATAATTTTCACATTTAATCCAGTTTTTTTTAAGATATAATTTATTATATTATATCTTAAAAATATCAAATAAGCTTAATCAATATCAATACATATTTTTTTTAAATTTTATCTTCTAAAGGTAAAATAATTTCGAATTTAGCGCCTTTGTAGTCTTTACCTTCATACTTAAATACTTCATTGGAAACTGTTATTTTTCCATTCATTACTTTTGTAAATATCTCTTCAGACATAAAAAGTCCCATACCCGTACCTTGATATTGATGTTTAGTTGTAAAGTATGGCTCAAAGATTCTAGGAAGTATATCTTCTGGAATTCCGCCTGCATTATCTTGTATAGTGAAATATATCTCACTATTTTTAATTTTTGCACAGATTATTAAAAGTTTATCTTTTTCATTTATTTTTTCAAACTCATCACTTGCGTTCTTAAAAATATTTATTAAAGCTTGAACAAATTGATTTTCAGCACTTTGCATCTCTATTTCATCAATATTTTTGATAATTCTTATTCCACTATTTTCAAACTGTCCATATGCTAAATTAATAGCTTTTTCAACGACTCTTTCAATTTTAAAACAGGTTTTTTCTTTATTATCTTTAAGAAAATCTTTAAAGTCTTCTATTATGTGAGATAAATACATTGACTGTTCTACAATTACATCCATAGAAGTATCAATATCTGTATCATTTGAAATACCTAATTCTTTATTTAGCTTCACACCGCTTGCAGCTGTTGTTATTACAGATAGTGGCTGTCTCCATTGGTGGGCAATATTACCTATCATCTCTCCCATTGCGCTCATTTTACTTTGGTGAGCTAAAACATCTCGTTGATGATTATTTTCTTTTACAAACTCTTCTATCTCAATCTTATAATCTTTAAACTTCTTTTGTAAAATCATAGATACATATTTTGAAACAAATAATAAAATTATCATCAATAAAATACTTATGATAAAGATATTTTTAACATATGTTTTAAATTTTTCTTCTAATATAACTCTTTTCTCTTCCAAGGCTATTTCATAATCATCTTCATAAAAACCTTGTCCAATAAACCACTCCCAGTTTTGTATACCCTTTACAAAACTAGTTTTAGTAGTAGGTTTTCCACTAGTTGGTTTATTATTTTGTATATAACTCAAATAACCTTCACCTTGATTTTTTGCGATATTTATTGCCTTTGAAACAACGTCGAAACTATTTTTTACATCAGGAGTACCTCTTGGTTTTATACCGTTTGTTCCTATAACCTCTTTTTTTATATGATTTAAATAAGTTCCATCATAATCTAGCACAAAAATATAGTTGTTATTTAAATATTTTAAAGTTTTTATATAAGAAAGTGCTTTTTCTTTAATACCCTCTTCAAACTCATCTAAATATTCCCCCGTACCAATAAACCAATCAAGAGGTTCAAAATATACATTAAATCCTATTTTTCTATAATTATTGTTTTTATCACTTGGCTTATAAAAATACCAACTCAAAAAACCTTCATTTGTCTGTTTTAATTGAGTAATTATATCTCTAGTTAAATACTTTCCGTTTCCATCTTTAAAATTATAAAAGTTTTTTCCCTCAATCTCTCTATTTAAAGGAAATAAAATACACTCATAATCCATAGAATAAATATAATAATAACCTCTGCCCTCATTAAATCTAATGTCAACCAAAGCATCTTTTATCATCTTAGTAATAGCTTCTTTATCTTTACTATCTTTGTTTTCATTATAAATTCTAGTTGCTATTTTTTTAGCTTCATATACTCTCTCTTTAATTGATTTTTTCAATTCAGATTCTGTATTTCTTTGCATTTCCAATATAGTGTTATAGACAGTTTCAACATTATTTTTAATTATTTTTTTATTGTATTTCACAAACTCTTTTTCCATTAGCTGTTTTTCTTGGAGGTATGTTGTTTTATATTCAAAATATAAGAAAATAATTAAAAAGATTGACATAGAAATAATAAATATTGGAGGAGTAAATTTAATAATTTTTAAAATAGTTTGTTCATTTTTGTAATTCATATTGTCGCCATAAGTATTAATATCATAAAGAAGCTATTGTATGATATTTATACTTATTTTAAACTATAAAATATAGATTATTATTAGATAAAAAATTAAATAATAATTTTTTTAGTTTTTATTCAACCAAATTATCTTTTAACATTGCAATATCAAGTATTGATAATAATTTAGATTCTTTATCTTCCTCTTGTGGCACAACAACTTTATTTATTAATGTACAACTTCCTAATAAATAGTTATCTATTTTTTTAATTCTTGTTTTTGGAACTTCAGGGATATCTCCTAGTTCATTTACAAGTATTCCAATATAGTTTTCACTATTTTTATCAAAGTGTTTTATAATTACTACTTCTTTATACTCCCTATCAATCTCTTCACCTAAGAAGTTTTTGATATCTATTACTCCAACTGCATTATTCTTATAGATTAATGTACCTTTAAAATAGTGATCGTTATCTAAAGTTGGTGATAATTCAAGTTTATCAACACTTACCACTTCTATTACATTCTCTATCTCAACACCTAGCCATTTGCCACCAATATAAAAAGTACCTACTTCTTGTGTATTTTCTATTTTATTTCCACTTACTTCTTTGAATATCTCTTTTGTATGAGATATCTTTAACTCAGCAGAACTAATATATGAGAAAAATATTGCATACACATCATTAGAGTAGTTGTCACTCACTTTGTATTCCCTATACCCTTGAGAACACTTCACCCCAATAGCATAATAGTTCCCATTATAAACTATAATTTCACTATGAGTTTCACCATTTACCATATTGAAAAGTTTTGAATCTATATCTAAAACTGTACCTACTTTTAACTCCTCATTTGTAGATGAAATTATTAGTCCACTTTTATCTGTAAATACTCCAAATCTTTTTTCATCTTCACTTGATTTAAAGTTTGGAATTGACTCTTCAAGCATAGCTTTAAATTCAACCTTTGAATCAAAAACAACTCCAATACCACCTACTACCTTTTCATCTGATTTGATTGAGGCATAATAGTTATACGTAAAATCATCATTATAAAACTTTGTCTTTTTAAATTTTGATACAAAATAATCATTGTTATCTTTTATATCCATAGTTTTTTCAACTGTATTATCATTTAATTGCATTCCAATAAGATGTTTCTCTTTTTCATTTGAAACAGCCAAAATTATTCCATTTGTATCATAAATGAAAAGGTTTGTATAAACTGTATATAGATTATTTATATATTTTAATATCTCAGTTAATTTTGGGTTGTGAGTTTTATCAACATTACTTGATGTTAATACATCCATAAAGTCTTGTGTCAACGCCCACCATCTACAATCATTTGCTCTTTCATATAAGTTTCTATCCATAATGTCTACCATTAAAGAAGCTACATAAGTGGCATTGTTTAAAATAATTGTTTTAGTCAAATTAGCTATTGATAAATCAAAGATTTTTTTAGTCTTTTCACCTGTTGAACTTATCTCATTTAATAGGGCTCTTGAAAAAGTTCTTGTCATCTCACTTTGGTCATGTTCACCTTTATTGATATTTCCATTCCAAACAAGTCTATTTAGATTTACTTGTATATTATTCGCCTCTAAGGGAATCTTCTTTAACTCATCACTAAAGCCTTCACCCTCTTGTAAAATAGCCAATAATATATCTTGGTCTATATTTAAATTATCATCTTCACTTACAAAGGCATACTCTAAAGGAACCATGATATGACCATACCACTCTTGACCAAAATATCCTTGATATCCTGTTGTTTTACAAGTTTTAGCTAAGTAGTCTCTACCCGCATGGGAAACAACTGAGAACTTGCTATTTGGATTAAATTCTAAAATTGTTCCTAAGTTGACATGATATTTATCACTACTTGCAATTACTACACCATCTTTATCCAAAATAGTTAAACACTCTTTATTTTTGTTATCTTTTAGATTATTAAAAATACCTTTCATCTCATCTTGAAATCTAAAGCATAAACATAACACTCCAATTGCTTCAGAGTTAGGGTCATTAGTTTTAGTAACTTTTGAAGCATATACTAAACTCTTTTTTCTGTTTGGTATAAAGTCATGATATTTAAATGACTCTACGTAGTCATTACTACTCAACGATAAATTAATAATCTCATCTTCTGATTTATCTATTTTTTGATTTTTATCTAGCTGAACTAGAACTTTACCTTTTGTATCCATTAACACAATGTCATAATAAACACTATACTTTTGTGTATATTCTAAAAATCTATTTCGTAGTATCTTTACATTATTTGTAAAATCATGGTCGTATCTATTTTTATTATTTTCAATAAACTCTCGAATGTCATTATCAGTAGATAAAAATCCAATATCAGCAGTTCTTTCAAATAGATTTCTAATTACTATATCAATTGAAATTTGTGATTTAAAATTCATTTGTCTTATTGTTTTTTCTAACAATTCATTTGATAAGTGATTTAATAGTTTTGAAGTTAGCTTAGAAAAGTTATTTTTTGTTTCATTTATATTTGCACTGCTATTACCAAAATGGCTAAGCAATGATAAGTTATCCCAACTTTTTGATAATGATACTAATTCTTCTCTGTATTCATCTACTAAAACCATATGTTTAAAATATTGAAGTAAGTCTGATTTTACCTCTATACCTTTATAATTTATTAATTGATTATTCATTTTTACCCTTTCTATATTCCGGTAAAATTATACTTTTTTTTGTAGGAGTTTTTTTTACAATTTTGTATAAAAACTATACAAAACTGTAAAATTATTTTTTGAGTTATTTTATGTTAGTATTATTTCTTCTGTAGGTTAAACATTGAATCTAAAGTGCATCACATCACCATCTTGAACTACATAATCTTTACCTTCAAGCTTAAGCTTTCCAGCCTCTTTACATTTGGCTTCTCCACCTAAAGAGACAAAATCTTCATAGGCAATAACTTCTGCTTTAATAAACCCTTTTTCAAAGTCATTATGAATCACAGCTGCAGCTTGTGGTGCTTTTGTATTCTTCTTAATTGTCCAAGCTCTAACCTCTATTTTACCTGCTGTAAAATATGATTGAAGTCCTAATTTATCAAAAGCTTTATGAATAATTTGCTCTAACCCTGACTCTTCAACACCTAAATCAGTTAAAAACTCTTGTGCCTCATCATCTTCAAGTCCTACTAACTCTTCTTCAATCTTTGCACAAAGAACTATTACATCAGCATTTACACTATTTGCATGCTCTTTTAATATATCAACAAATTTATTTCCACCATCAGCTAGTGAATCTTCATCAACATTTGCTCCATAAATCACATCTTTATTTGATAAAAATCTAAGCTCTTTATCAAGTGCCATAAAAACTTCATCATCAAGTTTTTCAAAAGTTTTAACAGGATTTAACTCTTCTAAGTGTTTAAATAGTTCTTCCGCAACTACAAGTGCAGCTGCAGCCAACTTATCAAACTTAGCTTGCTTTTTAAGTCTATCGATTTTTTTCTCTAATTGAGTAATATCAGCATAAATAAGTTCTGTCTCAATTATCTCAATATCTCTTAAAGGATTTACATCACCTTCCACATGAGTAATATTTCCATCTTCAAAACATCTAACCATATGCAAAATCACTTCAACTTCTCTAATGTTTGATAAGAACTGATTACCTAAACCTTCACCCTTAGAAGCTCCTCTTACAAGTCCAGCAATATCAACAAAATCAATTGTTGAGTATTGGATTTTATCAGGTATAACTATTTTTGCTAAAGCATCAAGTCTTTTATCAGGTACTGGAACAATCGCTTTGTTTGGTTCAATAGTACAAAATGGATAATTTTGAGCCTCTGCATTTTGAGCTTTTGTCAAAGCATTAAAAGTTGTTGATTTACCTACATTTGGAAGTCCTACTATTCCTACACCTAATCCCATTTTTTACCTTTTATCTTAAATATTTGTTTTTTTATTTAATCGCATTATAAACGATAATGGCAAAGAAGTAGCTAAAGAGCTTTTATTTATTAAATAGACTTATTAAAAGTTATAAGCTTTTTAAATAATAACTTTATGTTTATTGTTTAATTTAGTATCTTTTAGTTAATATTTCTTATGAAAGATAACAAAAATAATAATGGCGAAATTGATTTTAAATATAGAAAATCAATTTTAAAGACATTGATAATTTCTACTTTACTTATATTTGCTGCATTTGTAATAATTGAAAAATATTTTTTAGAAAATGAGTTTAAAAAACAGATATTAAATAGCTTTGGTGTAAGTATCATAAAAAAAGAAAATGAATTAAATAAATTAATATTTGACACAGAAAATACATTAAAATATATCAGTAATTTAAAAATCTTTAAAGAAGCTGTTGCTAATAACAATTTACAAGAATTAAAAACTCTATTTTTAACAATATCTCAAACAAATATTTATTTTATGCAGTTAAGATTTGTCGATAACCAAGGAAAAGAACAACTAAGAGTTGATAGAAGTAGTCTATCAGTTAATCCAACCAACGTAACTAAAAATAATCTTCAAGACAAGTCAAATAGAGATTATTTTATAGAATCAAAAAAAATGAGTGATATTTATATTTCAAACCTTGATTTAAATATTGAAAATGGACATATTGAGTTTCCATTTAGACCAACATTAAGAATAATTTTACCAGTTTTACAAAATGATAAGTTTGTTGGAGAACTAATAGTAAATCTAGAAGTTAATCTATTTTTTGATTCTACACTTTTTAATGTCATGATTTGTGATTCAAATGGAAAAGTAATTTTGCCATTTGATAAAGAAGATAAGACATATAATAGCAGGTTGAATAGTTATTTTCCTGATAGTTTTAGAGATATTTTAATTAAAAAAGAGCATATAGGTGAAAACTATATTTCAAATAAATTTGATACAACAATAAAAAATAATGTAATTATAGTCTCAAAATTAAAAGAAGAATATTTTAAAAAATTTCAAAATGACCAATTTAAACTAAGAGTTTTTATTTTCACTTCATTGATGATATTTATTGCTGTTGTTATCTTTTTTGTATTTAAAAAAATCAATGAAATTTTTTACTTTCACTACAAATCTAAACTAGAAGACAAAGTAAAATACAGTAACCATGAGTATAAACTTGCTAATAGTTTTTTATCAAAAAATATTGATCCTAAACTAATACTTTCTCAGGCTTCTACAAGTATGATTCTTACAGATGACAAGGTAAATATTTTATATGTAAACAACTCTTTTACAGAACTTTTTGAATATACACAAGAAGAAGTTTTAGGTAAAAACCCTGGGTTTTTAAGAAATGAGGATTTAGAACAAAAAGGTATAACCATATTAAAAAATGCAATTGAAAACGATAAAAGTACAACTGTAGTTTTAAGAAATTATACAAAAAGTAATAAACTAAAATATATTGAGCTATCAATTTCTCCAATCTTTGATGAGAAAAATGATACAATAATTTATTATTTAGGTATTCAAAAAGATGTTACAAAAGAACAAAAAATATTAAGAGAATTAAGAAGAATATTTTAAGGGTTATTATGAATTATAAAGATGTATTTATTGTAGGCATTGGAGCCAGTGCTGGTGGATTTGAAGCTTTACAAAAATTTTTATCAAAAATCCAAATGGATGATAGAATATCTTATGTAATTTGCCAACATTTAGATGCCAAAAAACCTACCTTACTAGGTGAACTTTTAAGTAAATTTTCTGGATTTAATATATCTGCTATCTCTGAAAAAGAAGAGATCAAGGGCAATCATATATATTACTGTCCACCTGATAAAAATTTAATTGTACAAGATGGTAAATTTTTATTTTATGAACCTACAAAAAACATACATTCCCCTAAACCATCAATTGACATTTTTTTTAAATCACTTGCTCAAGAAAAAAAAGAAAAAGCTATTGGTATTATTTTAAGTGGAACGGGAAGTGATGGCACAGAAGGTATAATTGAAATTGAAAAAAATGGTGGTATTGCTTTAGCTGAAGATGAAGCTGCAAAATACTTTTCTATGCCAAAATCAGCAATAGACTCTGGTAAAGTATTAGTAGCTCTACCTCCAGAACTTTTAGCTGATGGAATAATAAACCTAATAGAAGATAGAAAGTATTTTGATAAATACTTTGAAATAGAAGACTCCCTAGAAAAAATATTTAGCATCTTAAAAGACGAAACTTTTGTAGACTTTAGTTCTTATAAAAATGCTACGGTTACAAGAAGAATAAAAAAAAGAATTGTTGAAAAAAAAGCTGAAGGTGTCAATGAATATATAAAAATTCTCCAAAGTGATGCAGATGAAGTTACTAAATTAAAAGATGAACTTCTTATAATAGTAACATCATTTTTTAGAGATGAAGATGCTTTTGTGGAGTTAAAAAAACAATTAACCTCACTCATTGAAAAAAAACTAGATAATAATATTAGAATTTGGGTCACAGCCTGTGCAACAGGAGAAGAAGCATACTCAATTGCCATGATAATTAGTGATATTCTAGAAGAGCATAATAAAGTAAAAAAAGTAACTATATTTGCAACAGATGTTAGTGATAAAGTTATAAATGAATCTAGAAATAGAGTATTTAAAGCTGATGAACTGCATGGAGTACGCAAAAGCCATATAGATAAATATTTCGAAAAAACTCAAAAATCATATAAAGTAAATAAAAAAATTAGAGATATGATTGTCTTTTCTAAACATGATATAATAAAAGATCCACCATTTTTAAACCTTGATATGATAAGTTGTAGAAATTTATTAATTTATTTTAATAATGAATTACAAAAAAGAATTTTGAGTATATTTTATTATTCACTAAGATATGAAAGTTTGTTATTTCTAGGGAAAAGCGAAACTATTGGAACCTTAACTTCTCTATTTTCAGTTATAAGTAATAAATCTAAAATATATAAAAAACTTAATGACCTGGCAAAAGTTGACCTTGAAACATTAACCTATGGAAAAAGAAATTCAACCTTTGCCAAAGATAGATACATAAATAATCAAGCTACTAATTTAATTGATATTGATATTTCAATTAATAAATCAATAAGTAATAGGTTTATACAAAATGGTATAGTAGTAGATGGAACTAGTTATAATATTCTTTTTTATAAAGGTGACTGCAAAGAGTTTTTACACCATCCTCAAGGTGTTCATACCAATGAGTTATTTAGATTAGTTGTAGATTTTCTAAGATTAGATGTAAGGGCAACAATTAGTGAAGCAAAAAAAACAGGTTCTTATGTATCTTCAAAAAAAATAAGAATTTTGCCAATCTCAGAGCCTAAAGAGTATGTAATAATCAATGTATACCCACTAGAGAAAAATAAATTAGGAGAAGATACATATTTTGTTTCTTTTGACAAAATAACAGATACAAAGTCAAGTGTCAGTGAAGATAAATATGACCCAATCGATTTTAATGACACAGATATGAATGTACTTGAAGATGAATTATTAACATTAAAAGAGAGACTTCAAATAACTATTGAAGAGTTAGAAACATCAAATGAAGAACTACAAAGTACTAATGAAGAACTACAAAGCACTAATGAAGAACTACAAAGCACAAATGAAGAGCTTGAGACAAGTAATGAAGAACTACAAAGTACTAATGAAGAGTTACAAGCAGTAAATGATGAGCTAAATACTTCAAATATAGAATTAGATTTTGCAAATAATGCCTTTAATAATGTATTGGCAAATCTAGGTGCACACGTAGTAATACTTGATGACAAATTAAATATTGTAAAATATACAGCTGGAATTGCTGACTTCTTTGATTTATCTACAAATGATGAGGAGAGTTTTTCAAATGTATTATTAAATTCTAATATTGAACTACCAAATTTATTAGAAAACATTAAAAAGTGTTTAAACTATGATTTTGAAACTGGTTATGATGTTACATATAAAAAAAGAAATTATTATTTTAGTATCAAAAGAATAAATTTACCCATGAGTGAAGATAAAAGTAATAAAGCTATTGTACTTAGTTTTGTGGATAAAACTGAATTTATTGAACAAGATAAAATAATTTTCCAACAAGCAAAACTTGTATCAATGGGAGAGATGATTGGAAATATATCGCACCAATGGAGACAACCATTGAGTGTCATTACCACCGTTGCAAGTGGTATAAAATTGGAAGCTGAATACAAAACCTTAGCACTTACATCTATAGATGAAAATATGAATGTGATTTTAGACCAAGCTAAATACTTATCTAAAACTATTGATAACTTTAGAGATTTCATCAAAGAGAGTAAAGACTTTGGAAAAACAAATATTAAAAGAGTTGTTAATGAAACAATCAATTTAGTTGAAGCTTCCTTAAGAAACAATTTTATTACTTTGGTTATACATATTGATGACAACCTAGAAATAGATGGTTCCACAAATGAACTTATTGAAGCTATGATAAACATAGTTAACAATAGTAAAGATGCTCTAAAAGAAAAAATTAAAAATGAAGATGATAAATTTATTTTTATCAATACAAAAAAACTTTCACCAAATTCAATTGAATTAAAAATTACAGATACAGCTGGTGGAATAGATGAAAAAATAATTAATAGAATACAAGAGCCTTATTTTACAACAAAACATGAGTCTGTAGGAACAGGACTAGGCCTCTCAATTGCAAATAAGATAATACAAGAAAGACATCATGGAAAGATAAATATTTATAATGATGAATTTGAATATAACTCTAAACATTATAAAGGCTTAACAACTAGTATAACTTTTGAAATTAATAAATAGTTTTCTTAATTTTGCAAAATAGTCACACTTTAATTTTATATTAGATAGAATAGAAATAATTTTAATATACTATTAAATTAGGAATACAATGAAAATTTTGGATAACGAAAAATATATCTTAAATATAATCAAATATGGGGCAATAGTTGCTGTTGTCATCTTTTCACTCATAATAACTAACATTTTTATAGAACAAAAAAAACAAGACTTAAATAGTGACATTCAAACTTTAAAAAAGAATTATCTTAATCAAAATAAAATAATAATAAAAAAAGAGATTTATAATGTCATAGATTTGATTAATGGTGAAATTAAAAAATCAGAAGAGAGTCTAAAAAAATCCATAAAAAAGAAAGTATACGAAGCATATAAAGTGGCAAATAGTCTTTATCAAGGTGAATCAAAAGATTTAAATGACAATGGACACTACCATTCTAAAAAACATATATTAGAAACAATTAAACGTGCCCTAACAGGAATGTCATATAACAATGATAGAGGTTACTTTTTCATGGATGATGTAAATGGAGTAAAAATATTACAACCTTTTAATAAAGCCTTTGAAGGTAAAAATATGATGGAATTTGAAGATGCAAAGGGATATAAATTTGTAAAAAAGATTTCACAAACAATAAAAGATAAAACTGAGGCCTATGATAAGTATTATTGGTACAAGCCAAATGATAAAACTAAAGTCTATGAAAAAATTAGTTTTTATAAATATTTTGCTCCATATAATGCAGTTATAGGTACAGGTGAATATGTAGTTGACTTTGAGCAAGAATTAAAAGAGAAAATTTTAGATTGGATAAAAAAGATAAGATATGGGGATAATGGTTATATTTTTATTTATGATAAAAATGGTGTGTGTTTATCTCATATTGTAGAAGAGAATATTGGGAAAAATAGACTTAATATACAAGACAAAAATAAGAACTATCCAATTAATGATATTATTACTTTTGCAAAAGAGAAAAAAGAGGGGTATATTAATTATCTATCTACTTTCAATAATAACATGCGCTCATCAAATAAAATTTCTTATGTTGAACTTTTTGAAAAATGGGACTGGGTCATAGGAACTGGTTTTTACTTAGATGGCTTAAGCAAAGATATAAAACAAAGAGAAAAAGAACTTGTAAAAAATAATGAATCAGTAATAAATAAGATTTTAAGAATTAGCATACTTGTTACAATTTTACTTGTTGCCATATCTTTTTATATTTCAAATATAATCTCAAAAAGGTTTACTCAATATAAAAATAATATACAAGAAGAGATAAACAAAACTATTGAAAAAGAAAAACTTCTAGTTCAACAATCAAGAATGGCTGTTATGGGAGAAATGATAGGAAATATTGCTCACCAATGGAAACAACCTCTAAGTTTAATTAGTATGTCAAATACTCTAGTTAAATTAAATAAAGAACAGGAAGGTTTAAATACACAAGAAGAGATAAATGAAGCTATTGAAAATATTGATAATTCGGTTATTCACTTATCTACTACCATAGATGATTTTAGAAATTTCTTTGACCCTCATAAGAAAAAAACACTATTTAGTACAGAAACTATTTTGGAAAAGACTTTTAAACTAATAAATTCAGAGTTTAAAACTAGCAATATAGAGATTATTAAAAATATTGACAGCATTAAGATTTCTGGCTATCAAAATGAGCTATTACAAGTTCTTATCAATATCATTAAAAATGCAAAAGATGAGTTTCTAAAAAAAGATACTAATAATAAACAGTACTTATTTATAGATACATATAAAGAAAATAATAATGTATATATAAAAATTAGAGATAATGTCGGTGGTATTCCAGAGGATATTATAAATGAAATATTTACTCCATATTTCACAACAAAAAAAGATAGTGATGGAACAGGAATAGGTCTTTACATGAGTAGACAAATAATTGAAAATATGGATGGTAAACTTGAAGTTGCAAATGTAGATTTTGAATATAAAAATCAACAATTCAAAGGTGCAGAGTTCCAAATAATTTTGCCAATAGATAGTGAAAACTAATCAATAAATTATAAAACTTGTCTTAATAAATTGTTAAGTTATTTTTAAATAACTTATGTTATCTTTGATTCTAACCTAGAAAAAAGGATAAATAATGAAAAAAATGTTTGAAATATTTATCACCATTATCTATTTTGGATTTGCATTAATATTAGCAGGAATATCATTTTGTATTTTGTGGTGGTCTACAAATGAAGTACTATATGCAGTAGATAACTATATAGGTAAAGATAAATTTATTCTTGTGATGCTTCAATCTGTTAGTACCACAATTATTTCTATTGCCATTTTAGATATTGCAAAATATTTTATTGAAGAAGAAGTGTTTAGAAATAAAGAGCTAAGAGAAGTAAAGGAAGCAAGAAGAACCCTTACTAAAATAATGACAATTATTGCTATTGCTGTTAGTGTTGAAGGTTTAGTTTATATCTTCAAAGCTGGAACAAAAGACGTAACACTGCTAATCTATCCATCTGCCTTAATATTAACTGCTATATTTGCTATAATAGGACTTGGGATATACCAAAAATTAACTCATAACTTAGAAGAGACAAAAGAGGTATCATGGAAACAAAATATAATGAAATCATAGAAAAAAAGTATCTTTCTAGACTATATTTAAATAAAAAAAACAAACCAAGACATCTTGGTATTGAAATAGAGTATTCAAATCTTTCTTTAGAAAGAAGTGCCAAGATTGTATCTCAATTGTTTGGTGGAGACTTAAAAAAAGTTACAAAATATGAACTATTGTTAAAAGATACGAAGTATGGGGATTTTAAATTTGAACTTGATGCACAGTTACTTCAAAAAATGCAAAGTGACAATCTTTTTGATAAACTTAGCAAAATCATAGGAAATGTTTCCCATGATATAGATGATATAGTAGATAAAACATCTAAGAGATTTGTACCATTTGAAATAGCTGCACCTCCTATACCCATTGAAAATATTCATGATGCAGATATAATGGTTGAACAGCTAAGGTTAAATGGTGCTTTAGGAACAACACATACCCTCTATTATGCTTTTGGAGTTCATTTTAATATAGAACCACCAAGCCAAGATATAGAAGATGTACTTAAACTTTTTAAATCATTTTTACTAATCCAAAAATGGATAGAAATACAAAGTGAAGTTGACATTGCTAGAAAAATATCACCTTATATAAATGATTTTCCAAAAGAGTATATTAAAAAAATAATAGACTTAGATTACAAACCCACGCAAGAAGAGTTTTTAGAAGATTATATTAAAGATAATCCAACTAGAAATCGTATTTTAGATATGTTACCCCAACTAGCTTTTTGGGATGAAAAAAAAGTAAGAGGATATCTTCCAAACGAAAAAATTAACCCAAGACCAACCTATCATTATAGATTACCAAACTCAAAAGTAAATCTTTTTAGATGGAATCTTTCTCAAGAGTTTCAACTTTGGGTTATAGTTGAACTTCTTGCAAATAATGAAGAGATATTTGAAAAAATGAGTAAAGAGTTTTTAATACAACTTGATTCACCTTTATTTAACAAAAATGAATGGATAGACCAATGTCACAGCCATATACTAGACCTCTTATCATAATCACAGGTCCTAAAAAAGGATTTATATCTAGATTTTTTATTATGTTTTCACTTTTCTTATGTGGAGCACGTAGTAAAATAATCACTCCAAATGTTCCTTATGATGACTGGGAAATGGATGGATTATTAATTAGTGGAGGCAATGACTTATATAATGCTTTCATAGAAGAAGAGAGTTGCAAAATAGAAGATGTAATTACTTATCAAAGAGATGTATTAGAGTACAAACTTTTAAATAAAGCCGTAGAAGAGAACAAGCCTGTTTTTGGCATATGTAGAGGTCATCAACTAATAAATATATTTTTTGGTGGAGAACTTTTTAAAGATGTAAGAAAGGATGGCTATAGATATAAGTATACACCTTTGCCTTGGAAAAATATAACCATAAAAAAAGGTGGTGTTTTAGAAGCTTGTTTAGAAAGTACAACTATAAAAATAAATACCTTACACCACCAAGCTGTAAAAAAAACACCTGCCTCATTTAAAATAGAAGCAATGGATGAATATGATATTATTCAATCCATATCAAAAAAAGATGAAAAGAATTTGATATTTGGTGTGCAATGGCACCCTGAATATCTTTTTTATAAAAAGAATCATAGAAAAATATTTAAAGCATTTGTAAACGAAGTTAAAGCAAATATGAAATAACCAACACTAATTCTCTCTTTAAGATTTTATTAGATTTTTATATTGCTTTTGTTTATTATATGCACTAAAGTTTTACTTGATATATTTTAAAAAATATTATAAGGATTTATATGTCAAAAATTGGAATATTGGTTGCAAGTGCAAACAACAACAGAAAACTTGGAGATAAACTTAAAGAGTTAGCAACAATACAAAACGTTGAAACAGAAGTTATTAATTTAGTAGATTTAAATCTACCATTATATAGTACAGTAGAAGAAGAAAAAAATGGCATACCAGATACGGCAAAAGAGTTAGCAGAGAAAATCTTAGCACTTAAGGCTTTTATTATTGTAGCTCCTGAGTATAATGGAGTTATGCCACCAGTTCTTAATAATGCTATGGCTTGGACATCAAGAGCAACTGAGTCTTGGAGAGATGCTTTCAATGAGAAGATTGTAGGTTTAGCAACACATAGTGGTGGAGGTGGACAAAAAGGTCTTCAAGCTATGAGAATCCAATTTCAACACTTAGGTGCAAATATTCTAGCAAGAGAATTACTAACAACCTATGAAAAACCACTAAGTGAAGATAGCGCTAAGATTATGATTAATCAGCTAGTAAAACTTTCAAGAGTATAAACATCTGGCAAAGTTTTACTTTGCCATCTTAGAAAAGTCCTGTAATAACACCACTATCATCTATATCTATTCTCTCAGCAGTTGGCACTTTAGGAAGTCCTGGCATAGTCATCATATTTCCTGCAATTGCTACAATAAATCCTGCCCCATTTTCTAGCTTTACATCACTTATTTCAATAATATGCCCACTAGGAGCCCCTTTTAAGTGTGGATCTGTTGAAAATGACATCTGCGTTTTTGCCATACATACAGGAAGTTTTCCATACTCTTTTTGTAGTTTTTCTATTTCATCATGTACTTTTGCACTTGCAACTATCTCTTTTGCTCCATATATTTTAGTAGCTATTGTCTCTATCTTTTTCCAAATAGGAAGTTTATCTTCATACAGGTAATCAAAACCAGCTTCCCTATTATCAACTATATCTACAATCTCATGTGCCAACTCTTCTGCACCTGCTCCACCTTCTGCCCAATGTCTAGAAATCACACACTTAACACCCAACTTTTCACACTTTTTCTTTAACAGTTCTGTTTCATCATCTGTATCATAAGTAAAATGATTTATACTAACTACTACAGGAAGATTATAATTCTTTGTGATATTTATAATATGTCTTTTAATATTTGAAAAACCCGCTTCTAGAGCTTCAAGATTTTCTTGATTTAGATGGTCAATTTCAACTCCACCATGATACTTTAGTGCTCGAACAGTTGCCACTAATACAACAGCAGAAGGTTTTAGTTTTGAACTTCTACATTTGATATTTAAAAACTTCTCAGCTCCTAAATCTGCCCCAAAGCCAGCCTCTGTTACTGCATAGTCTGCAAGTTTTAGAGCTGTTTTAGTAGCAGTTACAGAGTTACATCCATGGGCAATATTTGCAAAAGGACCCCCATGAACTATGGCAATATTGTTCTCTAAAGTTTGTACAATATTTGGTTTAATTGCATCCTTTAACACAGCAGCCATTGCCCCATGAGCTTTTAAATCACTTGCATATACAGGTGTTATCTTATCAGTCTTATATCCAATAATTATTCGCCCTAATCTCTCTTTTAAATCAGCTCTATTGGTAGCCAAACAAAGTATTGCCATAACTTCAGAAGCAACCACAATATCAAAGCCATCTTCCCTTAAAAAGCCATTTCCAACACCACCTTGACCCACAGTTATTTTTCGTAAAGCCCTGTCATTCATATCTAAAACACGCTTCCACTTTATACGTCTTGAGTCTATAGTTAAAGCATTACCATGATGAATATGATTATCAATCATCGCTGCCAGCAAATTATGGGCAACTCCAATAGCGTGAAAATCACCTGTAAAATGAAGATTTATATCTTCCATAGGCACAACTTGAGCATATCCTCCACCAGCAGCTCCACCTTTTAGACCAAAACATGGTCCCAAAGATGGCTCTCTTAGACAAATAATTGTCTGCTTTCCAATTCTATTTAAAGCATCACCTAAACCAACTGTTGTAGTTGTCTTTCCTTCACCTGCAGGAGTTGGGCTTATTGCAGTTACTAAGATAAGCTTTCCCTCTTTATTTTGATGACTTAAACTATCAACATACTCTAAAGAGAGTTTTGCTTTATAATGACCATAAGGATCCAAATGTTCAGGGGGAATATTAAACTTTGTTTTGGCTAATTCAATTATGGGTTTCATAGAGGCTTTTTGTGCTATTTCGATATCTGACATATGTCTTCCTAATATATTAAAATATAGATATTTTATTCTACTACATCTGCTATTAGAAATATATTTGTAAGTCATTAAATATATAAATTTACTGTATATATTTTAACCATCATTTTTTATTCTTTTTGTTACAATACAAAAAAATACAAAAGGCACTTTATGGAAATAGAAATCTCCACCCCAGCCCTACTTTTCCCAGCAATTTCACTACTGCTTTTAGCATATACAAATAGATTTTTAACAACAGGTCAACTTATTCGTTCACTTAGTCGACAAGCTAGAGAACACGGTGAGCAAGAGCTTAGTGGACAAATAGCAAATTTAAAAAGAAGACTAGAGCTAACAAAATGGATGCAGTTTTTTGGAGTAGTATCTATGCTTTTATGTACTATTTCAATGTTTGCACTTTTTTTAGGATTTTATGATGTGGGTAAAAAAGTATTTGGACTAAGTTTAATAACTATGTGTCTATCTTTATGTATCTCTTTGTGGGAAGTATATATCTCATCAAATGCTTTGAACTTAGAATTAAAAGATTTGGATGAAAGGTGTAGTTAGAAATTATCTTGAAGAGGTAAACCTCTCCGCTTTCTTACTTTTTCATCTTCTAAATCTTTTTCCATGATTTGTTTTAGCATCATATCAAAGTCATTGTGAGCTTTCCAATCATGAACTTTCTTAGTCTCTTTTTCTTTAGAAGCTTTTTCAGAGTATGTATCGTGACTTTTATCTACTTTCATAAATTTTCCTTAGTATTTTTATACTTGGGAATGATTTTATTGTTTTATTGTGTAGTGTAAATAAAGGTTGTTAGTCGCTTTTGAAAACTTTAACGACCGACTTAAGGGACAATACCCCTCAAACAGTTCGCTGATTTCTTTTTGTAACCACTGGATGATAGCTAATAAATGCTATAAAATTCGCTGGGTTACTTGTTCCTTTTCTAGGCTTTGTTATACTTATATAAAACTAGAATCAACTATCTTTTCAAGCATCTTTTTATATCTAGTTTTATATTCATCCCTTTTAGGAATAAAGAAAACTTTTTCTAATTCATTTCTATTATTTAATTCATAACATAATTCTGTTCTTAATTTATCAAATATAGAAAGATCATATTCATTATAAAATCTTCTTTCATTAATAAACATACAATCTTCTATAAAAATATTCCTTTTATGTTCCGATAAATTATCAATAATTGATGGTTGCACATACCAATCATCATGCGAAGCCATAATCGCTTCAATAAAATTTAATATTGTAAGTTTAGTTGTAAAAAAATTATTTATTTTATTTACAATCTCTTGAAATTCTAAGAGTTCATTAGGTATTAAAATAATAATAACTGTTTTATTTTCAAATGGAATTACGGTAATATAATAGTTAACTTTTTTTTCTTTAATAATAAGTTTATTAAGTGAATTAATTGCTACTGGCATTTGAAAATCAGTGATATAATATAACAATGTGTATTCCATATTTTCTGTTGTTAAAGTATTTAAAATATTATCTTTTAGTTGATTGTTATTAGATTGAGGTAATAATTTATATTCTAAATACTTTAATAAATTATCTATTGTTATGATTTCAGAATCTGTATGTTCACTGACCTCAAAAATGATTTTTTTCTTTATCGCTATTAATATTTCATCATTATTTAAATGTTCTATTAACGAATCATATCCTTTCCTCTGTAAATATATTTTAACTTCTTCTATTGATATTAATTCTGGTTTATTCCAATTTTTGTAATTATATGTACTTAATAAAGCATTTTTTTCATTATTTAATAAAATTGCTAAAGAACGAAATGTTTGTAAAATAATATCTTCTACTGTAAATATACCTTTTGTATCTAATTTTTCAAATATATCATCATGTTTTTTACAAAAAATATAAGAAGCAGTGGCTTCATTAATTCCAATATTATCAAAATACGGTTTTTTAGTATATTGACTATTTTGTTTTGGAAGAAAACATTTTAAATGTTGATTCTCAGAAATAGATTGTAAGGATATCTTATTGGAAATTGCATGTGCATTAATCGCTATATTTTGGCATTCAGGATAATAGCAACTGTCAGTATTAAAATGTGTGTACATTTTTTTCCTTTTCAATTTAGTATAACGTTTAAAATGAGCCAATAAATTGCCCGCAGGGGTAATTTATTGGCTCCTCTGATTTGTTATGTGTAGATTTCAAATAACTCATCCTCAGTAATTTCTATGCCAAACTCTTTTAGTCTGTCATTTTTTATTTCTAATAATTTGTTTAATATTTCTGTTTTATCTTCTATAAAACCAAAATGTAATTTTCTATGACAAGTAGGGCATACAGAAACAATATTTGCGGGGATATCTAAACTATACAAAAACTCTTCTTGAAATTGTAGAGGTACTAAGTGATGTGCTTCCATATATTGTTCATTTGTTGCTCTTGAGAAAAAAGTTTTATGTGTACTATCCACTTCACATATAAAACTTGCTTCTTCCAAGGCTTTTTTTGCATATGCTAAATTTCTAGGATATATTTTTCCACCATTTTTTTCTTTTGACGATTTTACCGGCTGTGGTTTATGTTCGGGTTCATTTGAATTTATATTTTCTATATTTTCTTGCAATTCTACATCCGCTGAATTATCATCAAGATAGTAAACTTTTTGGGAATTTATATGGTCAATAACTTTTTTACTCGTTATATTGTCTAATAACTGATAAGTTCTAAAATTTCCTAACTGTGGCTTTACTATTTCTAAAATTGTTTGATAATCAATATAATCAACCAATTCTAGATTATATGAATAATCCAATGGATATTCTTTGTCATCTGTTTCTTCAATGTTTGTAATATTTCCCATCGCAAATACATTAGCATTTTTTACAAAAAGAACAATGGCACCATTTGACTGCAGCCATTGTTGTTTATATCTTTCTTTTTCTGCCCATCTACTATTGTTATATTCTAAAAAATCATCAATAGAATTATGTGTTCCAATAGGTTGTACAACAATTAACTGTTTTTTTGAATCAATTGTGTAATATTCATATGGTTTTTTTGTCTTGTCAACTTTTATTTTTTCATGTTGTGTATTTGAAATTAAGACAGCACTAAGTGTACCTCTAATCTTTTCTTTTGATGTTTTTTCAGTTTTTGTATAGTTTTTGTCATAGTCTGGGTACATTTTGATATATTTCTCTACCAACTGTGCTTCTGTTGCTCTTCCACCTAATTGTTGTAATGCGAAATATGCTTTATCTTTGATTGTTAGCATGTTATTTTTTTGTGTAGATTTTTCAATCAAGATATTTTCATTATGTTCTTTTAAAAATTCGATATATCTATTTAATGCACTATTGTACATATTTTGACCACGACGATTTTTTTCATAATATTCATCAATCTTAAAGTAATCGGTTTTAATTTTTTGAATAGTCTGTACATTATTTATTGAGTATAAATCATGATTTGTATATTTTATTTTTTCTAAGTCTTTTGAAATAGTTATTATTGTTTTAGCATATCTTTCTGGTCTGTTGTTGTCAATTAACCAAGTTTCAAACAGTTTTTGTTTCATAGTTAATTAAACTCTTTCCCATTCTGTTGGATCTTCTGGAATTCCAAAAGTAGATGTATCCAGCAGTTCTCCTGTTTCTGGATGAAGCACTGAAAAAGTGACATCATTTGCTAAATCTTCTGATGCTTGCCAAGCTTCAGCATAACTGCCTAAACTTTCATTATCAAATATTGGATGAAATCTTCCATCTGAAGACTGTCCTATATAAAATGTACCAACTTTCGTTGGATATGCTAATAATAATCTCATTGTCTGTCCTTCACATAATTATTTATTGAACATTCATTATATACAAAATAGCCTTGAATTTGTGATATTTATAACATAAATAATGTTGGTTTAATGTATGAAAGAAAAGCCTTTATTTAGGCTTTTCTTTTAATTATTGATTTCAATTTGTCTATATTGTAATATTTTTAAAGTATATTTCTGAAATTTTATGTATGGTTTACCCCTGTATTTACCTAATAAAACTACATTATGTATAACTATTTGTCAGAAATCGTGATAAAACTACATTTTGTTATATTTATTCTCTTGAAGAGGTAAACCTCTTCGCTTTCTTACTTTTGTATTGACGAAAAGTAAGCAAAAACAACTACGGCTTCGGAGCCAAAGGTTCCCTCATTTATTATTTTTAATTTCTAGCTTGCGGAACTCCTAAAAAAGAGTGAGTTTATCACTCTTTTTTACTCAAACAAGTCCTCAGCTTTCTCCGAAATGAAAAATAAACATTCGGCTCCTGCAGATGTAGAAAGAAATCCCTTCGGTTGTTTCTTCTTCTGTACAGTCTTTATATTAATTAGAGTAAGTAAAAGTTTGGAATCTAAACAAATCAAAAGTTCAAATGTCCTTATCCCACCTTTGTTTCCAACATCTACAGAAGCTGAGTGTTTGTTTTATCTTTTCGGAAAAGGCTTGCAACTGTTTGAGTAAATAAATATGCTAAACGCATATTTATTTATGAGTTTTGCAAGACAGGAAAGATAAAACAATAAGCGAAGGTACCCAAAGGGCTTCGCAGCCGTTGGTGGTTTTGCTTACTTTGTCCACACAAAGTAAGAGAAGCGAAAACCTTTAGGTATTCATGAGAAAAATTAAATATAAAACCGAATCAACCTACCCTCTATCTCAACCCGAGAAAACCCGAACTCCTCTTTTATCCACTCAAAAGTTCTTCTTTGATACATAAAAATATGCGTTGGGTCATTTTTGTAGTACCAGGTATCAAAGTCTATATTTTCATCATAAATATCTGTCATAAGATATAGACTACCATCATCTTTTAGAAGTGATTTTAAAAGAGTAAACTCCTTATTTGGCTCTTGAAAATGCTCAATAACCTCACTACTAGTTATGTAATCATATTTTTTTTCTAAAAGCCCTTTATCATCTAAATAAAATAGATCATAGCCATGTATATCATAAGCATTGTCTTTAAGTACTTTTATAATCGCAGAATCTTTTCCACAACCAAAATCAAGACCTATACTATTATTAGGCTTATCTTTTAAAACTGAGTTTGTAATAGGAGAGAGGAAGTTTTGGTATCTTATATCACTTGAATCATTTTTATGTTTTTCATAAATATTTTTTTCATCAACACCAATTAAGTGAAACTCTTTTGCCTTGAATATACCAGTACAACACTCACACTTGTAGTGAGTATTATTATAAAAAAGTTTTGCATTATTAAAACATAAAGGACAAGTCATTTAGGCAAAAACTCTTTTTGTCTCTACTTTTTTTATCTCTGAATAGTTATCAAGATAATCTAAGTATGCAATTAGATATTTTCTACTTAGTTCAAATTTCTCTTTGAAGTTTGATAGTTCTATATACCCCTCTTCTTTTATGATACTTTTCATAGCTTTTACTATGCTATTTAGACTCTCAAAATGAATAAAAAGGTTATGTTGTAGTCTTATTACTTGTTTTTTTGATGTCAATGATTTTAAGATGTCATCACCTAATTTTCTATCAATATCTAAATCATCATAGATATTATATGGAGCAGTTGGACTTATATCTTCTTCTTTTAATCTATTTAAAACTATCTCTTCTAAATCTTTTAAAAAATCCTCTTTTATATTGGCATTTTTATATAAATTGCCCTCTTTAATTAAAAAGCTTTCTTCTACTAATTCATCTAAAACAGCATCTATAAATAGTGCACTTGCCCATTTTGCTCTCAATGATATAGAAGAGTTTGAAAGCATAGCATAGGAGTTCTTTTCGTATATATTTTTAATCTGCTCTTTTAACTCTTCTTTTGTAGAGTTTGGATAGATGATTAAATCTTTTTCATCCACAAATACCTCATCAAGTCTTTTTGCAAACTCTAAAGCCTCTTCATGACTTAGGGCAAATCTTTGAGTTGAAGAGATTATTCCAAGTCCTTTTTTGTGAGCATTTAAAAGTTCATAATAAGCACTTGTAAAATCACTTTTATCTAAAGCTTCTAGCAATCTTCTTTTTTGATTTTTTTTCATGGGGTCAATTACTGGATTTAGAACTTTTCCACCACATATGGTTTCATTGCCACTTCTAAGTATCACTTTCTCACCAAAAACTGTATAGAGTTTTTCTTTTGCTTTTAGTGTTGCAAATCCTGTTTCAAGTGAGCTAATACAATCAAAAAGTAAAGTTTTCACCTCCACTTTTTTTGCTCCAATAAATAGTGTGTAAGTTTTATCATGCAGTAGTTTTTTATCTTTCAAGCAAGAAAAAGAGATATCTATTCCATCAAATCCCCTTACATATCCTCTTTTAGTAATCAAGTCACCTCTTGTTATACTTTTCACATCTACATTTTGTAAGTTTAGTGCTGCCCTATTTGAGATATTTGCTTCTAAGACATTTTGATTGTGTACTTGTATGTTTTTTAATTTTGTCTCTTTTTGAATTTCACTAATAAAAACTTTTTCATTTAGTTCTACTTTTTTTCCTAAGACTGTTCCTGTTACAACCGTACCTATACCTTTAGGAGAAAATACTCTATCCACATAAAACCTAAAGAAATTCTCTTCTTCTTTTGTACTATTACTTATGGTAAAAAGTTGATTTTTTAGTTTCTCTATTGAAGCTTCATCATAAATAGAGACTTCACTTACAAATTTTATCTCAAAATCAAAAGTTCCTAAGAACATCAATATCTGCTCTTTTTTTAAAGCTAACTCTTCGACACTTACTAAATCTTTTTTTGTAAGTACTACTATTAACTCTTTTATTCCAAGTAAGTTTATGATTTCTATATGTTCTACTGTTTGAGGTTTTATACCTTCCACTGCACTTACAACCAACATCACATAATCAAATCCAAAAGCTCCAGCAATCATATTCTTAACTAACTTTTCATGACCAGGGACATCTATAAAAGCTATGTTTTGTTGACCTCGACTTAGGTTTGAAAAGGATAAATCAATAGTAATACCCCTTTCTTTTTCTTCATTTGTATCATCACCCTCAAAACCATTTAAAGCTTTTATTAAAGCTGTTTTTCCATGATCTATATGTCCAGCTGTTCCAATAATGATATTTGACATTAATTAAATACCTTTTTTATTATACTTTCTATTTGTTCTATCTCATCTTCTTGTATTGTTCTAAAATCTAAGAGTACTTTTTCATTCTCTATTCTACTAATAAGATTATGCTTTCTTAACTCTTGTTCTATTTTATTTGCTTTGTAATCTTTAAACTGCAAACTTAATGCAATAGTAGGTATCTTTTTATTTGGAGTTGTACCACCACCAATTAATGTTTGGGTATTTATTACTTCACATTTACATATATCACCTATAAGAGTTTTAAGTCTATTGGCTCTTTGTTCTAGTACTTCTATCTTAATATGTAGCATATTTAGTGTAGGAATATTTTCTAAATCATTTTTTAAATATGAATTTAGTGTATCTTCAATTATTGCTAAAGTGATTTTATCAACCCTCAACATTCGTAAAAGTTGATTCTTTTTAATCTTTTCTATTAACTCTTTTTTACCTATGATTATGCCTGCTTGTACGCTTCCTAGAAGTTTATCCCCTGAAAAACTCAAAAGTGAAGGGTTGTATTCCATTATTTTTAAAATAGAGGGTTCAGCACTTGATAGATTGAAAGGCAAGTCAATCATATGTCCGCTTCCCATATCATAATAATCTATTACATCATGTTCAAAAGCTGTTTTTACTATATCTTCAAACTCAACTTCACTGGCAAAGCCTTCAATAGTATAGTTTGATTTATGCACCTTCATAAGCATAGAGGTATTTTCATTTATAGCATTTTCATAATCTCTTAGGTGAGTCTTATTTGTAGTACCTATCTCTTTTAAAACTGCTCCACTTTGAGCCATAACTTCTGGAACTCTAAAGCTTCCTCCTATCTCTACAAGTTCTCCTCTACTTACTACCACTTCTTTGTTTTTAGCAAAAGTATTCATGATAAGAAAAACTGCACTGGCATTGTTGTTTACAACTATGGCATCTTCACATCCAGTTAGAGCTTGTAGTGTTTTTACTATATGAGAATATCTCTCTCCCCTTTGACCTTTTTGTAAATCATATTCTAAGTTATTATAAGAAGTTGCTATTTCCATAGCTTTTTCTAGGCTTTGTTTACTTATTAAACTTCGTCCTAGATTTGTATGTACTATTATTCCTGTGGCATTTATAACTTTTTGTAGTGAAGGAGAAACTATATCTTCATATTTGCTAATAACCTCTTTTACTAAATCATCTTCATTTATATTTGTAACATTACTTTGAAGTATCTCATTTCGCAAACTATCAATTACCTCTTTTGATATTTTAGTAATCAAGTTTTTTGAGTATCCATCAAAACAAGACTTTGATACAAATTTGTCTATCTTTGGAATAGATTTTAGTAAAATCATTTTTACCCTTTCAGATGGTTTTAAAATTTTTTAATGTAATATTCTTTCTTACATGGGAGATAAGTGTACCTGGTGGGCACCACAGGCTTCAACCCTGATTGACGGTTTATGTGTAATACGCCGTGGGAGGTTCGATTCCTTCATCTTCTCGCCAATCAATAAATTATAATTGGTGTAACTCCCCTTGGAATAACTTCCCCAATAATCGTGGCATAACCGTAAGTTAACTCTTCTACTTTTTTTATGTACTCTTTCGCATCATCTTTATCCATAGCAACTAACAATCCACCCGAAGTTTGGGCATCGCAATACATAGTATAACACTTAGATGTAGCACACATAATAGTTGTCTTATCTTCAAGATATTTCATATTTCTTTTTGTTCCACCTGGTATTACATTTTGCTCAGCTAAATCCTGAGCGTCAGGCATAACAGGAACTATTCCACAATGTATTGCAAATGATGTCAAAGGATTTGTAGACTCTAAGGCATGACCTAAAAGACCAAATCCAGTTATATCTGTACAAGCACTCACATCATATTGTCTAAGTATTTTAGATGGTAGATAATTTAGTGTCTCCATTATTTTAATAGCTTCATCTCTTGTCTCATCACTTAAAATATCTCTTTTAATTGCAGTTGTTAATATTCCCATTCCAAGAGGTTTTGTTAGAACTAATACATGTCCTATTTTAGCTGTATTGTTTCTATATATTTTATCTGGATGAATCATCCCCGTAACTGACAGACCATAATACATCTCAAGACTTTCAATAGTATGTCCACCCAATAGTACTCCACCACACTCTTTTATCTTCTCGTTTCCACCATTTAACATCTCAGCCAAAACTTCTTTTTTGTGATTTTTCACATCAAAACCTACTATATTCATAGCAGTTTTAACTTCGGCTCCCATGGCAAAGACATCACTTAAAGAGTTTGCAGCAGCAATTCTCCCAAAAATATATGGGTCATCAACTACTGGTGTGATAAAATCAAGTGTTTGAACAAGTGCATTATCATCACTTATTTGATAAACACTAGCATCTTCACTTGTATCAAAGCCTACTAAAACTCTTTCATCTGTTGGTTTAAGATTGCAAATAGATTGTTTGAGATCACCCGGACCCATCTTTGCAGCTCAACCAGCAGCTTGAACGAATTTTGTTAATTTATATTCGTTGTTCATAACTACCCTTGTGATTGCATTTTGTGGATTGATTTAATATAAGACGCAGTAGAGAACATTTATGTAAACCCAATCCATGAGTTAATGCAATTTATTACAGAGATTATATCTTTTTATTTTTAAATATAGATTTAATTATAGTAAAGTATTTTTTACTTTTTAAGCTTTTGTTTATAAAGCATACTATATTATTCCACTATAAATTTAGTTCAAGACCATAGGTTATGGTTTGACATAAAGTAGATTTACTTACTTTATCTCTTAATAGAACAAAACACTATTAGAGGTTATTACCCATGAAAAGAAGAACATTTTTAAAAGGTTCAGCACTACTTTCAACAACTATGTTGATAAATCCAAGTTTATTAAGCGCAAAAGAGACAAATGCTTTTGGAATCAAAGAGGGAACTAGAAAATTCTCTATTACTAACAGCTTTGAAATTCAGCCAAGCCAAGAAGAAGCACAGTTATGGGTTCCAATTCCTTTAGACTCATCATATCAAAAAGTTGCAGAGTTAAAATATGAAGGAAATTACAAAGAAGCATATATCTCTAAAAATGATTATGATGCAAAAGTTCTTTACGTAAAATGGGACAAAGGAACAGAAAAAAGAGAGTTAACTGTTCATATGAATGTTGTAACTATGCAAAAAGAGCATAATCTTAGCCTTGCAAAAAATGATATGAATTATCCAAGTGAAGTGAAAACTTTCCTAGAAGGAACTGCTCATATTCCAGTAAGCAATAAAATGAAAACTTTCACACAAAACATTATAAAAGATGCAAATACTCCACTTGAAAAAGCACAAGCTATTTATGACTGGACTGTTACTACTATGTATAGAGATAACAGTGTTATTGGTTGTGGTATTGGTGATGCAAAAAGAACTATTGAAGAGAAAATCTATGGTGGGAAATGTACAGATATAAGTTCTGTATTTGTAGCCTTACTTAGAAATGCAAATATTCCAGCAAGGGAAGTATTTGGAATAAGAGCTGGTAAATCAAAGATTTCAAAAGTTTGTGGAAAAGCAGATGCTTCTGGTTTAGCAAAAATAACTGGTGGTCAACATTGTCGTGCAGAATTCTACCTTAGTGGTTTAGGTTGGGTTCCAGCTGATCCTGCTGATGTTACAAAAGTTAGACTTGGTGAAAAACTAACAAATGAAGATAAAAAAACAAAAGATACAAAAGCCTTTATGTTTGGAAATTGGGAGATGAACTGGGTAGCATTTAACTATGCTAGAGATTTTGTATTAAATCCAAAACCTGCTCAATACCCACTAAATATGTTAGGTTATCCTTATGCTGAACTTGGTGAAGATGCACAAGATTATTATGATGCAAAATCATTTGCATATAGTTATATCTCACAAGAAGTTGTATGAGTAGAATAAATATTCCGATAATTGGGGCAGTTTTTACTGCTCTTTTATCAACACTATGTTGTTTACCAGCATTTTTATTTATATTTTTTGGAGTATCAAGTGGAGTATTAACTTACTTTACAAGCCTTGATTATCTAAGAGTTCCAATGGCTATACTTACTATTGCACTTTTATTTTTTGCAATAAAAAGATTAAAGAAAAAAATCTCATGTGAGTGTTCAAAAAAAGATATTATTATGCAGTGTTCACTTTTTATTGCATTTTTTTCTTTAATCTTTTTTTTACTTTTTTACCCTGAACTAATACCACTATTTATGGATTGATTATGAAAACACTTATACTATTTTTATCGTTATGTTCTTTTTTATTTGCTTCAAATATTAGCATTATAAAAGTTGAAAAAATGCACTGTCCTTTATGTACAACAGCTGTTAAAAAAGCTATAAAAAAACTCGATGGCATAGAAAAAGTAAGTGTGAGACTAAATACAAAAGAAGCAAAAGTCATCTATGATGAAAAAGTAAAACTTAAAGATATTCTAGATGCAATAAAAACAACTTCCTATGAAGGGGTGGTGCTTTCAACCTCTCAATACAAAAAATGATTAATTTAATTATAAATTACAAAGTTCATATTTTAAAATAGTTCAAGGAAAAGGCAAGTTTCAAAAGCGGAGTGTACAAGCAGTACATGAGCATTTTGAAACTTGTCTTTGACGCAGAAATCTTTTAAAAGATGAACTTTATAAGCTCTCTAAGCTAGCTTCATTAAACCTATAAGTCTTATGCTGAACTTTTACTAAAATGTTTTTTTCTGCCAACTCTTTAAATAGCTTTATTAAGGTAGGTTTAGAAATAGAAAACTCTTCCATTACATCTGAATAAGAAGCAGTAAAATGGTTTTCATTATCTAATTTGCTTATTATGTACTTTACAATGGCAACTTGTTTACTATCAGTAATTGCAGCAATTGTTCTTATAACATTTGCATTTGTTCTTATCTCTTTTTCTTGAACAATAGGCAATAAGATATCATGTAAAGTATTAAGTAACTCTTTTATATTTATAGGTTTTACTATGTAGTTTTCAACTTTTAATTTTATGGCATCAAGCAAATAGTTTGTATCAGTATGTGCTGTTGTAAGTATGGTAGGAATATTTATATTTTTACTTTTTATATGTTTTAAAAAATCAATTCCATTTTCATTTTCAAGTAAAATATCTGAAATAATCGCATCAACTTTCTTATTTAATAAGACTTCCATAGCTTCATTTGATGTCTTAACTGCATATATATTATTTACAAAATCCTCCAAAACATCTGAAGTGTGTTTTAAAAGATTTTCATCATCTTCTAAATACAAAATATTGAAATCATGTAAAATATTTAGATTTCTATCATTCATTTATTTCTCCATCATTTATTGGTATTTTTATTGTAAAAAGAGAGCAACTATAATTTTTGTTATCTTTTATTTTATGCATTACATTTTTATAAATAATTGAACCACTTATATGTTTTTCAATTATCTGTTTTGACATATAAAGCCCTATACCTGTACCTGCACTTTTATACTTTGTAGTATAATAGGGTTCAAATATTTTAGGTACAATTTCTTGGGAAATTCCACCACCATTGTCCATCATATTTATAATTGCATTATTTTTATGTTTACTAACTATTATTTTAATTATTCTATCATTTTTATCAATATTTGAACATAAAGCATCTTTTGAGTTAGAAATAATATTTAAAAAAACATGTGAGAGTTCATTGTAGTAACTATTTATTGTAATTTTATCTTTTACTAGTAACTCTATTTTTATATTCTCTTTTGTTAAAAGATATTTTGATAACTCTATTGTATGTTCAATACAGTTTTGAATATCAAATTTTATTTTTGTTTTATCAGGTGAAAAAAAGTTTTTAAAATCATCCAAAGTATTTGACATATTACTTGCAAGTAATAAGGCATCATTTACCTTATCATCTACAAACTCATTTGTAAGTTTTCCTAGTTGCATTTTTGTTTGGAAACTTTGTACTATCATTGTAATAGAGCCTAAAGGTTGTCTCCATTGGTGAGCAATATTATTTAACATCTCACCTAAACTTGCCAATCTTGCTTGTTGAAACATAATAATATCTTTTTTTCTATTTTGCTGAACTTCCTTAAATATCTTTTTTTCCAAAGAGTTATTAAGTAGTGTTAACTCCATGGTTTTTTCATCAACATTTTTCTCCAAAGAATCATGGAGTTTTTTAAAGTTATTTGTAATAAAGATTGATAAAACAATGGAAAATAAAAAAACAAAGAAAATGGAGATAATTGAAAATATGATGATGGTATTAAAGACTTTTTGAGTATCACTTTTTTCATTTATTGCAATTGCTAAGTCATAGTTTATCAAACTAGTTAAATAAATAGATATGGCATTTATTTGCAAATTTAATTTTGTCAATTGCTTTTCATCAGGCTCATTTTTAATACTATTTAATGCACTCTCAATAGCTACCATTTTAGTATCTATATTTTTAATAATATTCTCTTTTAATATTTCATTATCATCATTTTTACTTTTTGTGATTATAAACTCTTTTATAAAAGAGGTAATTATTTCATCATCCTCAAAAGCCATCTCTTTTTTATATAGCTCCCAGTTTTTTCTTATTATCTGTTTTCCAAGTGAAATTACCTCTCGTCCTTGTTCATAACTTAGGTTTTTATTGTCAAAATCTTTTAAAGTATCTTGAATATTTACCTTATATGTATCTTTTATATTTTCTAATTTTATAAGAGATTTTGTTCTTTTATTAAAGAATCTATCAAAATCCTCTTTGACTGTAAAAATTGAGACTTGGGACAATAAGACTATACAAACCATTCCTCCTGCAATAATAAAAATCAAAAAATATGTTTTATATGCAAAACTTAATCTATCAAAATATTCAAGTATATTTGAGAATTTTTCTTTCATTATTTTATCTCTACAAATTCATTATTTATATATTTAAAAAGATATGTTTTATTTAATAGTTGCGTATTTTTAAAGTTTATATCAATACCAGGTAAAGCATCAACAGGAGTAGTTCTTAAAGTATAAATTAATTTACCTCTAGTTCTATCCCCTTGAATACGTGATATTGCATTAACTAAAACTTTTGCAGATAAAAATGCTTCAAGGGAAATAAATCCTAACTCAACTTTTGGATAATATTTTTTCATTAGAGTTTGATACTCTTTTATAACAGCAATTGAAGTTTGTGTATAGCTTGGAACAACTTGTGAAAAAATCAAATTATTTGCATCTAAATTATAATTGTCAAGCTCTTTTATCATGGCATTTGCATCTCCAAAAGATATATTACAAAAAAGTGTATCTTTAAAGTGTATATTCTCTTTAGCTTTTTTTATAAATAGTGCATTTGATTTATATGCTCCAATCATAATTATAGCTTCTGGATTTGCATCTTTTATCTCATTAAAAGCATGGGTTATTGATAAGGTATTTCTTTTATATGACCCCTCTGCAACCAAGGGCAAGTTTCTACTTCTTAAACTTTTTAAAAGAGAGACATAACCCTCTTCCCCATAATCATCATTTTGATAAAAAACTGCAATTTTCTTTAAGCCTTTTTTATTATGCAAATAATAGACTAAACTCTCTATCTCTTCTGAGTATGAGCTTCTTAAGTTTATAAAGTTTTTATTATGGTTATTTCTTAAAAACGAGGCCCCTGTAAAAGGAGCAATAAAAGGTATCTTTTCATCATATAGTATTGGTAAAATTGATTTTACTGTAGGAGTGCCCACAAAACCAAAAAGTGCAAATACTTTATCTTGATAAACAAGTCTGTTTGAATTGTCAATTGTAAGTTCTGGCTCATACTTATCATCATAAGTTAAAAACTCAATTTTTTTATTTCCCAATAAATTTGTTTCATTTACATAAGTAAAATATGAATTTGCTCCATAAATTACCGATTCACCCCAAGACTTAATAATTCCAGTTTTAGGTAGTGAGGAACCTACTACAATCTTATTTTCAGTATATACTTCACTTTTAAAGTAGTAATAAAATATAACAAATATAAACAAGATAATTGGGGCTCTTTTAATCATATTGAAGTTTACTAAAAATAACAGAAAAATTTGCTTTATCAATAGGTAACACTTCAATAAAAAAAGGTAAACTATTTTTTAACTTTTAAGTTATTTTTAATATTAAACAACTAAAATAAGGTAAAATATATTTTACCAAAGGGCATAGTTTATGCAAGAATTTATTTACTACAATCCTAAGGGACTTGACTTTCCTATTAGCGATGATATTTTGGTTACTACTAGCCTAAATGAAGTTCAAAACAAATCATTTTTAATATCAAATACAAATCTTATATCAAGTGAATTAACAGCAAGAGAAGTTGATTTTTACATAAAAAACTCTAAAGATGCTTTATCAAAAAAAATTGAAAATGTATCACTACTTTATGAAATAGCTGCTACAAAGTATGATTTTGCCCAAGATATCTCATATGACCAAGAGGTATCAAAAGATATTCTACTTGTGGCAAATGAAAAAGAGGATTATGATAATTTTATTGCTTCAACGTTAAACGATGATTTCAACCTTTTTTATATAAAAGAGGATATTTTAAAATCTATCTCTGGACATATTGGAAGTTTGAGTGTAGTAGTTGATGATGAAAGTAAAGATGTAACATTAAATGTTGCACAAATTGTCTGGTTTGATGCAAAAGAAGAGGGTCTAAAACAAAGTGGAACCTTTGACCCAAATACATCTACCCTAGAAGATGTAATAAATACTTTAAGAGAAAATATCACCTCATACTCATACAAAAAGTTTACTACTTATGATAAAAACATTTGTCAGTACCACGAAAGAAGAGAAGAGATTTGTAGCAAGTGTGAAGAAGTTTGTCCTACTGTTGCTATTGTAAAAGATGATAAAACAAAAACTTTAGAGTTTTCACAAATTGATTGTCATGGTTGTGGTGGATGTATCTCTGTTTGTCCTAGTGGTGCACTTGATTATGCTCCATCAAACAAAGAATCACTTTTTGAATTAAGTAAATTTTATAAAAATAGATACCCTCTAATAATTCCTGCAAAAATGCAACTTGATAATTTAGATGTTTCATTAAAAGAAGATGTTTTACCTTTTGCAATTGAAGGAGAAAAGTTCTTACATGAAGAGACACTTTTAACACTTCTTCAAATGTCAGGTTCACAACTTATATTCTATACTGACTTTATCTCAAAAGGTACTGGTGATGCTATTAGAATCTTAAATGATATCTATCAAAAAAAGTACTCAAAAGATGCCATTATAATTGCAGAAAATGAAGAAGAGTTAACTAAAGCAATAGAAGAAGTATCTTTCATAGAAGGCTCTTATTTTAATTTCAATCAAGATGAACTTAAAAAAAGAGAAATTTTCTCACATAGACTACAAAAAATCGTAGGCGATGATAATTTAGGTGTAGTTAAAACAGGTGAACATGTGCACTATGGACTAGTAAAAGTAAATGATGCAAACTGTACTTTATGTTTAGTTTGTGTTGGAGCATGTAATGTGGATGCTCTTCAAGCAGATGCTAGTGATAACACTCTAAGATTAAACCCAAGTTTATGTACTTCATGTGGTTATTGTGAAGTTTCATGTCCTGAAGCTGATTGTCTGACAATTGAGAGAGATGTGATTCACTTAGAACCTACTTGGTTTAAAGAAAATATCTTAGCACAAGATACACTTTTTGCTTGTGTAGAGTGTGGAAAAGAGTTTGCCACTACAAAATCAATAGAAAAAATAGCTGGAATCATGGGACCACTGTTCGCAAGTGATCCAGTAAAAGAAAGAAGCCTTTATTGCTGTGCTGATTGTAAACCAAAAATTATGATGCAAAACTATTTTGATCAAAAGAACCAAGGACTAAATGATGCAAGATAAAAACTCTATAAACAAAGCAAGAGCCCTTTATTATAATCTTTTTGAAAACTTTTTTGTAGTTAGTTCAAAAAGTGAAAACTACTTTGAGCTAATAAGATTAATAAACGTATTAAAAGAGAACCCTTTAGATGTAACTTCTGGAACTTCATTAAATAAGATTTCAGAAACACTTGACCCTACTTCAAATGTAAAGTTAGTCCAAGAGTATGATGATCTGTTTCATAATCCCCTTACAAAAAAAATAAGAACAACTGCTTCTTTTTATGACGAAGGAGTTGAGTCTGGTAAAAAAAGAGTTGAAATGATTCAATTTGTTGCCAAAACAAAACTTAGACGTGATGAAAAAAACTTTTTTGAATATGAAGATTCAGTTGGATTTATTTTTTCACTTATGGCATCTCTTTGTGATGCTGTTGCAAATGGTAATAAAGAGTATGAAAATACAGTTCACTGTATCTTTGCACAAATTATAAATGAATTTATAGATGAGTTTGCAAAAGATGTTTATGAACATAAAAAATCAGATGTTTTCAGAGAGTTAATGGTAGTTCTTCACTCTTTTGTGGAGTTTGAAAGATTGTATTTAGAAGTTTCAAAACCTGCACCAAAAGAAAAAGTAGAAAAAGATACTAACGAAACTATCTCAGAAGAAGAGATGGAACGACGAGCTAAAAATAAAGCATTAAAAGCACTAGGACCTAAGAATGCTCAAGATGAAGCTTGTCCAATTGATATCGCATATGATGTAGAATCAGAAATCTAATATAGGTAAATCCTATATTAGAGATTTTATAAAGAAAGCCAAGCTTTTTTTATAAAGTCTCTATATATTAGGGGCTTAATTTCTATAAGGAGGTCAGTCGTGCAAAAAAGCAGAAGAGAATTTGCAAAAAAAACAGCAATGATTACTGCAGGTGCAGCAGCAATTGCTGGTACAAGTGTATTGGCTGCTACTGGTGAATCATCTGTTCAAGATGATAGTAATAATGGTGTTGTTAAAGGAAGCTCTAGAAATAAAGAGATTCTTTACAAAAAAACTGCAGCTTGGGAAGCGTATTATAAAAACGCAAAATAGTTAAAGGAGACATGTATGTCAGCAAATACATATGAAACTCTTAATGCTAAGGTTGGTAGACGGTCATTTATGAAAATGGCTGCTGTAGCAACTGCATTTGGAGTAACATCATCTTTTGCTAGTACTACTGCAACTAGAGAAGCAACAGCGGAAGAGATTAAAAATCCATTCCCTGGTTCAAAATTAGTTAAAACTATTTGTACTGCTTGTTCTGTAGGTTGTGGTGTAATAGCTGAAGTTCAAAATGGAGTTTGGGTACGACAAGAAGTTGCTCAAGATCATCCTGTATCACTTGGAGGGCACTGTTGTAAAGGTGCTGATATGATTGATATGGTTAGATCTGAAGTAAGACTTAAACACCCAATGGTTAAGAAAAATGGTCAATGGCAAAGAATTTCTTGGGATGAAGCTTTAAATGGTATAGCTTCTAAACTTGAAGACTTAAGACAAAAAGATGGTCCTGATTCTACAATGTTTTTAGGATCAGCAAAATTTGGAACGGAGCAGTCTTATTATTTTAGAAAATTTGCTGCAATGTTTGGAACTAATAATATAGATCACCAAGCTAGAATTTGACATAGCTCAACAGTTGCCGGTGTGGCAAATACATGGGGTTATGGTGCTATGACAAATTCTTTAGGGGATATTCAAAACTCTAAGGCGATTATTATTTTTGGAGCGAATCCAGCGGTTAACCACCCAGTTGGTTTCCAACATTTCCTCAAAGCAAAAGAGAGAAATAATACAAAAATAATTGTAGTAGATCCAAGGTATACTAAAACTGCTGCAAAAGCAGATTATTATGCACAAATTAGACCAGGTACTGATATTCCATTTATGTATGGAATGTTAAAAATTATATTTGAAAATGGTTGGCATGACAAAAACTTTATCAATGATAGAGTTTATGGTATGGAAGACATTATGAAAGAGGCTAAAAACTGGCCAATTGAAAGAGTTGCAGATGTTACAGGTGTAGATGCTGATTTGATTGTACAAATCACTAAGCATTATGCACAAAATACTCCTGGAACTTTGATTTGGGCTATGGGTTTAACTCAACATACAAATGGATCATCAAATACAAGAATGGCTCCAATCTTACAATTAGCTCTTGGAAACATGGGTGTTGAAGGTGGAGGATGTAATATCCTAAGAGGTCATGATAACGTTCAAGGTGCTACTGATATGTGTTGTTTATCACACACATTACCAGGGTATTATGGATTAAGTGAAGGTTCATGGAAATATTTTGCAAAAATGTGGAATGTAGATTTTGATTGGCTTCAAGGTAGATTTAAAGATCCATCATGGATGGGTAAAAAAGGATTTACATTAGCTAGATGGTGGGCAGGTGTTCTTGGAGAAAATCCAGGAGAAGATGCTATTCACAATGCAGGAACAAGATTAAAAGCTCTATTTGTTATGGGTAATGGTATTACATCAACAGCTCAAACAAAAAAAGTAAAAGAGGCTTTAGATAACTTAGACCTTGCAGTTTTTTGTGACCCATTTGTTAATGAAGGTGCAATTATCACTGATAAGCAAAACGATGTTTATATCTTACCAGCGGCAACTCAATTTGAAACAGCAGGAAGTGTTACTGCTACAAATAGATCTGCTCAATGGAGAACAGAAGTTGTTAAACCAATGTATGAGTCTAAAACAGACCAAGACATTATGTTTGAATTAGCTAAAAAACTTGGTTTCTTTGAACAATTAACAGCAGGTATGCAAAAAGGTAAAGATTTTGTTTGGCCAGATGATGCAACAAATGAAATTGCTAGAACTATTAAAACTATTGGATTAACTGGTTGGACTGCTGATAGATTGAAAAAACATCAAGAAAATTGGCATATGTTTGATGAAGTATCTGGTAGAGGATATGGTGAAATGACTGGTGAGTACTATGGTTTACCATGGCCTTGTTGGACAACATCACACTCTGGAAGCCCTGTTTTATATAATATAAACAGATCAGTAAAAGAAGGTGGTATGGGATTTAGGAATAGATTTGGATTGGAACATGATGGTGTAGATTTACTAGCAGGTAAAGGAAGTGCTCCAAAAGATTCAAATAATAAAGATGGATATCCTGAAATTACAAAAGATAATATTGAAGCAGTATTAAAAATCAAGTTAACTGAGGCAGAGAAATCTAAAATTGGTAAAAACTGGAAAGTTGATACGTCAAATATTATTGCTGAAAAATGTATGGAGGCAGGTATTGCTCCTTATGGAAATGCAAAAGCAAGAGCAAAAGTATGGACATTTGCTGATCCGATTCCAAAACATAGAGAGCCATTACACTCTCCAAGAACGGATTTGACAAAAGAGTATCCAAGTTTTGCAGATAAAAAAGATCACTATAGAGTTGATACAAGATATATCTCTGAGCAAACTAAACAAGACTGGGCAAAAGATTTCCCAATCAATTTAGTTACAGGAAGACTTGTAAACTTAAATGGTGCTGGTATGGAAAATAGAGCAAGTAAATATCTTGCGAAATTAACTCCAGAAATGTTCTGTGATATTCATCCAGACTTAGCTGGAACATACGGAATTAGAGATGGTTCAATGATGTGGATTCATTCACCTCAAGGAACTAAAATAAAAGTAAAAGCACACTATTCTTTCTCTGTTAGTAATGACAGAGTATTTATTCCAATTCACTTTGCGGGTGTAATGGAAGGTGAAAGCTTATTACATAAATATCCTGATGGAACTGCTCCTTATGCGACAGGTGAAAGTGCAAACACTGTTACTAACTACGGTTATGACATAGTTACACAAATCCCTGAAACAAAAGGTGGTTTATGTCAGATTTCAAGAGCGTAGGAGAAGTAACATGAGTAGTAATAAAGTAGACTTTTCAAGAATGAAATTTTACTGCGATGAACACAGATGTATTCATTGTGACGGTTGCTCTGTTGCTTGTGCCGAAGCGCATGAGTTACCAGTTGAAATCTCTAGAAGAAAAGTAATAACAGTTAATGAAGGTAAGCAAGGGATGGAGTTCTCTTTATCTATTGCTTGTATGCACTGTACAGATGCACCTTGTGAACAAGTATGTCCAGTAGATTGTTTCTATATCAGAGAAGATGGAATCGTTTTACATGATAAAGATACATGTATTGGTTGTTCATATTGTCTATATGCCTGTCCTTTTGGAGCTCCACAGTTTCCTAAAGATGGAGCATTTGGAACAAAAGGTGTTATGGATAAATGTACTATGTGTGCTGGTGGTCCTGATGAAACTAATAGTGAACACGAAAGAGAACTTTATGGTCAAAACAGAATATCTGAAGGTAAAGTTCCAGTTTGTGCAGCAATGTGTTCTACAAAAGCATTATTAGTTGGTGATTCAGAATCTATAGCAAACATTTACAGAGAGAGAGTGCTATCATTTGGACATGGAGTACAGTCTATGCCTTATGGTTGGGACAAAGCATATGGAAAATAAAAGTTTTCTAAGTGAGTATAAAGCCTATTGTATTATAGGCTTATTATTCATCCTTTTAACATATTGGTATTTTTGGTTAGCAACGATAGCTGATATAAATTATGTATATCAGTTTTTATTGCAAATGGCACAAGGTAATTTTACAGGTCAAGTTGTTCCTTTTGAGAGTTTAACTCATTATCAACAAATGGAAGTAGGATTATTTGGTCCAAGATATGATGCAATTGCACCAGAAGTTATAAGAGCATTTGAAGAGAGACAACATCTTCTACCAATAGTATTTTTAGTAGAATTTTTTCTATTTTTAACAATGTTCATTGTAGCAAAAGGAAGAAAACAAGCAGAAATTACAAGAGAAAATGACAAAGTACAAGTCTATTCACTTTTTCAAAGAGTTGTGATTTTATTAAACATCGTAATTATGATTTATCTTTTTATCACTGGTTTTTCAATCACATTTGGAAACTGGACTGGTGGAGGATATTTAGCAAGAATGATGAGAGCAACACATGAAATTGTGGGACTAGGATGGATGCCTATTTGGTTTTTAATGACAATAATTGCCTTTAAAGATCATAAGTATTTTGTAAGACCTAGTGTAAAAATATGGAATAAAATTTTCTTAAGAGGAAAATATAAGCATATGGATAGAATCAATTACTACATGTTTGTGGCATTTGGTTCAAAATTAGTAATTAGTGGTTTTATCATCTGGTATATGTTTCCAGATGCAGCTACTCATGCTGAGACAATCCAAATAAAAAGATTTCTTCTTTTTATCCATTTTATGGGAAGTGCAATTATTTCATTTTTTACATTTGAAACAGTTTACTCTTATTTTGTATCTGTAAAAGGATATATTCCAGGTGTAATAACAGGGAAGTTACCTGTTGAGTATTTAGAGCAGATAAGACCTGACGTTCTAGAAGAAGACAGTAGTTTAAGATAAGATTAGCACAAAAGCTCTTTTGAGCTTTTTGCTTCTCTTTTTTCATTTTTTTACTTCTTTTAACACTGTAAATAAATTACAGTTGAAGAAGCAAATCCTAAAGAGAGCAACGTTTGCTCTTTAAATATTTAAATATGCAAATTTTGCATATTAAGGAAAGATATGGACGACAACACAAAATATTTAAAAACAGTAGTAATTGACAAACTTATAGAAAATGAAGCTCATGAATTTGAAGACGTAACTATAGAAGAGGCACGTCTGAATCTATTTTTAAATGGAGAAAAAGCCATATCGATGATGACTATACCAAAAGACCAAGATGCCCATGCAATTGGTTTTTTGATGAGTGAAAATGTAATATCAAGTATTGATGATATAGAACTCTTAGAAGTTAGTGCTGATGGCTTAAGAGTTGATATTAAAGCAAAGATTGATGAAAAATCTTTACAAAATCTTTATAAAGAAAAAACATTAGTTAGTGGCTGTGGTGGTGGAGTCACTGGCAATGTAGAGGGTAGTTTGGAAATACCATTTAACCAAACTGCTTTTAAAATAAAACCTGAGACAATTTATACAGAAGTAAAAAAGTTTTATCAAGATAGTGAACTTTATAATTTAACAGGTTGTGTTCACAAAGCTATGATTTATCTACTTGATGGCACAACTATTACAGCTGAAGATATAGGAAGACACAACGCTATTGATAAGGTTATGGGAAAATGTAAACTTCAAAAACTAGATACTTCAAAGTCCATACTTTTTGTATCGGGAAGATTGAGTTCAGAGATGGTTACAAAAGCAGTAATGCACAAAATCCCAATAGTAGTTTCAAGAACAGCTCCAACTTATCTTGGAGTTCAAACTGCACACAAACATGGGCTTACTCTTATAGGTTTTGCCCGTGGTAAAAAGATGAATTTATATACACATAGTGGAAGAATAGATGTCTAGTATTGATGATAATATAAATATAGAGTTGGACTCTACTCAAAAAGAGTTCATATTTACAAACTTAGATGAAGAGGGGAAACTCTCTTGTCTAAAAGCTTTTAAAGTGGCAAGAAAGATTGGAAGAAAACCAATAGAGATGTCTGCTATTACAAAAAGCTTAGGTATAAAAATTACAAATTGTGAGCTTGGAGTTTTTGGGAAGTTAAAATTCAGACAATCAGATATAAATGTATATAACAGAATAAAACAAAACTACATGGGACACAAAGATTTAGAGTGTAAAGTTTTATGGGATGAAGCCCAAAAATCAACACTAAATATTGTAGGTTCAACTGTAAAAAACTCAGATATTGAAGTAACACACTGTCAACTTGGATGTTTTAGAGAAAAGAAAGGCTTAAAGAATGCACATAAAAGTTAAAGTCTGGATAGAAGATGAAAATAGAAATCTTGTTTTTGGAAGTGGAAAAACTGAGATATTAGAATATATTGACATAACGGGTTCTATTTCAAAAACTGCCCAAAAAGTAGGTATGAACTATAAAAAAGCATGGAGTCACATAAAAATACTTGAGAACTATATAGAAGAAGATTTGGTAATTACAAAAAAAGGTAGAGGAGAAGATAGTGGAACAAAACTTACTCCAAAGGCTAAAGAGCTAATGTCTTTATATAAAACTTTAGATGAAGATATAAAAGAGTTCGCTACAAAAAGATTTGAAGAGCTATTTATTTTGAAGAACTCTGAACTAATAAATACAAAGGAAAATAGCAATGACTAAGTTAAATATTTTGCAATATAGTAATATGCAAAATCTACATATTAGACCTGAGTTAAAGTTAAGCATATTAGAAAATAACCAAAGCTATTTAGAGTTAGAAAAAAAGTTTCTATCAAAATATAGTTTCAATTTTTTAAATACTTTTTCCTTTGATAAAGCCGGTTTTTTAGAGCTTTTACTTCAACTAAACAAAAAAGGCAAGATAGCTATAAGTGTGGGAGAAACGCAGAGTTTAATAGAAGCTGCAAAAGAGTTTGAAAATCTTGGACTAAAGCTATCTTGGATAAATCTACAAAAAGATGGGAATATAAATAAAGCAGATATTTCAACAGAATTTGACTTTATCTTTATCTCTTCATATGTTATGGATACCTTTGTAAAAACCAATTTAAAAGAGATAAAAAAACTTACAAATGCAAAAATCATCTCAAATGCAAGTGCAAACTATGATATTTCAAGTGATGCAATATATTTTGACTCTTATAAATTGACTGGCTTTTTTATGGGAGGAGTGATACTTTTTGATGAAGAGTTATTTGAAGAAAAAACTATTGGTTTTACAAATTCTATTGCCGTTGATTTTATATATGAAGCTTTAGAAAAACAGAGTTTTGATGGGAGTTCTAAAGAGCTTTTTGAAAAGAGTTTAAAAGAGGTTTTAAAAGATGATATTTACTTTTTTGTAGATAATAAACAAACCCTCCCCTACTCTTTACATTTTGCACTAAAAGGCATTAAAGCAAGGGAGCTTATACGAACTTTGGCCTTAGATGATATTCATATTACAAATGGAGAAGGATGCTCTTTAGGACTATCAAAACCATCAAGAATCATACAAGCTATGGCTTATGATGAAACTACAAGTAGAAACTCTATCTCTTTTAGTTTTGATAAAGCGTATACACAAGATGAAGTTGAAAAAATAGTACAAAAACTAGCAAAAAAATATAGACAAATAAAAGTCTTAAATGAAGGAAACTAGATGAATCAGAAATTAAACTTTTTGGATTTCGATGAAGCTTTTACTAAAAGTTTAGAGCTTGCAAATAAAAATTCAAGGGTAGAAATAGTCTCAATATCTGAAGCTTTAGGAAGAGTTATATCTAAAGATATTATTTGCAAAAAGAATCTTCCCTCTTTTGATAACTCTGCTATGGATGGTTTTGCCATTAAGTTTAGTGATGCTGGAAAAACACTTAAAATAAACAAAGTTATTTTTGCAGGAGATAAGGGTGAAAAAGTACAAGAGTCATTGGGACAAAATGAGTGTTATAAAATCATGACAGGGGCAAAAGTTCCAAGTGATGCAGACACAATTATACCTATAGAAAATTGCCTTGATGTTACAAAGGATAGTGTAACTATTCCAAAAGATATAAAAAAAGGTGCAAACCTAAGACTTAAAGGTGAAGAGCAAAAAGAGGGAAACAGACTTTTTGCAAAAGGTGAAGAGATAAACTCATCTCATATAACACTTCTAGCTTCACAAGGTATTGTGATGATTGAAGTGTATAAAAAAATCACTATAGCTGTTCTTTCAACGGGTAATGAGATAAAAGAGCCATGGGAAAATGCAGATGAAGAAGAAATATACAACTGTAACTCTTATGCTTTAATCTCACAGCTAAAAGAGAAAGGCTTCGATGCTACATATTGTGGAGTAGTTCCTGATAGTTTAGAAGAATCAAAAAATTATATCTCAAACTTGAAAAGCTACGACGTGATAATTACAACGGGAGGCATCTCTATGGGTGATGCTGACTTTGTGGGAGAGGCATTTTTACAAAATGGTTTAGAGACATCTTTTCATGGGGTAAATATAAAACCAGGACGACCTATCATGATGGGAAAAATGGATAAAAGTGTTGTTATATGTCTTCCTGGAAATCCACTAACTGCCATGGTAAATATCTATTTGTTTGTAATACCAATGCTTAAAAAACTACAAGGAGCAAATGAGTATTACCATGATATATCAAAAGCTACAAATACAAAAGAGTTTAAAACTAAAAACGGGAGGGTCAATATAGTATTAGGAAGTCTCAAAAATACAATGTTTGATGTGACAAGAGATAACAAATATGGTTCAGGAATGATAACAGCACTTTATGAGAGTAACTCTATTTTGGTTACGGGAAATTCTACTTCACTTATAAATGCAAATCAAGATGTTTTTGTAATTGAGTTTAATAAAAAATTACAAAACAAACAAATCAATATATTTAACTAAAAGGAAAACAATGATTAAAAAAACATTATTAACACTAGGATTAAGTGCAGTAGTTGCAAGTAGCCTTATGGCAAAAGAGAAAATAGTAGTATTTCATGCAGGAAGTTTAGCGGTTCCTTTTTCTCAAGTTGAAAAAGCATTTGAAGCAAAGTATCCACAATATGATGTACAAAGAGAAGCATCAGGAAGTAGAGCAGCTGCTAGGAAAATATCTGAGATTGGTAAAGCTGCTGATGTTATGGCAAGTGCTGATTATAAAGTTATTGATAACTTATTGATTCCAAAAGATGCAAAATTCAACGCTCAATTTGCAACAAATGAGATGGCAATAGCATTCACTCCAAAAGCAAAATATGCAGATGAAATCAATGCACAAAACTGGCCAGAAATCTTCCTAAGAGATGGTGTTAAAGTTGGACATTCAAATCCTAATATGGACCCTTGTGGATATAGATCTATCCTTGTTACAAAATTAGCAGAATCACACTACAAGATGCCTGGTTTTTATGAAAAACTATTTGGATATGGAGAGTCATATAAAGTTGGTGAAGAGAATAAAGATAAAGTAATAGTTAGACCTAAAGAGACTGATTTACTAGGACTTATTGAAGCAAATGCTTATGATTATCTATATATTTATAAATCAGTAGCAGAACAACATGGTTTAAAATATATTACTCTTCCAAAAGAGGTTTCTCTAAAAGATAATGAAAATGCAGAGTTTTATAAAACTGCATCATTTAAAATTGATGGAAAAAAGCCAGGTGAACTAATCAGTAAAAAAGGTGGAGCTATGGTTTATGGTATTACAGTTGCACAAAACAAAAAATCTCCACAAAACAAAGATGGAGCAATCAAGTTTGTAAACTTTGTATTATCAAGTGAAGGACAAGCTATTATGACTAAAAATGGTCAAGGTGTAATTAACCCACCAATTATAACTGGTGATGCATCAATTATAGGAAGATAATGAGCTATTTAAGAATAGAAAAATTAACAAGCAAGATAGATAATTTCTTGCTTGATAATATAGACCTAACCATAGACAAAAATGAGTATTTTGTACTTCTTGGACAAAGTGGTAGTGGAAAGACAAGACTTCTTGAGACAATTGCAGGCTTAAATGAGGGTTCTGGAAGTATATATCATCATGACATTGATATAATAAATTTTACTCCTGAAAAAAGAGATGTTGGATTTGTATATCAAGAGTTTGCACTTTTCCCTAATCTAAATGTGGAAGAGAATATACGATTTTCTGCACGTTATAAAAAAATAGAAAAATCAAAAGAGTTATTTGATGATATAGTAGGTTTTTTAAAGCTTGAAAAATTGCTAAAAAGAGAGATAGAAAACTTAAGTGGTGGAGAAAAACAGCGTGTTGCTATTGCTAGAGCTTTATTTTCAAGACCAAAGATTTTACTTCTTGATGAACCTTTAAGTGCAATAGATCCAACTTTTAGAAACTCTATTATGAAAAGTCTTAAAGATATTCATAAAAGATATGATTTAACAACTATTCATGTAACCCATAACTTTAGGGAAGCCTCGTATTTAGCCGATAAAATTGCTATTTTAATGGAAGGTAAAATTCAACAAGTAGGAAATGCCGAAGAGGTATTAAACAATCCTATAAATATTGATGTTGCAAAATTCTTAGGATTTAAAAATATTTTTCCAGCTTCTTTTATAGATAACAACTCTTCTTGTGAGTTTTTTTCAGTTGACCCAAATGTAATAAAAGTATCTGTTGAAGATGAACTTTTTTGTGATTATATTTTTAAAGGTAGACTTGAAGAGTGTATGGGAATAGTTGACCACTATAAACTCTTTGTAAATGTAAACGAACATCAATTTTTTATAAAAATACTTAAAAGAGATTACGAAGGGTGTTATGCTCACAGTGGAAGTATTATAAATATCGGATTTGACAAAAAGGATATCAGTTTTATATGAAAAGTAAATCGTTTATTATCACCCTAGTAGCTTTAGGATTTATTATTATATTTTTCCTATCTATTCCTATTTTAAAAATGTTTGTTGGCGTTGGAAGTGCAAAATTAATAGAGACTATTCAAGATGGAGAAGTTATTGACTCAATCTTACTTACCATGAAAGTATCGGCATGGGCCATGGTTTTCGTACTTTTTACTGGACTTCCTTTAGCATATATAATTGCGCGATATAACTTTTATGGAAGAAGTCTTTTAGAATCAATAGTAGATATACCTATTATGATTCCTCATACTGCTGCTGGTATTGCACTACTTACAACTTTTGGTGATACCATGCTTGGAGATTTTTTTAAGTTTTTTGGCATAGAGTTTGTAGGAACTGAGTATGGGATTATGATTGCTATGATGTTTTTATCAGCTCCTTTTTTAATAAACTCTGCAAAAGATGGATTTAGAAAAGTAGATGTAAAACTAGAGAAAGTAGCAAGAACACTAGGGGCAAACCCCATATCAGTATTTTTTAGAATCACCATACCAAATGCTAAAAAAGATATTATAAATGGTGCACTTATGATGTGGAGTAGAGGTCTAGGAGAGTTTGGAGCAGTTGTTATACTTGTATATCATCCTATGACAACACCTGTGCTTATTTTCGATAGATTTAACTCCTATGGACTAAGTTTCTCTGCACCCGTTGCTGCTGTTATTATTGGGTTTTCTGTTGTTGTATTTTTAATAGTTAGATTTATAACGGGAAGATTAAAATAAAAAAGTTAAAAATAGATATAATGTCACAAATTTAAGGAGAACAAATGTTTATAAAACTAAATGAAAGAGTACATTTAAACCTAAATAGAATCACAAGAACAAAGATTGACCATGTGGAAGATGGTATTCGAGTTAGATTTTATGAAGGTAAAGACCAAGTAGCAAAATCAAAAAGATTTGAAACAATTGAAGATGCTAGTAAATGGTTAGAAGAACTTATAAAACCATTTAATAAATAAAAGAATAAGAGATTTTCATCTCTTACTCTACTTTAACCTATCTAAAGATATCTGCCATTTGATTTTTATACCAACCTTCTGCATACTCAGCTTCTTGTAGTCTAAAATTCGCTTGTGCATTTGATGGACTTAATCCCCCCGCACCTTCTACCGTTACAATTTTATCTTCATGTGCTTCATAAACTGCAGCAACAGAAATTCCATAAGTTGGAGAGAGTAAACTATAACAAGTATTTGCAAGTTTTGGAGGATTTATTATTGGCTGATTTGCTAAAACCCTTGAGATTTGCAATGCAGCAATTTTTCCTTGTGAGTTTGCAGAAAATCCTGATTTTGGCATTTTTGTAGCTATTGAAGCATCACCAATCACATAAACATCTTTTACTAATTTAGATTCAAAAGTTTTTGTATTTACAGGACACCAGTCACCTTTTGTAAGTCCAGAGTTAAATGCCAACTCCCCAGCTTTTTGTTGTGGAATATAGTTTAATACATCTGCTTTAACTTCTTCATCTTCAGTTGTTACAACCTTTGTTTTTGGATTTACAGATAGAACTTTTCCTCCAAACTCAGCACTTCTCCACTCAATCATATCTGGATAGAGTTTTTCCCAACCCTCTTGAAATAAGCCTTGTTTTGAGAACTTGTTTTTTTGGTCTAAAATTACAATCTTAGAATTAGGCTTATGATTTTTTAAATAATGTGCAACCAAAGATACTCTTTCATAAGGACCAGGAGGACATCTAAAAGGATTTGCAGGAGCTACCATTACAAAAGTCCCACCATCTTTCATATTTTCAAGTTGTTTTCTTAAAAGTTCAGTTTGAGAACCTGCTTTATAAGCATGAGGGGCAAGAAGTTCTGAGCCTTTTTCATAACCTTTTTCATACTTAAAATCAATACCTGGAGATACTATTGCTTTAGTATAAGGTATGATTTTCCCACTTTCTAAAATAACACTATTTGTTGCACCATCAACTTTTTTTACTTTTTCATGCAATACTATAACTTTGTATTTACTCTCTAAAGTTTTATAATCATGTTTTATAAAATCCATATCATTTATTCCTGCAATTACAGTATTACTAAATGGACAAGTATAATACTCTTTGTTTTGTTCTATCAAAACAACTTCTGTTTGGGGAGAGAATTTTTTGAGATATTTAGCAGCAGTTGCACCACCAAAACCACCTCCAACTATTACAACTCTTTTTTTATCAGCAGGAAAAGAAAGAGAAGTCATACCATTACATGCAGCAAAAGAGAGTGCAGTTGTTCCTAAAAGTATTTTGTTAAAATTTCTTCTATTCATCATAATAATATCCTTTTATCTTTCAACATTAGAAAAATAATAAGCAATTTGCTCTAATTCTTCATCCGTAAAACCTTTTGCATGTTTTTGCATCATAGTTTCAACTCTTTTTCCATTTTTATAATCCAATAATATTTGGTAAAGACTAGCTTTGCCCATACCAGCTATATATGGAGTGATAGCTTCTGATTTACCATCTGTCCCATGACATGAGGCACAAGATAATGACAACATCTGACCTCGAATAGGATCATATTCAGCTGCATATGTTAAGCTGTACAAAAAGACCAGTAAAAGCGCAATTTTTTTCATTTTCTCCCCTTTTATGTAAAAATTATGTAAGTAAAATATAATATTTCTATTAAACTAAAATTTAGCTTAAAATATCACACCATTTTCATACTGTTATCATAAAAATCTTACATGCTATGGCTAAAATGATTTTTGAATATAAATATAAGGATAGAGACAATGATTTCAAAAATTGCGAAAATAGGTTTAGGTTTAGGGCTTTGTATGACATTAAGTTTTGCTACAACTTCAGATGAAGCAAAGACATTTGTTGAAAAAGGTGCACAACTTTGTGCAGATAAAGGTGTTGATGCATGTTTAAAAGCATTTAACGTTAAAGAAGGTGAATTTGTTCAAGGTGAACTTTATATCTTCGCTTATGATTTTAAGGGTACTGTACAAGCATTTGGTGGAAAACCAGTAATGGTAGGTAAAAACCTTATTAATGTAAAAGGTGCAGGTGGTAAAATGGTTATTCAAGAGTTAATTGAAACTGCAAAAACTGGTGAGGGATGGGTAGATTATAAATGGTCTAATCCTACAACTAAAAAAATTGCAGATAAAACATCTTATGTTAAAAAAATCAATGATAACTTGTGGATTGGTGCAGGATATTATAAATAATAATTAAATGGCTTCTTTAGTGAAGCCTTTTAATTACAATACTTCAATCTGACAGTTTAAGTCTATACTTCCACCCTTAATAATTTCAGCTCTAAGTCCTGCTTTATGTACCATCTGAGTCAATGTTTTTTGTTCAGCTAGTTTATCAGCTAGATATTTACAAGGCTCACAAAGTCTAATACCTTTTAAAATAACTTCACCTATTTGAAACTCTTTATCAACTAGTGAGTTTAAATCACAATTAGAAACAACAATATTTCGTCTAAAATCTTCAGGTGTAATTGAAAGATTATGTTCTTCATTTAATGCATTTATATTTTCAATCTCTATTAAAGTAACATCTCTATCAGGCTCAACTGTACCTTTGTTTGAAAATGTCCCTTCTTGATTATAATATCTATCTCCAAATATACCTTTACCAACTTCTAAAACCACTTGGTTTACATTTTGCATAGAACTTTCAATACTTTTTGAAATAAGAAGATTTGATATTTTTCCCGACATGGTGTTTCCTTTTTTTCTTTTGATTATAGCTTAATAATATAACTAGTTACTGAACTTTTAAAATTTCTCTCTTGAAGAGGTAAACCTCTCCGCTCTTTTCTTCTTTGATGGCAAAGAAGAAACAAGAAAGCCACCAGACGAGTTGATGAAGTCAAAGATTCCCTCCCAGTTCTAAATTTATTTTCTAGTCTGCGAGACTCATAAAAAAGAGTGAGTTTATCACTCTTTTTTATTTCAAACATGTCCTCGACTTTTTCCGAAAAAAATTTAAAACTACTCGGCTTCATCAAAGTCTGGGAAGAAAGAAAGTTCAAACTATCATTTATAAATTTAGCATATATAAGTTACAAGTCTAAACAAATCAAAAATACAATGTCCTTATCCCACCTTTTATCTCCAACATTTGCAAAAGCCGAACGTTTATTTTTTTCTTTTCTAAACAAGGTTGGCAACTGTTTGAGTGTTTAAAAGTTCCTAAATGGAAGTTTTAATAAGCGAGTTTTGCCAAGCAGAAAAGATAAAAATAATAAGTGAGGGTACCCAAAGGGCTTTGAAACTCTGTTGGTGGTTTTGCTTACTTTGTCCACACAAAGTAAGAGAAAGGGAATACCTTTAGGTGTTTATGATAAATATTTTTAATTAAATAGTCAAATAATTGTCCTATACTCGAAACTTTAATCAGCAAGCTCTAAAAAGTCATTGAACATTTCTGTAAATTCATATTTATCAATACCATCAATATTATATTTTTCTACTTCTCTAATTTGTTCTACATTCATTCTAACCCAGTAATCTTCTAATACATTGGTTCTTCTAGTACCTTTTTCTTGACTAATCAATATCTTTGCATCATCTAAATCAGTGAAACTAAATGTACTTCCTGCTTCTAAGTCTAAACAATCTAAATGTACATAATTTTCAGGCTCTCGCTTACGAGTTAAATAAGCTTTTACACCATCATTATGAAGTTCACATTGTTTTGCTATGTTCTGTGCTTCTTCTGCTGTTCCTTTATCAGAATCTAATAAAACACAATATGGAATATCAAATTGATTAGCCAATTGCATGGTTCGCCAATGCTTAATATTTCCACATCCCCCAATTGGTACAATAGCTATCCTTTTTTCAATAAAAGTATGTGCTATATAACCTGCATTTTTCAATTGTTCGGCTGTATGATTAATAAATGTCACATCACCTTTCCCTTCAACTAAGAGTAATGCTTTAGCACTTTTAGAAATTGGGTCAGCAAGGATTCCTAATGTATCAGCAATTTTTTCAAATATCTCATCTGTTCCATATTCAATATTATTATTTTCAATAAAACGTAAACTTTCTAATGGTAATAATCCAGCTAAAGCTGGAGTGTGTGTTGTTAGAATAATTTGACTATTTGATGTATTGGATAACTCTAAAAAAGCATTGATAAGCATTTCTTGATGGTCGGGGTGTTGAGATGTTTCAGGCTCTTCAAATGCAAATATCACCTCATTTGTATTATTAGCATTTCTTCTTCGTTCTGCTTCCGCTCTAAAGAAGTTTAATAATATTAATCTTCGAACACCACTCCCTCTTTTATTAATTGAAATATTATCATCTGATTTAATGGATAATTTAAATTGTGAATCAAATTTTGGTTCAGCTTTAAACTCTGGCACTAACTGGCTTGCAAGTTCAGGAGACATTTCTTGCAATTTAGCAAGAGTTCTATTCGCGGTTTCAATTGCTTTATTTTTTACTTGTGTTCTTATATGTTCAAGTTCAGTTGCTAATTCAGATAATGCTTGTTGAACAGCTATTTTCATGGGGTCAACAACTTCTTTGTCATCATCCGTACTTTGTCTATCTGATTGAAACAATGCAAAAAGTGGTAAATAGTTTTTAATAGATTCATATACTTTTTTAGAGTCTTCCTTGTCAACTAAGAGTTCAGTATGACTTAATCCAAGATTTGGAAAGTTTGCTAATATTGCTTGTCTAATTGAAGTGTTAATTGAAGCATTATATAATGTTTCATCAATATTTAGAGATATTGCTCTCGCTCTTAATTCGTTTCTTTTTAAGGTAAGTAAATCATCTGCATTTTCTACAGTTGGATGATTACATACAATATATATATTTTCTTTTGGTTTTGCAATAGTAGCAACAAATACTTTTTTAATTTCTAGTTTACCATTTATATTTAATAAGTGTTCATCTAATAGTGTTGTTGGCTGTGTAGCATCAATTATTATTTGTGCAGGTAAATCAGAAAATATACATGTGATTTCAATTTGATTAGAAGTAGCATTTATATTGAGGTCATCTTTTTCACAAGTTACTTGTTTGTTATTAAAAAAAATTTCTAAAGCTTCTAGTACTGTAGTTTTACCGGCATCATTTTTACCTATTAAAGCAGTTAAATTAGATATAGGAATTGTTATTTCATTTCTATACCCTCTAAAATTTTTTATTTTTACAGCATCTAGTTTCATTTAATTCCCTTATCTCTAATGTATGTAACTATTGATTAATGATTTATTTTATATAAAATAACCTTAATGTAATGACATTATTTGTTGCTTTATTGTGATATATTAACAACTTTATATAGACTATTATTTAAATTTTTAATATATGTTTTGACTTATATTTATCAAACAAAACACCCACCCTATTTTCTTAACCCAACATAAAAAAGAAAAACTATACAATAATGATAATGAATATTAATATATATTAAAGGTATAGAAAAGTATAATTTCAAAAAAAGGAATAATATGACAAAAACAATTGAATTAATTAGAATCTCTTTAGGGATAATCTTTTTATGGTATGGAATCCTAAAATTCTTCCCTAACCTAAGCCCCGCAGAAGTACTAGCCACTAAAACTATAGATATACTCTTCTTTGGACTAATACCTGAAACACTATCTATAAAGTTATTGGCTATATGGGAAGTTTGTATTGGACTTGGATTTATATTTGGAGTTTATACTAGATTTATCGTAGCTATATTTTTAACGCATATGCTGTTTACATTTACCCCACTATTTTTATTGCCTGAGCTTTCATTTACACAAGCTCCTTATGCCTTTACACTTGTGGGACAATATATTGTAAAAAATATTATATTTATTTTAGCAGGTGTACTTATCTATCAAAATACAAAAAAAGCACCAAAAGAGGCCTTGATTTAAAAGAGAGTTTTCTCTCTTTTAATCTTCGAAAAGCTTTGTATCTTTTCCATCAAAGCTTACTTGATTTTTCTTCTTCATGTAAGATATGTGTTCTTCTTTAGTCATCTTATTATAAAGATTTGTTAACTCATCTCTTTGACCTAAGAAGTCATATAAAGGAACACCCATACCACATGAGTTGTTTACATTTTCAATAGTTACTTCAAAAACTTGTCTTGCTGCTCTTTTGGTAGAGAAGTTAGAGATATACTCTTCCCACTCATCATCTCTTTCTTGTATGGCTTTTGCTTTACAATATAGTCTTAAAATATTTGCATCACCTTCAAAAGCACAGAACATGATTGTCATTCTGTTATCTTCTAGTAAGTGAGCTGCTGTTTCATTTCCACTACCAAAGTAGTTTAGCCATAGGATTTTGTTTTCATCTATTATTTTAAAAGTATCATCTAAACCCTTTGGTGAAAGGTTTATTTTTCCATCTTTTGGAGCAGTTGAAATAAAAAACATCTTTTGATTTTCTATAAATTCTATATCTATTTTGCTAAGTTTATCTGTAATATTTGCCATAAATTTCCTTTTATAATTAGATGTAGACTTTAAGCTTTTTCTTCTTATATTTTGATAAATTTATTAATATAAAAAATTTCAAGGATATACAATGAATATAGAAATATATTACTGCGGTATGTGAAATTATCTACCACAAGCTTCTAGGTTAGAAGAGGAATTAAAGGATGATTTTCCAGATGCAAAAATAAATCTTATAAAAGGTAGCGGCGGCACGTTCATAGTAGAAGTTGATAAAAAAGAGATTTTTAGTAAACTAGCTTTACCAAAAGAGAAAAGAAGATTTCCAAAGGATAATGAAATCAGTGACAAAATAAAAAGCCTTATTACTAATGAAGAGTTTTAACTCTTCATTATTTTACTCAGCTAGTAAGTTTCTATAAAACTCTCTATACTTAGTATCACCCTCATCTCTTGCTTTCATAGCAGCTCTTGGGTGTTCGTTTAACTGACCAGTTAGCATGTATGGAATTGAGTAACCCCAATCAAGCTCTTTTTCTAAAGGTACGATATACTCTTCTATGAACTTAAGTACTGGCATAAGTTTATATTTTGGGTTTTTCAAAAATCCAATTAAAAGCTCAAGTGGACAGTTTCCTGCCCCTCGTCCAAGACCTGAAATAGTAACATCTAGAAAACTTGCTCCATACATCATAGCTTCAATTGTATTTGCGTATGCAAGTTGTAAGTTGTTGTGAGCGTGAATACCTATTTTTTTACCAGTTTTTTCTGCATAACTTAAATATTTTTCTGTAAGTTTATTGATTTGTTCAGGGTAAAATGATCCAAAACTATCAGCAATATAAATAATATCAACATTTGTTTTAGCTAGTTGTTCTAGTACTTCATTTAACTCATCATCAAAAGATTTTGATATAGCCATGATATTTACAGTTGTTTCATAACCTTTTGCATGAGCCTCTTCAATTAACTCAATTGCAGCAGGAAGTTGGTGAATATATGTTGCTATTCTAATCATATCAACAACACTTTCACTTTTAGGTAATAGCTCAGATGGAACTGTTCTACCAATATCAGACATTACTGCTATTTTCATATCTGTGTTATTTTCACCAACGATTTTTCTAATATCTTCTTCTTTACAGAAATTCCATGCTCCAAACTCATCTTCACTCATGATAGTTGGAGAGTTGTTTTTCCCTATTTCCATATAATCAACACCAGCAGCAACACAGGTTTCGTAGTGTGCTTTTATAAACTCATCTGTAAAGTGGTAGTTATTTACTAATCCACCATCTCTAATAGTACAATCAAAAACTTTGATGTCTTCTCTAACTGATAGTATTGAACCTTTTTTTTCAATCATTGTTTATATCTTTCCCTTACATTTTTACTTGCGAAATAATACCCAAAAGGTATTCAAAATCCTCTTTAATGAAAAATTAAGCCAAGTTTTTAAGAAACTCAACTGTCATTCTCACCCCTGCACCACTTCCACCATGAGGATTATAACCCCAAGATTTTTCAACAAATGCAGGACCTGCAATGTCAAAGTGAAGCCATTTTTCTTTATTTTCATCATAGATAAAGTTATCTAAAAATAGACCTGCTGTAATAGCTCCACCATATCTTGTGTTAGCGATATTACAAATATCTGCAATCTCTGATTTGATAGTTTTTCTTAAAAATCTATTAAATGGTAAAGTTGTAGCATACTCTCCAGAGTTTAAAGCAGAACATACTGCATCTCTTTTTAATACTGTATTATTTCCCATAATTCCTGTTGTGTATTCTCCAACACCAACAACACAAGCACCTGTTAAAGTAGCATAATCAAAAATATAATCAAAATCTTTTATCTTATCTTGGGCATAACATAAACAATCAGCAAGTACAAGTCTTCCTTCTGCATCTGTATTTCGCACTTCAATAGTTTTACCATTTTTAGCCACAAGTACATCATCAGGTTTATAAGCATCTCCACCTATCATATTTTCAACAGCCCCAATTACTCCATGAACTTCAATTGGTAAGTTTAGTTTTGCAACAGCATTTAAAATACCAATAACTGCACAACCTCCACTTTTATCTGATTTCATTGTAACCATAAAATCAGCAGGTTTTAAAGACAATCCACCAGAATCATAAGTTAAACCTTTTCCTACAAGTATGATTTTTCTTGTTGCATTTTTAGGTTTGTATGTCATGTGAATTAGTTTTGGTTCATGAACACTTGCTCTTGCAACACTTAACATGGCATTCATATGATTTTTTTCTAAATACTCTTCACCATGGATTTTACAAGTTATATTATTATCTTTTGCAACTTTTCTAGCCTCTTTAGCCATCACTTCTGGATAAAAGTCTTGAGGTGTAGTATTTACATAATTTCTAACTTTATTTACAGAGTCTGCAATATAAGTTGATTCTTCAACTATCTTTTCTAGCTCTTTAGAGGCTTGGCAAATAATAATTAGCTCTTTTTTAATCTCTTTTTCTTTTTCACTTTTATATTTATCAAAAATATATGAACCTAAAATAGCACCTTCAACTAGAGCTTTTAGTGTTGATTTTTCTTCACCAAAAATCTCTATTTTGGCATCTTTGTATTTTGTAGAGTTAAACTTTTTGATAGCTGCTGATATTGCAATTGCTATTGCATCATAAGACTCTTCTTCACAACCTACATAAATCTTTTTTGACTCAACTAAAAATACTACTTCTTCATCTTTTGCTTTAAAGTTTAAATCATCTAAAATCTCTTTATCATATTTACATATATTTTCTAAATCTAAAACAACTTTAATCTCAACTGCTGTATCAACTTTTTTTATATTTTCACTACTTAACGTTATTTTCATAGTTCTTTTCCTTCTTTTTTGATGCTTTACTAAAATAATAAATCATACTTCCACCAATAATGATTGCAAATGGAGCTGCAAAATACCAGTGTTCTTTTACCCAATGAATCACTTTTAAAATCTCTTCTCCAAAATACCAAACAGGAACAATAGTAAGCGCTGCCCAACACCAAGCACTTATAAGGTTGATAAAGGCAAACATCTTTGCACTATATCTTGTAAGTCCAATTGAAATTGGGATTATTGTTCTCATTCCATACATATATCTTTGAACAAAGATTATTGGCCAACCATATTTTTGTAGCAATAAGTGTGCCAAAGCAAACTTTCGTCTCTGCCCTGCAAATTTTTTATGCACATAAGCTTTATTAAATCTTCCTATATAAAAATAGATTTGATCACCAACAAAGCCACCAATACCAGCTACAAAAATAGCCATATACAAGTTCATAGAGCCATCATGAGACATAAGACCTGCCATGATTAAACCTAACTCTCCTTCTAAAATAGACCAGGCAAAAAGAATAATATATCCATACTCTTTTAATAAATATAAAAATTTATTTTCCAATCCACTAACTGGTGCTTGATACAAACTATATGCAATAAATGAAAAAAATGTCGCTACTACAACAAAAAGTATCTTACCTGAGTTATTTTTTAATCGTTTAGTCAAAAATTATCCTATTCAAAATTTAATAAATCTTTTGCTTGAACCATATCCTTATCCCCACGTCCTGATAAGTTTACAATTACTGTTTTACCTTTAAATTTCTCTTTTGCTTTTTTCAAATATGCTATGGCATGTGAACTTTCAAAAGCTGGAATAATTCCCTCTTTTCTACTTAACCATACAAAAGCATCTAAGGCCTCTTTATCTGTTACTGAATCATAGTCTACACTCTTATTTACCATATGAAAAGAGTGTTCAGGACCAATTCCTGGGTAATCTAATCCAGCACTAAAAGAGTGAGCTTCTGTTACTTGTCCATCTTCATCTTGAAGTAAATATGAGCATTGTCCATGTAAAATACCAGGAGTTCCTTTCTCTAAAGAACAACCATGCTTATTGGTATCAATTCCTAGTCCACCTGCTTCAATACCTATACAAGTTACCTCTTCATCTTCTAAGAAGTGTGAAAAAATACCAATAGCATTAGACCCACCGCCAATACAAGCCAATACATAATCAGGTAATCTTCCATCTTTTTGTAAAATTTGACGTCTTGCTTCCCAACCAATAACTGCTTGGAAATCTCTAACCATCATTGGGTATGGGTGAGGACCTGCAACTGTTCCTATTATATAAAAAGTATCTCTAGCGTTTGTAACCCAGTATCTAATTGCATCATTCATAGCATCTTTTAATGTTTTACTTCCTGATTCAACAGAGACAACTTTTGCACCTAAAAGTTTCATTCTAAATACATTTAGTTCTTGTCTTTCAACATCTTTTGCACCCATAAATACTGTACACTCTAAACCCATAAGTGCAGCAATAGTTGCAGTTGCAACCCCATGTTGACCAGCACCAGTTTCAGCTATAACTTTTGTTTTACCAAGTTTTTTAGCAAAAAGTCCTTGAGCAATTACATTATTTACTTTATGTGCACCCGTATGGTTTAAATCTTCTCTTTTTAAATATACTTTTGCCCCTATCTCATCAGAGATATTTTTAGCATGATATAAAGGTGTATCTCTTCCAACATACTCTTTTAGAAGTTCATTTACCTCTTCCCAAAACTCTTTATCAAATCTATATTTTTCATACTGTTTTTCAAGGTCAAGTAGAATAGGCATCAAAGTTTCTGGAACATACCTTCCCCCAAACTCTCCAAAATGACCATTTTCATCTGGATCAAATTTACTTCTTTTTGGAATATAAACTTCTCTCATTAGATATCCAATACAGAATATACTGGGGCATGTTCAGAAACTTTTTTATCCCCTTTTAGGAATTTAAGATTAAGTAAAAAACACACTTCTACTAAATTAGCATCAACATGTTTGATAAGTTTTGCAGCAGCATTTGCAGTTCCACCTGTTGCAATTAAATCATCAATCATTAAAACTCTTGCATTTTTCTTAGGGAAAGCATCTAAGTGAATTTCAACCTCATCAAAGCCATACTCTAACTCATATTTTTCACAAACTGTAGTACCAGGTAGTTTTCCTTTTTTTCTAACTGGAACAAAACCAATATTAAGTCTATCAGCTAAAGCAGCACCAAAAATAAATCCTCTTGAATCAATACCTGCAACATAATCCAAATCATAAGATTTGTATCTTTCCTCAAGATGATTCATTAGTGCTTGATATGCCTCTTTATTATTTAACAGTGTTGTAATATCTTTAAATACTATTCCCTCTTTAGGAAAATCTTTTATATCTCTTATTGAATTAAAAATTAAATCTCTATTTTCTTGTGTTAAACTCATTATTATCCTTCGTAAGCATCATCAATTAGTTGGCATATAGTATGTCCAAAAAGTATATGCATCTCTTGTATTCTTGGAGTATTATTTGAAGGAACTATTAAGTTAACATCACAATAAGAGTCCATCTCTCCACCATCTCGTCCTGTAAAACCTATAATCTTACAACCTAAGTCTTTTCCTACTTCAAAAGCATTGATTACATTTTTTGAATTTCCTGATGTTGAAATTCCAATTAAAAGGTCACCTTCATTTGCTAAACTTTCAACTTGTCTATCAAAAACTCTATCATATCCATAGTCATTTCCAATAGCAGTAAGGGCACTTGTATCTGTTGTAAGGGCAATTCCTGGTAAGCCTCTTCTTTCAGTTTTGTATCTTCCAGTAAGTTCTGCTGCTATATGTTGAGCATCTGCAGCACTTCCACCATTTCCAAAAATCAAGATTTTATTTCCAGCTTTTAGTGTCTCAACTGCTAACTTTGAAGCTTTTTTCAATGGCTCTGTCATAGTTTCAATCACTTTTTGAATAGTCTCTAAATGTGATTGAAATTCATTTTCTATTGTTTTCTTCATATTATCTACCTAATATTCTCTCAATTGTTGAAGTTGTACTTTTACCCTCAACAAAATCAATTAAAACTGTCTCTTTAGCAATATCAGAACCAACTACCTCTTTACCTTCATAGTCAGCACCCTTTACTAAAACATCTGGTTTAACTCTCTCTATTAACTCATAAGGTGTATCTTCATCAAATATAACCACATAATCAACACACTCTAAAGCAGATAAAATATATGCTCTATCGTCATGGTCATTTATAGGTCTATTTTCACCCTTTAATCTTCTAACACTATCATCAGAATTTAAACCAACTATTAATATATCACCTAAGGCTTTTGCACTATTTAAATAAGTTACATGTCCTTTATGCAAGATATCAAAACAACCATTTGTAAAGATGATTTTTTTATTTTGTTTTCTTAATCTTTTTGCTACTTTTTTTATCTCTTTTACTGTTTTTATATGTAGTTCAATAGAACTTTTATGTAAAGTTGCTTTATAATCTTCTATCTCATCAAGGGTAACTGTTGCACTTCCAAGTTTTCCTACAACAACACCAGCTGCTAAGTTTGCAAACTCAATTGCAGAATAGATATCATCAACCAATGCTAAAGAGTAACCAAGTGATGCTAAAACTGTATCTCCAGCCCCTGTTACATCATAAACTTCCCTTGCAACAGTTGGTTTAACTGTTACTTCTTTATCTTTAAGTACTGCAATTCCCTCTTCACTTAGAGTTATTACTGACATTTGAAGATTTGCTATTTTTTGAAGCTCTTTTAAGGCATCTCTTAAACTATCATCTGAATTTATTTTTATACCAGTTGCTACTTCTGCTTCTTTTTTATTTGGTGTTAAAAAGTATGCTCCTGAATACTTAGCATAATTTGTACCTTTTGGGTCAACTATTACTTTTTTATTATGAGAATTTGCTATTTTAATAATTCTTTGTGTTAAATCATTTGTTAAAACACCTTTTCCATAATCAGATAATAAGATTAAATCATATCCATTGATTATCTGTTGTAATTTAGCATACATTTTATCAGTAGAATCAAAAGAGATATTATTCTTACTCTCATGGTCATATCTTACAACTTGAGATTTTGATGCCATGATTCTTGATTTTTTAGAAGTTTTTCTTCCCTTTTGAAGTATTAAAAAACTTTTAGCATCAGTTGCATCAATTAGATATTTCACCTCTTCTGCAACCTCATCATCTCCCACAACTGATAAAACACCAACATCAGCACCAAGGCTTAAAAGGTTATTTATAACATTACCAGCTCCACCTAAAACTTTTGTCTCTTTTTGTACATCAATTATTTGAACAGGAGCTTCTGGTGAAATTCGATCACAAGTTCCCCATAAGTAGTGGTCGACCATCAAATCACCAATAACTAAAATATTTGGTTTTTTATCATTTTGTAAAATTCTTTCCATTATTTAACCTCCACTTCATATATTCTTTTTATTTCGCTTATATAATCTTTTATTCCATCTTCCATCTCATATCTTGGCTCATAATCTAGATTTAATCTTGTCTCTTCTATATTTGCTTCTGTGTGAAATTGGTATTGTCCAACATATGGATTTGGAATATAGTTTGTTCCTAAATTAGTTCCTAACTCTTTTTGTAAAATATCTGCAATATCTTGAAAAGATCTAGCTTTTCCAGTTCCTACATTATAAACTCCGCTTTTTTTAGGAGTTGCTGCTTTTATATTTGCTTGAATTACATCTTCTATATAGATAAAATCTCTAAGTATTTTATCACTTCCTTCAAAAAGCTTTGGTGTATTACCTGCTATTATTTGATGTCCAAACTGTATCACTGTAGAGGCTGTTTTATTTTTATAAAACTCCCTTGGACCATATACATTAAAATATCTTAGTCCTACAATAGAAATATCTAAATCATCTTTTAAATAATCATAAGTAATGTTATCCATCATAAGTTTTGAAAAACCATAAACATTACCTGGGTTTTCATTTCCCACAGTTTGAGGAGATGCAGCATCCCCATATGTTGCGGCACTACTTGCATAAATCATATTTGCATTATGTCTAATTGCCATTTTTAATAAATCTTCATAGGCATTAACATTTGTTTTTATCATCAAGTCTTGTTCACTGGCAGTTGTATCAGAGATAGCAGCTTCATGAAAAATAAAATCAAAATTATAATCTTCATCGATTTGTTTTAATAACTCTTTATCATTTATATCACCACTAATAACTGTACCCTTAAAGCCTAATAAGTTTTTATAGTGTCCAAAAGACTTTAGGTTTCCATTGCTTAGTGTTTCACCACTTCTAAATGAATCTAAAGCAATAATATTTGCCAAGGGATAGTTGTTTTGAAAATAAAAGCATAAGTTTGAGCCAATAAATCCAGCAGCCCCTGTAATTAATATAGTTTTTTCATTAAAATCGTATTCTGTATATTTCATATTTACCTACTTTACATAAATGGGCTTTATTCTAGCGAAAAATAAGTTACGGTTTTATAATAAAATCAGACAATTTAAAATATAATTTTTTATATTATTTATGGAGTTCATATGAAAATATTAATTATCTTTATTTTTATTATCTCAAATATCTTTAGTCTTGATTTAGAAAAACCCAAAATATACAAAGAACATAATATAAATAATTGGCTTATGAGTGAAAAGTTAGATGGTATTAGAGCCTATTGGAATGGAAAAACTCTATATACCAAAAACGGAAATAAAATATTTACACCAAATGGATTTACAGATAATTTTCCACCCTTTGAACTTGATGGTGAACTTTGGAGTAAAAGAGATGACTTTGAGAATATTCAAAGTATAGTTTTAGATAAAACTCCAAGTTCAAAATGGAGTGAAATAACATACAACATTTTTGAAACTCCAAATACTAAGGGCAACTTTTATGTACGGTTAGAAAAAATTAAAAATTGGTTTAATCAAAATCCAAATATAAATGTACATATAATCAAACAAATACAATGTAAAAATAAAAAAGAACTAAATACCTTCCTTGAAAAAATTGTATTATTAAAAGGGGAAGGAGTAATAATAAAAAATCCAACTCTTGAATACATAAATAAAAGAAGTAAAAACTCTCTGAAGGTGAAGAGGCATTATGATGATGAAGGAATTATTCAAAAAATTAATTATGTCGATCATAAAATGAAAAGTTTAAGTATCAAATTAAAAAATGGAATTTCCTTTAACCTTGGCAATGGATTTACAGATAAACAAAGGTTAAACCCGCCAAAGATAGGAGAGCAAATAACATTTAAATATTATGATTTAACTAAAAATGGCAAACCAAAATTTGCTTCATTTTTAAGAGTTAGAGAGAAGGAGTAATTATATTTTTTGCTTCTTTTATAGAGTCACATACAAAATCCGCAGGGCAATCTTTTTCATCAAAAGCATGTCCTGTTTTTACTTGAATTGTACTTTTTATACCAGCATTTTTTGCACATAGGATATCTGATTTCTTATCTCCTATTAGCCAAGATTTTTCCAAGTCAATATTATGGTTTTTTAAAATATTATCTATCATACCACTTTTTGGTTTTCTACAAAGGCACATCTCATCTGGATTGTGAGGGCAATGTTCTACTTGAGAAATAGAGATTTGTTTTTTTTCAAATTCACTTAACATCCATGATGTTAATTTATCAAAATCATCTTTAGTATAATAGCCTCTACCTATACCTGACTGATTTGTGATGATAAAGAGTTTGTAACCACTATTTTGTAAATGTTTTAATGTATCAAAAACACCATCAATAAACTGGAAATCTTCTATTTTTGAAACATAGTTTTTTTCTATATTTATAACACCATCTCTATCTAAAAAAATTGCTTTTTGCATTATTTGTCCATTATAATTCATAAATTGTTGAGGCAATACCAGAATCTTTTATTTTTTCGCAAATTTTCCCGCTATTGTCATTGGCTACTATAACATTTAATTTTTTATCTTCTATTGAAATAGTTATACAAGGAGTTTCGTTATCATTAAATGTAGCTGTTATTCCATCTACTTCCCATATATTTTGATTTAAAGTTAAAGCACTCGTAAAGTCATCTAAACTATCATTTACAAGATAATAAGATCTAACAGAAGAAACAATAGTAGCAATATCTTTTTTTATTATTGCAACTTCAGCATTTGCTTTAGTATCCATCAATTTTGGAACAGCAACAGTAGATATAATTCCAATAATAACTATTGCAAAAATCAACTCTAAAAGTGAAAAAGCTTTTTTATATGCCATGTTAAACCTTTTTAATAATAAAAAAGATTATATCATGAAATTTTTAAATTACTTTTTAATTACTAAAAGATAAAAATTTATTAATTGCTTCTTTTACTTCTTTTACTCTATTTTCATCACCTTGTAATCTATCAAAATATTTTTCTATTGGCTCAGATTTATCAATTTGTGATATTTTTGAAAAAATCTCTAAAAATACATAAAAAGGAACATCATCCCCTCTGCTTAAGAAGTGAATTGCACGCTGTAGTGACACAAAAGGATTTGTATTAACCCTTGATAAGCCATTTTTCTTTGTTAAAACATAGTCAACAAACTCTTTTCTTATATCTGCTTCTACAATTTCTATAGTAAAGTTTTTTGTATTTAAAACACACTTAAAACCTATCTTTGTCGAATAAAAATCAAAAATATCAACTATAAACTTTAAATCTTTTTCTAAAAATCTTTCTCTGTAAACTAGTTGAATCAAATCTGTATCATAAAAATAGGTATTTGAGTTATTTTCATACAAAAAATATTTTCTATCTAAGTTTGAGCATACTCTTTTTAACTTCTCTTTTGTAGTTAAGAAAATATCAATATCTCTAAAACTATCCGCTTTTATACAAGAACCAGCCAAATAAAACTCAACATATTCATCTTCAAAGGAGTCAATTTTTACATTTTTGAAAAAATTTTCTAATTTGTAAATTACATTTTCTAATCTATACTCAAATTTTAATACTAAATCATATGGTATAAAATCAAAATCATTAAAAAATTCATATTTCATCTTAACTCCTTTTTATTTTATTATATATTATTTAACCACAAAATCAGGATTCAACAACTCTTCTTTGTTGTAAATAAGTGGTTTTTGCGTCTCAAAATGATATGTCATCTTTCCTGCAATTCTTACAATTGCATCTGCTGCTGCTGTATCCCACTCCATGGTTGGAGCAATTCTAGGATAACAATTGGCACTTCCATCTGCTACTAAACAAAGTTTTAAAGAACTTCCCATTGAAATTAACTCTTTTTCTTTTGAAGTTTCTATATTATCTATATACTCTTGTGTCTCTTTTGACATATGAGATTTACTTGCTACTATGATATATTTATTATCATCTCTATTTATTGGTAGTTTGTGCGTGTTTTTAAATGCTCCCACACCTATTTTTGCACTATACATTACATCAATAGCAGGAGCGTAAACCACTCCTAGAACTGGTTCGTGATTATGTATTAAAGCAATATTTACAGTAAACTCATCATTTTTTTTCACAAACTCTTTTGTTCCATCTATTGGGTCTATACACCAATAATACTCCCAATTTTTTCTTATCTCATAATCTGTTTGTTTATTCTCTTCAGACATGATTGGGATATTTGGATATAGATTTTTTAAACTATTACATATGATTTCATTTGCTTGTAAATCAGCTTCAGTTAAAGGTGACTTATCATCTTTATACTCAACTTTGAAATCTCTTTTGTAAATTTCCATTATCACTTTGCTAGCTTCTAGGGCTATATTTTTTATATCATTTAAATCTATATTTTCTAACAAAAAGCTCCCCTATAATATATTTGGTATGTCAATATTTGTCTCTTTTTGATTATCAGCAACAGACTCAAAAACAACTTCAATAGGAGCTTCGCCTCTATGTTCTTTATCTATAAATTTTGTTAAAGCTTTATGGAAGTCAAGTTTTACTGTTCCTATTGGTCCATTTCTTTGTTTACCAATAATAACTTCTGCCTCTTCTATTGGTTTATTTATAAATGATGATTTATACTCATCACCTTTATCTTTTGCCTCTTTTTCTTTTCTAGCTTCATCTCTTTCTTTGTATACATCATCCCTATATACAAACATAATAATATCCGCATCTTGTTCTATAGAACCAGACTCTCTTAAGTCACTTAGCATTGGTCTTTTATCAGGTCTATTCTCAAGTCCTCTATTTAGCTGAGAAAGGGCAATAATAGGTATTTTCATCTCCCTTGCTAACATTTTAAGACCCCTTGAAATATCAGAAACCTCTTGGTGTCTATCCTTATTTCCTGTTCCTTGCATAAGTTGCAAATAATCGATGATAACTAAAGAGATATTATTATCTTTATTTTGGGCTAGTTTTCTCACTCTTGCTCGAAGTTGGTTAATATTTACACTTCCCCCATCATCAACAAAAAGTTTCTTTTTATTTAAATCTTCAAAGGCAGCACTTAATGTTGACCATTGTTGGTCATTTAAATCACCTTTTCTAAGATTTTGTAACTCAATTGAGGTCTTAGCAGCTAGCATTCTTAGCATCAGTTGTTCTGCTGGCATTTCCAGTGAGAAAAAAATCACCCCTTTATTTGCTTCAACATTTTTAAGTGCCATATTTAGCACTAATGCTGTTTTACCCATAGCAGGACGTGCTGCAATAATAATTAAATCCCCATCATTAAAACCAGTTGTTTTTTTATCTAACTCATAAAAACCTGTTGTTTCACCAATAAGATGTTTTCCACCTAGTTCTTTCATTCTTTTGATATATGACAAAGTATCATCTGTTATTACATGAATATCTTTCAGTTCACTAGATGCCGAATCAGTAGTGATTTTATAAAGTTCATTTTGAACTGTATCTACAGCTTGAGTTGCTGGAATATCATCTTCAATTGCTACTTTTTTTATGGTTGTTGCAAGTGTTGAAAGCTCTCTTTTTACACTTCCATCTTTTATCTCTTTTGTATAAGCTAAGGTATTTGTTATTGGATTTGCGGAAAGAATTTCAATAAGAATATCATCATCAACATCTTTTGCACTTACTCTTTTTCTAATGAACTCTTCATCGATTGGCATATCATCATTATGAAGTTTTTCCATCACAGCAAAGATTTTTTGATGAGCAGGAAGATAAAAATCTTTTGCTTTTAAAATCCCTAAAACATCTTCTATCTCATCGGGATTAAATAAAATTGAGCTTAAGACTGCTCTTTCTATGTTTATACTATAAATACTATCCATTATTTCTCCAATTAAAGGATACGATTCTAGCTAAGAATAGATTATTCTTTTGTTAATCTACTCTTTTTGTTTTTCTACTTCTTTTTCAACCTCTTGCAAAAATCGTTCAAGTAGTTCTTCTGTAGGAAGTTTGGCTATGGTTTCACCTTTTTTTATAATCAAACCACTACCTTTTCCATATGCAATTGCCACATCAGCACTTTTTGCTTCACCCAAGGCATTTACAACACAGCCCATAACAGAAACATTTAGAGGAGTTTTTATATGTTTTGTTCTCTCTTCTACCTCTGCTACTGCACTTACTAAATCAGCTTCAATTCTTCCACAAGTTGGACAAGAGATAATGTTTAAGCCCTCTTTAGTAAGCCCTGCATCTTTTAATATAGCTCGCCCTACTTCAATCTCTTTTTCCAACTCACCAGTTATAGAAATACGCATAGTATCACCAATACCATCAAGAAGTAGGCTTCCTAATGCAATAGATGATTTAATAGTTGAGTGAAAAAGTGTCCCAGCTTCAGTTACACCTAAATGAAAAGGATAATTATTCATAGGTCTTAAATCTCTATAAGCTTGAACAGTTCTTTGAACATCACTAGCTTTTAGAGATACTTTTATATCTGTAAATCCTAAATCTTCTAAAAATTTGATATTGTAATCAGCAGAGGCAACCATACCCTCAGGTGTTTGTCCATATTTATCTTCAAACTCTTTTTCTAAAGAACCACAATTAACCCCGATTCTTATTGGTAGATTTCTATTTTGGCAAGCACGAACTACCTCTTTTACTCTATCTTTACTTCCAATATTTCCCGGATTTAATCTAATACAATCAACACTTTCAGCAGCAATAAGTGCAAGCTTATAGTTAAAGTGTATATCTGCAACAAGGGGTAAAGAAGTTTGTTCTTTGATACTTTTTAGTGCAAGGGCAGCTTCCATATCTGGAACAGCAACTCTAACTATATCAGCACCAGCAAAGTGTAATTGTCTTATTTGCTCTACTGTAGCTTGGATATCTGATGTTTTACTATATGTCATAGATTGAACAGATATTGGAGCATCTCCACCAATTGCAACATTACCAACATATATTTTTTTTGTAGGGTATCTTTTTATCATGACGGGATTGTAGCAAAAAAAGATAAATTTTAAAATAAAAAAAAACTTTAATATTTTATATAAGAAATGGTACAATTTTATATATGGAGAAATAATGAATAAAAAAGCATTTACCATTTACATATTATTATCTATACTTATACTTCTAACAGTAATAATCATTTCATTTAAGTACCTTGAAAATGAAGAAGATAGGTTATTGAACACAAAATTTACACTTCTATCAAAAGAGATTAAAAAAAATATTAGTTTTTTAATTGAAGATAAAAAAGTAGCCACACTATCTTTTAGTATTGCAGCATCTAAAATTGAAAGAGTAAAAAATGCTTTTATTTCAAAAGATGTAGATAATTTAGACTTTTCTTCTTTTTCCAATGAGCTAAGAACTGAAACAAAATTTAAAAATGTTTGGTTTCAGCTTATTAACAAAGAAGGTAAAAGCATTTATAGAAGCTGGAGTGAAAAGAGAAATGACTCTTTATTATTTAGAGATGACATAAAAGATATACTTAAAAATAAAAATATAAAATCCACTATAAGTGTGGGACGTTATGATATGACATTTAGCTCATTGATTCCTATTTTTGAAAATAATCAATTTATAGGAATTTTTGAAGTTATAACACACTTTAACTCCATATCAAGAGCCTTAGAAAAAACAAAAAGCGATACTATCGTTTTAGCTGATAAAAGATTCTCCAAGACTGTAGTTTTTCCTTTTACCAATAATTTTATAGATGAATATTATATTGCAAATGTAAATGCTAAAGAGTATTTGATAGATTTAATTAAAAATTATGAAGTAGATACTATCTTAAAAAGTAATGATGACTTTTTGATTTTGGATAATCATTTCGTAATAAGCTATAAAGTAGATGATTTTAAAAATAAGCACGTTGGATATATAATTCTTTCAAAAAAACTTCAAGATATAGATATTAGTGAAATAAAAAAGTTTAAAACTAATTTCATGTTTAATATAGTCTTTACACTTGTTATTTTATTCTTTATTTTAACACTTATTTTTTATTACTTCTTTTCAAATAAAATTATCCTTGAAAAGAGAAAAGCTCAAAAGATACTTGATTCACAACAAAATATTATTATCTTAACAGATGGTGAAAATCTAAATAATGCAAATAAACAGTTTTTAAACTTTTTTAATCAATATAAAACAATAGAAGAGTTTAAATTAGAACATAAATGTATCTGTGAGATGTTTGTAGATTTAAAAGATGAAAGTTATTTAATAGAAAAAGATTATGATGGCAAAAACTGGGCTGAATATATCTTGACAAATCCAGAAAAAAGCTTTAAAGCTGCCATGAAAAAAGATGGAAAATTAGAACACTTTGTTTTAAATGTGAGCTTAACACAGTTCAAGGGTGAAAATATACCATATATTGTAGTTACACTTACAAATATAACAGCTGATATCAAACAAAAATCTGAACTAAAACGTCTAAATAACAACTTAGAAAGTTTAGTTGATATAAAAACAAAAGAGTTAAAAGATTTAAATGAATTTCTTGAATTTAAAGTTGAAGAAGAGATTAAAAAAAATAAAGAAAAAGATAGAATACTTTTTCAACAAAACAAAATGGCTTCAATGGGAGAGATGTTAAATAACATTGCCCATCAATGGAGACAACCATTAAGTGCAATATCAACTTCTGCAAGTTCTATTTTATTGAAAAAAGAGTTAGATGTATTAGATGGTGAATCAGTAAAGTTTTTATGTTCACATATTGTTGAGAGTTCAAATTTTTTATCAAAAACTATTGAAGACTTTCGAATGCTTTTTAAAGATAATGAAAAAGAGAGTAAGTTCCTTTTAAAAGAGGTAATATCAAAAGATATTGAGCTTATTAATAACATACTTGTTCGTGAAAAAATAGAAGTAGTTATAGATATTCCAAATGATATTGAACTTTTTTGTAGTAAAAATCAATTTCAACAATCAATACTGAACTTGATAAATAACTCAATTGAAGCACTTATTGAAAATATAGATGAAAATAGATTAATTATTATCTCTTATGCAAACTCAATCTTAAGTATTCAAGATAATGCAAAGGGAATAGAAGATGATGTAATTGAACACTTATTTGAACCCTATTTTACAACAAAACATAAAAGTCAAGGAAAAGGACTTGGTTTGTATATGTCTAAAATGATTTTAGAAAAAAATATGAATTATAAACTTCATGCAAAAAATGACCATTTTACCTATAATTCAAAAGAATATTTTGGTGCAAATTTCATTATAAACTTCAACAAATAAACCAATAACTAACCATTAACTTTTATTTTAACTATTTTCGATATAATTGCCAAATATTATATAAAAGGAACTAGATGCAAGAGTTTTCTACTTTTGACATGATTGTTGTTGGGATTTCAGTAGTTTTAGGACTAAAAGGTCTATTTAAAGGTTTTATAAAAGAAGTTTTTGGACTTGTTGGTATCATTGGAGGTATATTTATAGCTTCAAGAATGTCAGAAGTTGTAGGCAATCTTATTAAACCAATAATTGGAATACAGAGTAATGCAACTCTTTCACTTATAGGATTTGTAGCTACTTTAATTGGATTTTGGATTTTAGTTTATATCCTAGGTTCTATTTTAAGTAAAATTACTGAAATGAGTGGACTTGGTGCAGTAAATAGACTGCTTGGGTTTATTTTTGGTACAGCTAAAATATTTTTAATAATTTCTGTAATTGTTTATGCCCTATTTCAAATCGAATCATTCAAATCAACACTAAATGAGAAATTTTCTAAATCTTTAGTTTTTCCATATTTAGTAAAAACTGGTGGTTTTATAGTTAAACTTGATACTTCAAAATTCATGCCAGCAAAAAATGATGAGCCAGTAAAAAAAGAACAAACAGAAGTAAAAGAGACAACTAGTGAAGAGGAAGTATTAGAAAATACTCCTGCACCAACTGAAGAGCCAAAAGAGACTCTAGGTGATAAAATCACTGAATCAACAAGTGAAGCTGTTAAAAAAGTAAAAGAGACAGCAAGTGAAATAATAAAAGATACACTTACAAAACCGGCAGAAGAAAAATAAAGGATTTAAATATTGTTTGAAAATAAATATATACAACAAAGAATTGAAAAAGCAAATAACTTAAGAGAACTTGGGGTAAATCCATATGCCAATGAATCAAAAAGAAATACAACAGTAGCAAAATATTTAAATGTAAATAGTGATATTTTTCAAAAAGAAGATAAAAGAGATGAAAAAAGACACTATATAGTTTCAGGAAGAATCAAATTTTTCAGACTAATGGGAAAAGCCTCTTTTTTAAAAATTGAAGATGAGAGCGGTATTTTACAAATTTATGTATCAAGAGATAATTTACCAGAAGGATTTTATAACGATATATTTAAAAAGAATATTGAAGTTGGTGATATTATAGAAGTGGGTGGATATCCTTTTGTTACGGGAAAAGGTGAGTTATCACTACATGTTGATGATGTACAAATCCTTACAAAATCTATTTCTCCTCTACCAGAGAAATATCATGGTATTCAAGATAAAGAGTTAAGATATAGACAAAGATATTTAGACTTAATTATGAATAGCGAAGTTAGAAAAACTTTTCATGTTAGAAGTAAAGTGGTAAGTCTTACTAGAAGATTCTTTGAATCAAAAGGCTTCTTAGAAGTAGAAACACCTATGATGCATCCAATTGCAGGTGGAGCTAATGCTAAGCCATTTACTACTCATCACAATGCACTTGGTGTTGATAGATTTTTAAGAATTGCACCTGAGTTATATCTAAAAAGATTAATTGTAGGTGGGTTTGAAGCCGTATTTGAAATCAATAGAAACTTTAGAAATGAAGGAATGGATGCAACACATAATCCTGAGTTTACATCTATTGAGTTTTATTGGGCTTATAAAACATATAAAGATTTAATAGCAATTACAAAAGAGTATTTTGAGTATCTGTTTGAGCATTTAGATTTACCAACAGTTTTACCATATGGAGATTTTGAAATAGACTTTAATCAATTTTCAGAGATTCCTCTTATCCAATCACTTTATGAAATAGGTGGAGTTCCACAAGAGATTGTTGAAGATAGAGATAAAATCATTGCATTTATGAAAAAAGAGAATTTAGAAGTAAATGAAAATATGAATATTGGTCAACTTCAAGGTGAACTTTTTGATGAGTATGTTGAAGCAAAATTAATTAATCCAACATTTATAACTGAGTATCCAGTTGAAATCTCGCCATTAGCTAGAAGAAATGATGAGAAGACACACTTAACAGATAGATTTGAGCTTTTTATTGCAGGTAAAGAGATTGCAAATGCATTTTCAGAGTTAAATGACCCAATTGATCAACTTGAAAGATTTGAAAGTCAAATGGCAGCAAAAGATGGTGGTGATGACGAAGCACATGAAATGGATGAAGATTTTGTAAATGCTTTATCTTATGGTATGGCTCCAACAGCCGGCCAAGGTATAGGAATAGACAGACTTGTTATGATGTTAACAAATCAACACACTATTAGAGATGTATTGCTATTTCCAGCAATGAAACCAATTAAGCATGAAATAGATTTACATGCAGATGAGGAGAATTAAAAAAAGTGATAAATTCACTTTTTTTAATTCGAGTAAAAATATTAAACAAAATCGGAGAATTAAAAAATGAGTTATATTAGTAGTAAAAATTTAGAACAAGCAGATAAAGAAATTTTTGACATCATAGAAAATGAGCTAGAAAGACAAACTCATCATTTAGAAATGATTGCAAGTGAAAACTTTACAAGTCCAGCTGTAATGCAAACTATGGGTTCTGTATTTACAAACAAATATGCAGAAGGTTATCCATATAAAAGATATTATGGTGGATGTGAATTTGCTGACCAAGCTGAGCAATTAGCAATAGATAGAGCTTGTGAAATTTTTGGTTGTAAATATGCAAATGTACAACCACATGCAGGTAGTCAAGCAAATGGTGCTGTTTATGCTGCACTAATTAAAGCAGGTGATAAAATTCTAGGTATGGATTTATCTCATGGTGGACACTTAACACATGGTTCTAAGCCTTCATTTTCAGGTAAGAACTATCAAGCATTTTATTATGGTGTAGAACTTGATGGTAGAATTAACTATGACAAAGTTATGGAAATAGCAAAAATCACACAACCAAAAATTATTGTTTGTGGTGCTAGCGCATATGCTAGAGAGATTGATTTTGCAAAATTTAGAGAAATAGCTGATGCAGTTGGTGCAATTTTATTTGCTGATATTGCTCATATTGCTGGTTTAGTTGCTGCTGGTGAACATCCATCACCTTTTCCTCATGCACACGTTGTAACTACTACAACACACAAAACATTAAGAGGACCAAGAGGTGGACTTATATTAACAGATGATGAAGAGATTTCTAAAAAAATCAATTCTGCAATATTCCCAGGACTTCAAGGTGGACCTTTAGTTCATGTTATGGCTGCAAAAGCTGTTGCATTTAAAGAAGTACTTGATCCTTCATGGAAAGATTATGCAAAACAAGTTAAAGCAAATGCAAAAGTTTTAGCTGATGTATTAATGAAAAGAGGATATGATATCGTTAGTGGTGGAACAGATAATCACTTAATATTAGTATCATTTTTAAATAAACCATTTAGTGGTAAAGATGCAGATGCTGCATTAGGAAATGCTGGGATTACTGTTAATAAAAATACAGTTCCAGGAGAAACAAGAAGCCCATTCGTTACAAGTGGTGTTAGAATCGGAAGTCCTGCACTTACAAGTAGAGGGATGAAAGAAAAAGAGTTTGAAATAATTGCAAATAAAATTTGTGATGTTTTAGATGACATTGAAAACAGAGATTTACAAGCAAAAGTTAATAAAGAGTTAGAAGAACTAGCTAAAAACTTTGTTATTTATACTAGTTCAACATATTAATAAACAATATAAAGGCTTATTATGGAAATAAAAGGCGAAGATTTTATAAAAAATGTTCAAATAAAAAGAGAACAAACAGAATTGGAAGAGAGATTAATGGAACTTGAATCACAAGCTAGAAATGTAAACTCTACATCTAGCAACCCATATGAGCAAAATAATCCTTACGCAAGTAATGATAATTTTACTTATGAAGAAGAAGTTAATAAAACAGAATCTGAATTGGATGATATTCTTTTAGGAGCAAATAACTCTTCACAAAATAAAGATAATAAGAAAAAATATATTATCTTAGGATTGGTTCTTGCTGTTTTATTTTTAATTACAATTATAATCTTTCGTCTTTTAGATAATGAATCTAAAATAGATGACTCATTAGCAGAGAATAAAGAGACTATTCCTCAAGATAAACAATTAGGTGATAATATTGAGCAACAGTACCAAAAAATAGTAAATGAAAAACTAAAAAGTATTGAAGCTTTAAATAAAAAAACAGAAGAAGAGAAAAAAGAGATTAGTGAAGCTATGGACTTAACTAATATTCAAAAAGAAGAAAAAAAGGTTGTAGTACCAGAAGCTTCACCTAAAGATATTCAAAAAGCTCAAGAACTAAAAAAAGATATTTTTAATGTAGAAGAAGAAAAAGTTGAAAAACCAAAACCAGTAGTTGTAAAAACAACTCCAAAACCTACACCTAAACCAGTTGTTAAACAAGAAGTAAAAAAACCAGTTACTAATACTGGTTTTAAAAGTGCAAGTACAAGTAAACCTAGTGGAACATTTATTCAAGTGGGTGCATTTTCAAAAAGTATTGATAAAGAGTATATGGACAACTTAAGAAATAGCAGACTTAACTATCAACTTTATAAAGTAGATGTAAAAGGAACTACATTTACAAAAGTATTAGTAGGTCCTTATAACACTAGAAATGATGCCCTAAAAAATATTAATAGTGTAAAAGCTAAATTGAATATCAAAAGTGCTTTTATTTTAAAATTATAAAAAAGGTTCTAATATATGCAAATTTTTTCTAAGGAACTTTTTTTAGATCAATTTACACCCGTATCAATTTATAAAAAAGTAAAAGAAATCTATAAAGATGAAATTACTTTTTTATTTGAAAGTACTATAAACTCTAGCGATGGAAACTACTCTTATATCATAATTGGTGCACGTGAGAGAGTATGGCACGAAGGCTCAAAAACATTTTTTAGAAATGAACTAAATGAAGTAAAAGAAGTTGATTCAAACCCTTTAAAGTTTTTAAAAGAGTATTACAAACAGTTCGATAAAGAGTTCTATAAAGAGAAATCTTTAGAGTTAGGAATTGGCCTAATTGATGGTTTTATTGGAAATGTTGGTTATGACATTGGAAAAGAGTTTGAGCCTGTATTAAAGCCATATATGGATAACTTAGAAGATGAATTAAATATCCCTGATTTGGACTTAATACGTCCTAAAATTATTTTAGGATTTTCACATAAAACTTCTAAACTAGTACTTCTTACATCCATATCAGAGTGTAAAGATGATTTAGACCTTATTGAAAAAGAACTTTTCACACCTTATGATTTTTTACCTCTAAAAAAAGCCGAGCTTTTAGATGAAGGAAAATTCAATTATACAAAAGAGCAATTTTTTGAAATGGTAGAAAAATCAAAAGAGATGGTAAGAAGTGGAGATGTTTTTCAAATACTTATGTCAAATAGATTTACACAAAAAGCAATTGTGGATCATTTGAGTTTTTATAGAGCATTAAGAAGTAAAAATCCAAGTCCATATCTTTATTTACTACAATTTGAAGACTTTTCTATTGCAGGAAGCTCGCCAGAAGTTATGGTTAGACTTATCGATGGACATATTCTTTTACGTCCAATAGCAGGTACTAGAAAAAGAGGAAAAACCATCGATAAAGACTTAGAGATGGAAAAAGAGCTTATTTCTGACCCAAAAGAGAGAGCTGAACATATTATGTTAATTGATTTAGGTAGAAATGATGTGGGAAGATGTGCAAAACCGGGAACTGTAAAAGTTACTGATTTAATGAGAATAGAGAGATACTCTCATGTTATGCATATAGTTTCAGATGTAGAAGCAATTATTGATGAGAAGTATGATATGTTTGACCTTTTTGCAGCCACTTTTACAGCAGGAACTATGACAGGAGCTCCAAAAATTAGAGCTATGGAATTAATCGCAAAGTTTGAAGGAATAAAAAGAAACTTCTACTCTGGAAGTATTGCATATTTTGGTTTTGATGGAAATATGGATAGTGCAATTACAATTAGAACTACAATGCTAACTGATGATAAAGTGATATTCCAAGCAGGTGCAGGAGTTGTTGCAGATTCTGTTCCTGAACTTGAATACCTTGAAGTACAGAATAAATTAGCTGCAAATATTGCAACACTAAAAGATTTAGCATAAAACATTAAAAGATTTATCTTAATTAATATTGGATATGATGTTGTTTTAAAATAACAACCAATATTAAAAGGATAAACTTTGCTACTTGGCGTAAATATAGACCACATTGCCGTTTTAAGAGAAGCTAGAAAAATAAATGACCCCAATCCCCTTGATTCACTTGGCATTTGTAAATTAGCAGGTGCAGATCAAATTACAATTCATCTAAGAGAAGATAGACGTCACATACATGATGATGACGCAAAAAATATTATTAAACTTTCAACTCTACCTGTAAACTTAGAGTGTTCAATCAATGAAAAAATCATAGAAATAGCATGTAAATTTAAACCAGCTCGAGTTACTCTTGTTCCTGAAAATAGAGAAGAAGTTACAACAGAAGGTGGCTTAGATTTAAAATCTAATTTTGAAAAAATTAAAAGTGCTGTTAATAAACTACATGAAAATGAGATTGAAGTTTCACTTTTTATAGATCCAACTAAAGATATGATAGAACTATCAGAGCAACTTCAAGTTGAGTGGGTAGAACTTCATACTGGAACATTTGCAAATATTTACGCGATGCTTCATGGGAATCTAATCAATACACACCACAGTATAAAAGAGTTAGAATTACCACGTGAAGAGTTAAAAAAACTTTTAACAAAATCAAGAAAAGAGATAAAAAAGTCTGCTCTTTTAGCAGATGATTTAAATATAAAAGTAGCTGCTGGTCATGGACTAAATTATCAAAACGTTACTATGATATCAAGAATAAAACAAATACGAGAATTGAATATTGGACAAAGTATAATTGCAAGATCTGTATTTACAGGCCTTAAAGATGCAATTATTGATATGAAAAATCTAATTAAGGACTAATATAATGAAAATTGCAATATCTATTGGAGACCTAAATGGTGTTGGTTTACAAATAGCCCTTGAAGCCCACGAGAAAATCAAAAAACTCTGTACTCCAATTTATTGTATAAATAAAGATTTGTTAAAAGATGGTGCAAAACTATTAAATCTAGATGTTCCTGAAGACTTTGAGATTGAAAAAGTAAAAGGTAAATTTACTATAAAACCAGGTACTGTTACAAAAGATGCAGGAGCTTACTCTTTTGACTCTTTTACAACAGCCATAAAACTAGCTTCAAAGAAAAAAGTGGATGCAATAGTAACCCTACCTATAAATAAAGAGTCATGGAATAAGGCTGATTTACATTATAAAGGTCACACAGAAGTTCTAAGAGACTATTTTGGAAAAGATGCAATTATGATGCTTGGATGTTCTAAAATGTTTGTAGCTTTATACACTGAACATATAGCATTTAGAAAAGTTGCAAAAAGAATCGAAGAAGAGAAAATAACAAAATTTCTACTTGACTTTTATAGAAATGTAAAACAGACAAATATTGCAGTTCTTGGGCTTAATCCCCACGCAAGTGATAATGGAGTTTTAGGAGATGAAGAAGTTGAGATTGTAAAAGCCATAAAAAATGCAAATAAAGAACTTGGCAAAAATATTTTTAAAGGTCCATTAGTACCTGATACTGCCTTTTCTCCAATGAATAGAAAAAGATATAAACACTACGTATGTATGTATCATGACCAAGGATTAATACCACTAAAAGCACTATATTTTGAAGAGAGTATTAATGTAAGTTTAAATATTCCAATTATTAGAACATCAGTTGACCATGGAACTGCATTTGACATAGCTTATAAAAACTCAAAAGTATCTTTAAAAAGCTACATTAATGCAGTAAAAGAAGCTATTAATTTAAGTAAATAATAATGAAAACCTTAGACTCTTGTTATGAACTTGAATTTAATAAAATAAACTTTCAAGAGAGAAAAAATAAAATAACACATCCTAAAACAATAGTTTGTGGACCTCCAAAAACAGGAAAAAGTTACCTAATATATGACTATTTATCTAACTTTGAAAGTGAAGATTATCTCTATATTAATTTGGATGATTTTAGAAATCAAAAAGAAGAAATAATTATTTTTTTAGATGACTTTATAAAAGAAAAGAAGATAAAAGTTTTAGTTTTAGAAAACTTTGATTTTGATTTTGAAATTCCTATTATGCAAAGTGTTTTAATTACTACAACAAATTATAAAAAACTTTTTGGATTTAAAACTATATTTGTACATGGCTTAGATTTTGAAGAGTTTTTATTACATGATAATAAACACCAAAATACAATTGCCTCTTTTAATCATTTTTTTAAATATGGCAATTTACCTGAAATGATAGCAATAGATGAAAACAAAAAATTTAATAGATTACAAGAAATTATTAAACTCTTTTGTAAAGATAAAACTGAGATTGAAGTTTTGAAACTCTTATTTTCATCAATAGATGAAAATAAATCTATCAATCAACTTTTTACCATACTTAAAAAAAGCATAAAAATTTCAAAGGATAGATTTTATGAACTTTGTAAATTTTATGAATCAAATCAATTAATATTTTTTTTAAAAAAATTTAACCATGAAAAATCAACAAAAAAAATATATGCCTACAATCACTCCTTTTTAAGCTCAATTTCTCATAATAAAAAGTTTAAAAATGAGTTTACAAATATGATTTTTTTACATCTTCAAAAAGAGTATAAAAATATATACTACCTAGATAAAGTTGACTTTTTTATTGAAGATAATAAAAGTCTAGTTTTATCAATTGCTTTTTTTAATACCATGCTTCATGGTGCAATTATTAAAAAAATTCATAATATTATTGATGAGTTAAATATTACACAAGTTTATATAATAACTGCTGGAAATAGTGATGTTTTAAGCTACAAAAAAATAGAAATAAATATTTTACCCTTTTATGAATGGGCTGTTCAATAATTCGTTTAAATGAGTATTTAGTTTAATTTAGATAAAATCCAAAAATTATATTAAGGAAACATACCTATGAAAAAAAGAGTACTTGTTAAGTTTTCTGGAGAAGCTTTAGCTGGTAGTGATGGATATGGTATTGATACAAAGATACTTGATTACATTGCAGATGAAATAAAAGAGTTGATTGATAACGGTATAGAAGTTGGTATTGTTATTGGTGGGGGAAACATTATTAGAGGTGTTACAGCCGCTGCTGATGGTGTTATTAAAAGAACTAGTGCAGACTATATGGGTATGTTAGCAACTGTAGTGAACGGTATTGCTATGCAAGAAGCATTAGAGCATAAAGGTTTAAATGCAAGATTACAAACTGCTATTAAAATGGAACAAATTGCTGAACCATTTATTGTAAGACGAGCAAAAAGACATTTAGAAAAAGGAAGAGTAGTTATTTTCAGTGCAGGTACTGGAAATCCATTTTTCACAACTGATACAGCAGCAACACTTAGAGCTACAGAGATTGGCGCATCTATGCTAATTAAAGCAACTAAAGTTGATGGTGTTTATGATAAAGATCCAAATAAATATGATGATGCACTAAAATTAGATACAATATCATATGATAGAGCATTAGAAGATTCAATAAAAGTTATGGATGATACTGCAATTGCTCTTGCAAAAGACAATAAACTCCCAATAGTTGTTGCAGATATGTACACAAAAGGTAATTTACTTAAAATCATAAATGGTGATTTAAGTCAATGTTCAATAGTAAAATAAATAAAGGAATAGTATGAGATTAGAAGAGAGATTATCACAAGCATTAAAAAGAGTAAACAATGATAGATATATCCTTTCATTAGCAGTTGGTCAAAGAGCTGATGAATTAAGTAAAGGTGCAAAACCACTTTTAGAAAAAAATACACAACATATGAAATATACAGATATTGCAATTGACGAAATTGGTCAAGGACTATTAGTTATTGAAGGTTTAGTAAATAAATAATTAATATGGACCCATATATTAATAAAATTCAGCGTATAAACACTATTAAAAGTGCTTATGCTGAGTTAAACTCTCAAATTGAAATAACCCCCAAATTAAAAGACATTGTTAATTTTACAATTCAAGCCCATGAAGGTCAATATAGAAAAAGTGGTGAACCTTATGCGGTACATCCTCTTTTAGTAGCTTGTATAACTGCCCACTTTTCAGCAGAAGAGACTATTGTTGCAGCTGCCCTACTTCATGATGTTGTAGAAGATACAAAATATGACTTAGAGTTTGTAAAAGAAAAATGGGGCGAAGATATTGCCCATGTTGTTGATGGACTTACTAAAATTGATGAGATAAGAGAGCATGAGTTACTACCATCAAGCTCAGACAAGAAACTTATAACCTCTGCACTATCTTTTAGAAAAATGCTAATTGCCTCAATTGATGATCCTAGAGTTTTAGTTGTTAAACTTTGTGATAGACTTCACAACATGCTTACCCTTTCTGCTTTACCTGAAAATAAACAGTTTAGAATTGCTGAAGAGACTTTAGTTGTTTATGTTCCTATTGCCCATAGACTTGGTATTTCAACTATTAAAAATGAGCTTGAAGATTTAGGTTTTTTTTATATATACCCAGAAGAGTATAAAAAAATCGATGATTTTATGAAAGAGCATCAACAAACTATTCAAGTAAGTTTCAATCAATTTATTTCATCAACAAAAATTCTTTTAGAAAAAAATGGTTATGATGATAGCAAAATTAAAATATATACAAGGGTTAAACACTACTACTCAATCTATATGAAGATGCAAAGAAAAGGTGTAACTATAGATGAAGTCTTAGACTTGATGGCTATTAGAATTCTTGTTGATAAAGAGATTGATTGTTATAAAGTCTTAGGACATATACATTTAGAGTATAAACCTTTAATCTCAAGATTTAAAGATTATGTGGCAACACCTAAAGAGAATGGCTATCAAACTATTCACTCAACAGTTTTTTATAACTCTAAGATTCATGAAGTTCAAATTAGAACATATGATATGCATAAAGTTGCAGAGTTTGGAATTGCAGCACATTGGAAGTATAAAAGTGGGGCAAAACACTCTCCAAATCTAAATTGGCTAAAGGCCTTAGAATACTCAAATGAAAACATAGAAGAGTTTTATAGTGAAGCTAAAGAAAACCTATATTCAGAAGATATGGTAATCTATTCTCCAAGAGGTGATACTTTTACTCTTCCTAGAAATGCAACTGCTTACGATTATGCTTATATGATTCACACTGATGTTGGAAACAGAGCAATTGATTGTTTTATAAATAAGGTTCGAAAGCCACTTCTAACAGAACTTCAAAGTAGTGATATAGTCTCAATCAATACTACAGACCACAATATTCCAAGATGTTCTTGGATTGATATGGTTAGAACAAATAGAGCAAAAAAACAGATTAAAATATTATGTACACAAAGAGAAAAAGAGATAAATGAGTACAGTGGTAAAAATATTTTAAATACAATTTTTATAAAATATAAACCAAATATTGTGGATATATATAAAGTTGAACATCTCCATAGAGTTCCTTTATTATTAGATTTTTTAAAACATACAAAAAGATTAGTTGAAAAAAAAATACAAGAAAATATGAACTTTGTTGCAAGGTTTAAAATGCCTACAACAAAGCTAAAAGAGTATAAATTTGAAAATATTCTTTTTTATTCAAACACTTCAATTAGTTCAATCTCTTTTGAACACTGCTGTCATCCAAAATTTGGAGATGATATTGTTGCATTTAAAGAGGGAAATAAAGCTATAATTCACCACAAAATGTGTGATAAAGCCTACAAAAAAATAAAAACTGAAAAAGAGATGCTTTTTTGTAAATGGATAGAAAATAAACTCTACCAATATAAAATGGTTGTTAGTTTACCAAATACAAAAGGTGAGTTAGCAAAACTATTAACTTATATGAGTCAATATGAAGGCTATATATTATCTGTTAGTTATGGTAGAGAATCACATAGTTATATTCAATATTGTGATATAGAATTTGAAATAAATAAGAAAAATAGAGATGAAGTTCGTAAATTAATAGAACAAAAAGTAAAGGTTATAGAGTTTTTTTCAAAAAAAGATGCATATAACAAAAACTAAATTTTTATTTAATAAATAAAAAGTATAATAAACGATTATTTAAAGAGGGATTATGGAAAACAAAATAAAAGAAGCACTATTAGAAATTCAAAGAGGAAGCTTTGAAATAATAGATATTGAATCAATTGAAAAATTATTAAAAAATTATTATGAAAAAGGTGAAAATTTCTATGTGAAAGCTGGATTTGATCCAACTGCTCCAGATTTACATCTTGGACATACGGTTCTTCTTCAAAAACTATCAGTTTTCCAAAAATTTGGAGGAATTGTTCAATTCTTAATTGGTGATTTTACAGCAAGTATTGGTGATCCAACTGGTAAAAGTGAAACAAGAAAAATATTATCAAAGAGCCAAGTTTTAGAAAATGCTCAAAGTTATAAAAATCAAGTATTTAAAATCTTAGATGAGAGTAAAACTGAAGTGGTATTTAATTCAAATTGGCTAAATGACTTAGGGGCTGCAGGAATTATTGCCTTGGCTTCAAATTTAACAGTAGCTAGAATGTTAGAGCGAGATGATTTTTCTAAAAGATATGCTTCAAATACTCCTATTGCAGTAAGTGAATTTACATACCCCTTACTTCAAGGTTATGATTCTGTTCATCTAAAGTCTGATATAGAACTTGGTGGAACAGACCAAAAGTTCAACTTACTTATGGGTAGAACCTTACAAAAAGCGTATAATACAGGAAAACAACAAGCTGTTTTAATGATGCCAATTTTGGAAGGGCTTGATGGAGTTCAAAAGATGTCAAAATCCTTAAACAATTATATTGGTGTAACTGATGAAGCTAATAATATGTTTGGAAAAGTATTATCTATATCAGATGAACTTATGTGGAGATATTTTGAACTTTTATCGTCTAAATCATTAAAAGAGATAGAAGAGTTAAAAACAGGTGTACAAGATGGAACTATTCATCCAAAAGTTGTAAAAGACTCTTTAGCTATTGAGATTGTTGATAGATTTCATGGAATGGGAGAGGGTTTAAAAGCTCAAGAAGAGTTTAAAAAAGTTTTTGCAAAAAAAGATATCCCTACAGATATAGAAGAGTTTGAATTAAGTGATAACACTTGGGTTTGCCAAGCATTAGTTGATTCAAAATTAGTTAATTCAACTTCACAAGCTAGACGAGATGTTAAAGCAGGTGCTGTTAAAATTAATCAAGAAAAAGTAAGCGATGACAAACTAAATTTATCAAAGGGTGAATATATTTTACAAAAAGGTAAAAAAAGTTTCGCTAAGATAATAATAAAATAAAGGGCTAATTTTGAAAATAGGAAAATATGAAATAAAACATCCAATTATACAAGGTGGTATGGGTGTTGGTATAAGCTGGGATAAATTAGCAGGAACCGTAAGTTTAGAGGGAGGACTTGGAGTAATATCAGCAGTAGGAACTGGATATTATAAAGAAAACAAAGACCTATCTATTAAAATGAGAAGAGAAAAACCTGTAGATGTAATGAACTTCTACAATAAAGATGCCCTTAAAAAAATCATTGACAATGCAAGAAAAATCTGTGGTGATGCACCACTTGCTTGTAATATATTATATGCGTGTAATGACTATGGAAGAATAGTTGAAGATGCATGTGAAGCGGGTATAGACATCATCATTACAGGTGCTGGTATTCCAACAAATATGCCAGAATTTACAAAAAATTATCCAGATGTTGCACTTATACCTATTGTATCAAGTGCAAGAGCCTTAAAACTTATCTGTAAAAAATGGAAAAGATATAATAAACTTCCAGATGCAGTAATAGTAGAAGGTCCATTAAGTGGTGGACATCAAGGTTTCTCTTATGAACAATGTTTCCAAGAAGAGTTCCAATTAGAAAATATTGTGCCTCCTGTTATTGAAGAAGCTAAAAACTGGGGAAATCCTCCAATTATAGCAGCAGGTGGAATTTGGGATAAAAATGACATTGATAAATATTTAAATATGGGCTGTGCTGGGGTTCAAATGGCAACTAGATTTATAGGAACTTTTGAATGTGATGCTGATGTTAATATGAAAAATGTTTTAATTCAAGCTAAATCTGAAGATATAAAACTTATGAAATCTCCTGTTGGACTTCCTGCACGTGGTGTTCAAACAAACTTACAAAAATCTATGCTAGAAGGTACTGCTCCAAAAGTAGTATGTATTTCAAACTGTGTGGCTCCATGTCATAGAGGAGTTGAAGCAAAAGCTGTTGGATACTGTATTGCAGATAGACTAGGTGCTGCTTATCAAGGTGATGTAGAGACTGGATTATTTTTTACAGGTTCAAATGGATATAAAATTGATAAAATAATTACTGTTCATGAACTTATGGAAAAATTGATAAAAGGGGAATAAAATTTTAATCAAATTTATTCTTCTAATTCTCTTATCATATAATTTATTTGCTACATCTTCTGAATTAACTACAAAATTTAATTCAGCTAAGATGAACTATTTAAGAGCTGTATTAAATAGTGACCAAAAAAATGAAAAAATACATTTACAAGACTTAGTCAAAATTGGGAAAAAACTCAATAAAAATACAACAACATATGAAAAAGAACTGGAAAAACTAGCTTCAAATAATCAACCAATTCAAAAAATCGATAAAGTTCAAAAAATAGACAAAATCAAAAAAATTGAGCCTTTAAAAAAAGAACCAGAATATAAAAATTCTACATATAACATTGACAATGTTTTTGTAAAAGACAATCAAATTATTATTGATTTTAAACATTATCTTAAAAAAGATTATATTAAATTTATAGAAGAAAAAAGAGGAAATAAATATTTAGATATTTTTGATTTTAATGGTAGATTTAAAGATGCATCTCCTACTGTACTTAAAATGAATGGTGTAGATAGAATTAAAATTTTTCAATACAAATATAGAAAACTAAGAATAGAATTAATACATAGAAAAAATCTAAAAACAATATATATTATAGGTAAAAAAAGAATAATAATAAAAGTTCTTGATATAAAAGAGAGTAAATCAAATGTTACTGCAGTAAAAACTTTATTAAATAAAAATAAAGTTATTGTTATTGATTCAGGACATGGAGGAAAAGATTCAGGTGCAGTTGGAGATAAAAAGAGATATGAAAAAAATACTGTTTTTGCGGTAAGTAAGTATTTATACAATGACTTGAAAAAAAGAGGTTATAGAGTTTACCTTACAAGAAATAAAGATAGATTTATTCAAGTAAAAAATAGAACAGTTTTAGCCAATAGAAAAAAAGCAGATATTTTTATTTCCATACATGCAAATGCAGCACCTAAATCTGTAAGAGCAAAAGCAAGAGGTATTGAAACTTACTTTTTAAGTCCTGCTAGAAGTGCTAGGGCAAAAAGAGTTGCAGCCTTAGAAAATAGTTCAGATATGAATGCAATGAGTAATAACTCTCAAAATACATTTTTAACAATCTTAAATCAAAGTAAAATTACTTCTAGTCAAAAGTTAGGTATTGATGTACAACAACACCTCTTATATAGTGCAAGAAAGAAATATAAAGATGTAGTTGATGGTGGAGTTAGAGAAGGTCCATTTTGGGTTCTAGTGGGAGCTCAAATGCCCTCAATTCTTATAGAAATTGGTTACATTACTCATAAAGAAGAGGGAAGAAGACTTTTTGTAAAAAGCTATCAAAAAACCTTGGCTAAAGGTATTGCTGATGGAATTGATGCTTATTTTGCAAAAAATCAGTAATATTATCTATTAGTTTTATCTGTTTAGTTCTAATATTTGGTAATTTAAAGATAGAAAAAAACTTCACTTTTGAGTTTTCCCAAGATAAATTATTATCTAAAAGTCTATCTTCTAAAAAATAATGGTCTAAATCTGCTACTTTATTCGCATTTATTAGCCAAATCCCAATATCTTTTTCTAAATTAACTTGATCAAAATACTCTTCAAAATCTGAAATTTCAACTTTAATATTGCTCTCTTCAAAAAACTCTCTTTTTGCGCACTCATGTGCAGTTTCATTACTACACTTCACGCCCTTGAGACAGCCCCATTTATTAAAACTCTTTACAGACTTACATAATAATATTTTTATATCATTATCTTCAATCTTGTACAAACACACACCATAAGCATACTTTTTTGCCATTATTTATAACCTATTTTTTTGTTTATTAAAATGTACGTAATAATATACCATAAAATAATTGGTAATAAAATAGAAAACTCTGGATTTAATACACCTGAAGATGAAAATTTATGTAGCATAAAAAATATCCCCCATATAACTAAAGTTGAAGCAATAGATAAAGAGGTAAATTTTCCTATATTAAAAAATCTACTATTAAATGATGTATATGAAAATATTAAAATTATCAAAGGTATAAAATATAAAGGGGCAACAATTTCATAGTATAGGGAAGCCCTTATTTTATCAGTATTAACATCTTGGTCATTTAAAAGTACCAATGCTGATATTGCATCTACTATTGAAAAAGATGATGTTGATTCATAAACATTATCTAAAATTTTAGGTTTAAAGCCCTCAAGGGTATATAAAAATTTTTCATAATGTATCTCAACTTTAGAACTGTTCCAATCTATATTTTTTGGTTTTTTAGTAATTTTTGCATCTATTACATACCATTTGTTATTTTGAAAGTATGCTTTTTTTGCAACAATCCCCTCTTCTATATCTTCACCTACAACTTTATAAATATGTATATCTTCAGCATATTTTTGAAGAGGATATAACTTCTTAAAGTAGACAAAATAATCATTATATTTAACAAAAATATCACTCTTTGAATTTGTAAAGTATGTCCCTTTTAAAATCTTTGAAGTGTAATCATATGAATAAGCAAGAGGTGTAGTTTGAAGTCCAATTAGTAAAATAACTAATACCATAGATACTCTAACTACAGGCATAAAAATTTGTCTATGTCCAACCCCTAGAGATAAAGATGCAACCATTTCATTTGTTTTAACCATTATTACAATTGTAATAATCCAACCAAAAACTAAAGATAAAGGTAAGGTAAGTGTAAGTGTAAAAAAACTGTTATACAGCATGTATAATAGTTGAAGGTTTGCTGAATTTGGAAGTTCATCATAATTTTGCAAGAAGTCAATTCCCACAAAAAATATCTCTAAAGATATTAAAACTATGACAAAATTTCTAATAAATTTTTGTAGTAAATATTTTGTTATTATTCTCATTTATTTCATTGTAAATTTGGATTTTACTTCATCTATTGAATCAGTTTTCAGTGATTCTATAGCTTTGATAGTATGAGAGATTATACCTTCTAGTTTATTTAATTCTTCTTTTGAAAAGTCTGATAATACATAATTAGCAACATCCTCTTTAGATTGAGGTTTTCCAATTCCTATTCGAACACGTATATACATATTTCCAATATGAGAATCTATTGATCTTAAGCCGTTATGTCCACCATGTCCACCACCTATTTTAAACTTAACAGTTCCAAAAGGTAAATCTAAATCATCATGGATTACAATGATATCATCAAGACATAATTTATAGTACTCTTTTATTGCATGAACTGATAGTCCAGAGTTATTCATATAGGTTATTGGTTTTACAAGAAGATCATTTGATGATTTTAAAACATCTGCATTGAAGTTTGATTTGTTTATATTTGAAGTTGTAAGGTTTTTAGCTATCTCATCGATAACTAAAAAACCTACATTGTGGCGATTGTTTTCATATTTAGTCCCTGGATTACCAAGTCCTACTATTAAAAACATATTTTTTTACTACTTAGCTTTAATTACACCAACGATTGGTACTCTTGGGTCTAAATAACAATCAACACCTTCTGGCATTGTAAGATTTCTTACTAAAACGTTATCACCTGTATCTAAATCAGAAATTTTGATATGGAAATTTTCTGGTAAGTTTTCAATTGTACATTTTACTGCAACTCTTTTTTTATGGAAAACAAAAAGACCTTTGTTTTTTAAACCTTTTGGAGTTCCCTCAACAGTTACTGGCACAGTATAATTAGTTTTTACACCTGGTAAAGCCATCATTAAATCTACATGTAATAATTCAGAAGTAATAGGTGCTTTTTGGTACTCTTTTACAACTACTTTACAAGTAGTATCTCCAACTTTTACATCAAATGCAATTGTTGTTTTGTTTTTTAAGAATCTGATAAAATCATTTCTTTTAAATGCAGCATTGATATTCTCAACACCTTTTCCATAAATATTAGCTAAAATGTAACCATCTCTTTTTAGTTGTTTAGCATTTTGCTTAGTTATACTATCTCTTACGATACCCTCTAACATTTTAATTCCTTATTTTAATTTAAAGTTGGGGATTATACTAAAAATTAATTTAAACTAAGTTTAAGTTGGACTCTATTTTTTTAAGTTTTTTAAATAAAAGTATATAGACTTGATTTCATCATTAGTCAAAAAGTATGAAGGCATAATATTAGAACTACCTCTTTTTGTAGTCAATACATCTACAAATTTTTCAAAAGGTACGTTATTTATTGCGGGAGAATTTAAGGTCTTAGTCTCATTTTTTTTATTTTTATATTTTGCAATAATTACACTTTTATCACCTCTATCATGGCATTTGTTACACCCTATTCCTCTTGGGTTTTCATATAACATTGCCCCATATTCATAATCAGTAATAAAAGAGTTATTTATAATATCTTTTGCAAAACATACATTATAAAATAAAAGTAAAATCGCAAAAACTACTATTCTCAAACTTAACCTTTGTATAAATTCTTTTTGGGTATTATAGCAAGCTAAAATTAAAACAGTTATAAGGTAACTAGAATGGTTATATTAGATGGTAAGGCATTATCAGCAAAAATAAAAGAAGAAGTAAGAGTTGAAGTAACAGAACTTGTAAAAAATGAGCAAATCACACCAGGACTTGCAGTTATATTAGTGGGTAATGACCCTGCAAGTTCTACTTATGTAAATAGTAAACACAAGTCATGTGAAACAGCAGGTATATATTCAGAAGTTCATACAAAAGATGAATCAATAACTCAAGAAGAGTTATTGGCTTTAATTGAAGGTATGAACAATAACCCAAAACTTGATGGTATTTTAGTGCAATTACCACTTCCAAAACATATTGATACAACAACAGTTTTAGAAGCTATAAATCCTCTAAAAGATGTGGATGGTTTTCACCCATACAATGTAGGAAGAATGGTTTCAAACTTAGATTCATTTTTACCAGCAACCCCTTTTGGTGTTATGAGAATGTTTGAAGAGTATGGTATAGAATTAAGTGGTAAAAATGCAGTTGTTATTGGAAGTAGTGACATAGTTGGTAAACCAATGGCATCACTTTTAATCAATGCAAAAGCTACAGTTACAGTTTGTAACTCAAGAACAAAAGATTTAAAAGCTCATACAAAAGAGGCTGATATAGTTGTTATTGCTGTTGGCGTTCCACATTTACTAAAAGCAGACATGATAAAAGATGGGGCTGTTGTTATTGATGTTGGTATCAACAGACTAGATAGTGGTAAATTAACAGGTGATGCTGATTTTGAAGATTGTAAAGATAAATGTTCATTTATCACTCCAGTTCCAGGTGGAGTTGGACCTATGACTATTGGGATGTTATTAAAAAATACTCTTAAAGCTGCAAAATTAAGAGAGAAAAGAGAAAGTAATTAATGTTAAAAAAACTATACAACTGGTCTAGTTCTTGGACTGGTACTATTGTAATTGTATTGAGTATCATATTTTTTGTTGCTCAAGCTTTTGTAATTCCAAGTGGGAGTATGAAAAACACTCTTTTAATAGGGGATATGCTTTTTGTAAAAAAATTTTCTTATGGTATCCCAACACCTAGACTTCCTTGGCTTGAGGTAAAAGTACTTCCTGATTTTAATGATAATGGACATCTTATAAGTGCAGAAGGACCAAGTCGAGGGGATATAGTTGTTTTTAGATATCCAAAAGAAGAGACAATTCATTATGTAAAAAGATGTGTAGCAGTTGGTGGAGACATTGTTGCTTTACAAGATAAACATCTATTTTTACATCCAAAAGAGGGAAATGAATTTGTTAAGAAAAACTATGTTGGATATCATGTAACAGAAGTAGATGGAAAACTATTTGTAATGGACCCTTATAAAAAAGAGCATCCTGGTATTCATAACGACCCCTCAATATCAAGAATTGGAACACCTTTTAGACAACTTTTTGATATGAATCCGATTAAAATACCTGAAAATGAATATTTTATGATGGGTGATAATAGAGACCATTCAAATGATTCTAGATTTTGGGGTACTGTTCCATACAAATATATAGTTGGAACTCCTTGGTTTATCTATTTTTCTTGGGATAAAAACTATGAAGTTAGATGGAATAGAGTTTTTAGAACAGTTGAAAGTATAGAAAAAGAGATGGAAGGCAAAGAGCTTTCTATCAATCATGAAAAAGGAATTTATTAATGAAATATTATATTGGCGCAGATCATGCAGGTATTGATATAAAAGCTTATGTAAAAAAGCTTTTTGAAGCAAGAGGTCATGAAGTTATTGATTTGGGACCACAAAGCAAAGATAGAGTTGATTATCCTGATTTTGCAGAAAAAGTTTGTAAAGAAGTTTTAGCAAATGAGGGTTCAAAAGGTATTTTAATTTGTGGTTCAGGGATTGGTATGAGTATGGCTGCTAATAAATTTGATGGAATTAGAGCAGCACTTTGTCATAATGAATACTCTGCACAAATGGCAAGAGAACATAATGATGCAAATGTAATCTGCTTAGGTGAAAGAGTTACAGGTCCAGGTATGGTTGAAGCTATAGTTGAAGCTTGGGATAAAGCAACTTTCCAAGGTGGAAGACATGAAGGTAGAGTTAAAAAAATCAATAACCTTTTTGGTAGCTGTAGAAACTAAAGACTAAAGAGTTATCTCTTTAGTCTCATCTTAATCCCATCTTCATCATCATAAAAATTCTCTAAAATCTTTACTTTTTTAAATTCAAATTTTTCATATAGTTTTATTGCAACAGTATTTTTAACTCTTACTTCAAGTTCAAATATATCTTTGTCAAGATTTGTCAAAGAGTATTCCAACAAAGCTTTTCCCAATCCTTTTCCTTGAAACTCTTTTAAAATAGCTACAGAATAGAGTCTATAATAATTTTTTCTTTTAAGCCATAAAATATAAGCAATTATTTTTTTATCAATTACTACTTTATAAATTATATTTTTTTTCAAATGATATGAAAAAGAAGCTTTTGATAAAGCCGAACTATCATTTGTAAAAAGAGCTTCTTCTATATTTAAAAGCTCTTTTATATCTTCCTTATTTGCTACTTGAATTTTCATTTTTGGTAAATTGTATACTTTGGTACTAACTTATTTGGTCTATATGACATTTTCACTTTTTTTAGGTTTTCAAATCCCATATCATCACCAACATTTATATATTCGATATCAAACTTTTCTTTTAATATTTTAGTAAACTCTCTAAAGATAAACTGAGCACAACCAAGAATCTCAAAATCTGTTTTTTCTATAATAACGCTTGCAGTTTGTTCATTTATTTGCTCTCCAACTGTAAAGCCTTTTAACTCATCATTTATATAAATAACAAGTCCTATAATATCCAAGTTATCATAATCATTTATCAATCTTTTGATGGCAAATCTCTCAAAATATATCCCATCCATAAAAATTTCTACTTCTTCTTTTGGCATATATGTTGTTCTATCTTTTACCCATTTATTAAATAAGTTTAATACTTCAGTTCCATGTTTTTCTTTATTTAAAATTTCTATTCTATGATCTGGATAAATTTTCTTAAATTTATTTATCTCATTTCTTTTTGATTTATAAGAGTCACCCTTTAATTCAATTAAATCTTCAACTTTATAAATATAATCTACAAGTTTTTTCTCAATAATAAAGTCTTTTAGCATCTCATATACTAAAGTACCCTCTTCCAAATAATCAACAAACCCTTCTAATAACTCTTCATGTACATACTCTATTTTTGAATAGTTTCTATTACTGTTGTGTGCATTCATTATTTCAAAACATTGAAGCATGGCATCATAGGTATTATCTTTTTTTCCAATTGGAGGTAAAAGCATAGATAATTCACCAGAATTTAAAATAAATAGACAAAAGGTATCATTTACTATTGCATAAAACCCAGTAGCTGTTGATAGCCAAATATAGTTACCTGCAAATGTGTAATCACTTACGTCTACATTGATGAGTTCTAAATACTCAGTCATAGTATCACGTGCTTTTAAATCAAAGTGTTTTAAAGTGTAGTTGCTTATTGTCAAAGTTGACATTATTTATCTTTTTCCTTATATTAATTTTTGGAATTATACATCTTATTTTTCATTTTGCATCAAATTTAAAAAAAGAATTTTCTAAGTACCTATTTATCAATATTATGGGATAATCAAAACAAAAATAAAGAGTCAAAGATGCAGGAACCTTGGGTAGCTTATGTAGTAGTTGGAACAGTAGTTACATTGATGATGATAGGTAAAAAAATGATATTCTTTAGCGATGACTCAAAAAAGAAAGATAAAAAAGATGATTAACCACAAGATTATAGATTATATTTTCTCTTCAGCTTCAATTCAAAGATGGAATGACTATCCTAGAATGGTTGAGCTAGTAGAACTTGATAAACAAGCACATAAGTTTATAATAGCTTATTTTATAGCAAAACTTGAAGATAATGTAAATTATACCCACCTAATAGAAGCAGGAATTTTTGAATTTTTACGACGGGTGGTAGTTACTGATATAAGACCTGATGTATTTAGAAAAGCTCTGCAAAGAAAATCAAAAGAGATAAATAGCTGGGTTATAAGTAAACTACATGACTCTATAAAAGATATAGATGGTGGTAATTTTCTTAAAAAATTTGAAGAGTATCTTGAAAATCCAAATATGTACAAAAAAGAGAGATTTATAAATAAAGCAGCCTCATATCTCTCTACTAAATGGGAGTTTTCAATTGTATATCAAACAAGTGCTTTTTTAAGTGATATTGAAGAGGTTAAAAAAAGTGTTGAAGAAGAGATTGAAGACTATTATGAGTTAATAGGAGTGCGAAAAATTGCACTTAATAAAAAGCTATCAAAAGTTATTGATTTAAGTGGAAGACTAAGATTTCAAAAAAGATGGTCTCAAACTCCAAGAATACCAGAAACGTCTGTTTTAGGTCATATGTTAACTGTAGCTTTATTTGGATATTTTTATTCACTTGATGTAAATGCTTGTGAAAAACGATTGCAAAATAACTTTTATACAGCCCTTTTTCATGATTTACCAGAAGCTCTTACAAGAGATATTATTTCGCCTGTAAAATATTGTGTTGATGATTTATCTGATATTATAAGTGAGTATGAGATTATCAAAATAGATGATGATATTATGCCAAATGTTCCAGAAAAAATAAAAGATGAGTTTTCATACCTTTTAGGTTTATATGATGGAATAAAAGATGAGTTCTTAGACAAAATTTATGAAGATGAAATAAAAGTTGTAACTAACGGACTAGCATCATATAACGTAGATAAATACAATGCAATAGATGGTCTTGCATTAAAACAGTGTGATAAGTTATCAGCTTTTATTGAAGCTAGTTTATCAATCTCCCATGGAATAAAATCAAAAGAGTTAGTAAATGGGAAAAAAGAGATTTTAAAATCTTTAAAAATCGTACAAGACGTTGACTTTAAAGAGATTGCAACCAAAATAGACTTAGCCTTTGGAACTACAGGACAAACTCAAGTTAGAATGGATTTTGAATAAAAGGAAGAGTTACTTCCTTTTATCTTTTTAGAATTTATATCTTAGATTAACATAAGCATATCTTCCTGGGTCATTTATAAGTGTTGGATTTCCACCTGTTGACACATAAGTGATATCTTTATAAGTATTTGTTGAAGCATAAGTTTTATCAAAAATATTATCAACTCCTAGAGTAAGTTCAAAATTTTTGTTGATTTTATTTTTATATTTTAGATTAAAAACAGCATATCCACCTAACTCTTGCTCCCCATTATCACTATCATTATTACTCCAATTATCAACAGCTATCATTTCTGCTGTTATTTTTTGTGCTAAAAATTCATAATTTAGTGCTAAATTAGCTTTTAAAGGTGGAAGGTCTGCTAAGTCTTTGTCTGTTTGTCCAGCAAGTGCTTCATCCTTTTGACCTCTTTGATAAGCAATTCCATAATCAAGTGATAGTGCATCATTCATATAATAAAACCCACTTACATCTATCCCATATATTTTTGCATCAATATTTGTAAAGCCTGTTCCATTTACACTATAAATATAATCTTTTAAAACAGAATAGAAAAGTTTTGATTTAATATTAAAGTCACCAATAGTTTTTTCAAAACCAAAATCAGCTTCATAGTTTTTTACAGCTTTTAAATCAGGATTTCCAACCACTGTACCACCTGAATTTACAAAATATAACTCTCTAGCATCAGGAACTCTTTCTGACTTTCCAAAGCCAGCAAAGATTTTTGTTTTTTTATCTAAGTTATATATTGTAAAAATATTTGCATTTAAAGCATCATAATCATTATCTTTTTTTGTTGCATCAACATTATCTATTGAAGTGTTATCATATCTAGTTCCAAGTTCAATATCTAAGGCACCAACACTTTTTTCATATGTTGCAAATATTGCTTTGTTTTTTGTATCTGTACTAGCAATTGAGTCTCTAATATATGGATTTGTCTTATTATAATATTTACCTTTCCAGTTTCTTACACTTGTGTCTAAGCCAAGAGATAATATATCATCTTCTATATCCATACTGTTTTTTATTTTGGCACCCCAAATTGATGATTTCATGTGATTTGTCATCTGCATTGCACCATTATTTCTCAGTGTTGTACTCATAGGATGATCAACATTGGAATAGTAATAATCAAAATTTAACTCTTTAGAATATTTTCCTAAATCTCTTTTTGCATATGCAAAAGTATAAATATTTGAATCATCATAATTAGCATCCATTGGTGTGTTTGGATAAAGAACATTATCACTTCTATTTGCAGTGTATGATAATTTGATTTCTGAACTATCATCTATATTAAATATTGCTTTTGAAAGTAATGTTTTTTTAGTATAGGCTTTTTTATCCCTATTATTTGTTGAATACTGATTTGCTGCAGGCATTCCAGATTTAACTTGCTGTTCATAAAAATCATTTCCATTTCCATCTTCGTACTGGTCACTGCTTTCTGTTGAAGCAGAAAGCAACAATTTAAATCTATCAGTTCCACCACTAATAGTTGCACTTGCTTTTCTATAATTAAAGCTTCCTGCATTTAAGTTGATTTCACCTTCTAAATCTTTTCTTGGCTCTTTTGTATTTACTTTTACTTTTCCACTAAGTGTTCCAAAGTTCTCTACATCATATGGACCTTCTGTTACCTCAACACTTTCTACATTGTTTGATAGAATATGTGATGTTGGTGGATCCATTCTATTTGGACAAGCTCCGTAAATCTTTGCATCATCAATCATTACGTTAATATTATCTCTCTTTTGACCTCTAAGAATAATATCATTTGCAATTCCACTTCTTCTAACAAGTGATATTGAAGGGATGTTTTGAGTTAAAGCTTCTGCTAAATCAGCACTTTTAATCTCATTTTCACTTACACTTTTTACAACTTTTGTATTAACTTTTTCCTCAACATTTACAGTTGGCACTTCAATCTCATTAGCTAATAAAAAAGTTGAAGCAATAATACTAAATAAACAAATAGATTTTTTCAATACTTTCTCCTTAAATTTTGAGAAAGATTATTATATATCTCTGTTAATTTTATGTTAATTTTTATTTTTTATTTTTTATTTATTTTTTTGGAGGTATAAACATTATAAGAATTTTTAAATCTTTATCTATTTTATCTTCTTCAAAAGGGTAAAGAAAAATATGCTCACTTTTTGTTATAATAGCAATAGTCAAAGAATCATCTTTCTTTTTATTTATTGCATCTTCATATGTAAATTCTTCAGATAATAAAATTGTTTGAAACTTCCATCCTTCTCTAAACTTAGCTACAAAATCACTATAATATATTTCTGAATCAAAGAGAGTATTTCCTCTTACTGCTTCACTTGGTATTTTCTTTTCATTTTCCTTTATTTCATACCAACCTATTTCATAAACATTATTCTGTCCAAGTTCTGGAGCAAACTGTGAGCATACTAAAGTATTATATGACTTATTTGATGTCAATGCAAGAAGCTTAGTAATATGAGAAAGTTCTAAGACCTCCTCTGTCCTCTCTGCTAATATTTCTCCGTAAAAAGTAGGAATACTTTGCATTCTTGCAGGTTTTAAATTATCCCACTTTTTATCAACTATCAATACAGGAATTTCATTCTTTTTTAATTCACTAGCTAAGGCTATACACCAAGAAGATGCGCCAATTAACATCAATCCATCGGGATGATTAGATGCCAAATCAAGTTTTTTAGCCAACCAACCAATACTTAATCCATGAAATACAACAGTAAGAATAATCAAAGCAAAGACTAAAGGAAGTAATAATTCAGCACCAACATAACCCTTTTCCATAAGTTGTGGACTAAATAGACCAGCAATAGCAGCAGCAACTATACCTCTAGGAGCAACCCAAGCTATAAATAGTCTCTCTTTCCATTTAATATTAGTTTTGATTGTAGAAAGATAAACACTTACAGGTCTAAATATAAATATTATTAAAAATAGAAGTAGCCAACTTTCCCAACCCAATCTTTGCAGTATTTCAGGGTCTATATCTGCTGTTAATATAATAAATATAGTTGAAACTAAAAGTATTGTTACATACTCTTTAAAGCGTCTTAATTCATCCAATGAACTTAATCTTGTATTTGCAAGTGTAATACCTAATATAGTTGTTGCCATAAGTCCAGCTTCACTTTGAACAAGATTTGCTAGGGTATAAACTAAAAAAATACTAATTAAAATAATAGGTGATTTTAAGTGTTCAGGAACTTTTCCCTTTTTAAAAGATTCTGCAATAATATGACCAATACCAACACCAAGTATCAAAGAGGTAAAAAGACTTAATCCTAGCCCTATAATTACATCAATTATCAAAGTTTCACTCTCTGATAACATATAATAACCATATATCAATACGACTAATAATGCTCCAATAGGATCATTAATAATCCCTTCCCATTTTAAAAGTGCCGCTGGTCGTCTATTTAGATTTGCTTGCTTTAATAAGGGTACAATTACAGTAGGTCCAGTTACTATAATAATAGCTCCAAAGATTAATGCTACAGGCATAGATAAGCCCACAAGATAGTGCGAAGCAACTACACCTAATGAAAAAGTAACTAAAACATTCCATGTTACTAAGCGGTTTATGACTTGAGAGTTTTGTTTAAATTCATGCCACTTTAAATTTACTCCACCCTCAAATAGAATTATTGCAACACCAAGAGAGATTATAGGATGCATTATATCGCCAAGATCTTCTTTAGGGTTAATCCATCCTGTAATTGGTCCTAAAACAAATCCAGCAATTATCAGAAGTATTAATGCAGGTATTTTTAAACGCCACCCTAACCATTGTAAAACAATACCAACTATAATTATGGATGCCATGATTTCAGTGAGATGTTGGTGTTGCATTTACTTTCCTTTCTCATTTTTATTTAGTTAACAGTTTAACATTATATAAATTCAATAAAACTTCTCTTATATTTTAAATGTAAAGATACCAATGAACTATATTGATTAGTATTTATACTTTAAATTTTCATCACTAAAGATAGCTTTTATGCCATTTTTATATAAACTATGTTGGACTTCTTTTTTATTTATAGTATAAATATTTGTGTAGATGTTTTTTTCTTTTAATATATCTATTTGCTCTTTATTTACCAAAGATAAATCAATATGATAAGAGTCTACTTCCAATAATTTTAAATACTCCAATAAGTTATTAGGTACACTCTCCCAAAAAACAGCAGCTGTTGAAATAGATTTATCCATAGCTTTTAGTATTTTTAAATAGTTGTGATTGAATGATGAGATTAAAACTTCATTTATCATCTTTTGTTTTTCTAAAATATAATAAATCTCTTTTACATAAAACTCATCAAAAATAGTTTCACTCATATCTTTTATCTCAATATTTAAAGAGATGTTATATTTTTTTGATAACTCTAAAACTTCCTCAAGTAAAAGTATCTTTTGGAGAGGAATATTTTTATCAAACCAAGAAGAAAAATCTAAAGTTAAAAGTTCTGCATAGGTAAAATCACAGACAAAATAAGAGTCTCTATTCTTAAATATATCAATAGCATTTGAAGTTCTAAGTAATGTTTCATCATGTATTACCACTACCTTTTTATCCTTTGTAAACGTAATATCAAACTCAATAATATCTGCATAAGTTGTAGCATTTTCTAAAGCTATTAGTGTATTTTCTGGAAACTTTGCACTATATCCCCTATGGGCTATAAGCAAATTCTCTTTTTCAAACCTATCAAAAAAATTCATCAAAACCTACTTTTTATATAATCTTTTGAAAACTCTATTTCACTATCTTTTTTTTCTTCATTCCAAGAAAAATATTTAGCCATAATCTCACAAATAAACTCTATATTTTTTAAAGCAGTACTTCTATTTTTATAAGCTATATTTGTAATACGAAGTAAAATATCTATTGGTCTTTTTACAAAATAATTCTCTATTGCAAAAATAATATCTGCCTCATTTATTTCTAAACTCTCTAAAGATAAAAGTTCACACTCTTTTGTTTTACAACTAGCTTTTTCCTTTATTAGTGATTTAGAAAAAATTACATTTAAGCAATCTTCAGCCATCTTTCTATAGCTTGTCCATTTACCTGCACTTATACTTACTAAATTTGTTTTGGATATATTTATTATATATTCACGCACAATTGAAGATAAGGGAATATCCTTTTTTATTAATGCTCTAGTTCCACTAAAAGTTGATAAAACATCTTCTTTTTTAGCCTCTTTTTTTAAATACTTATTTGCATAAAATAGAAGATAGTCTATCTCATCATCACTTATTTTTTTAGCTTTATTATCTACTTCAGTTGTGCCTATTATTAGTATATTTTCCCATGGATGAAAGAATATCACTCTTCCATCATGAGTTTTAGGAATTAATAGCCCTACGTCTAAATCCATAAATTCTTTTGATAAAACAATATGTGAGCCCTTACTTGTAGTAATTAATTCAGAGCAATTATAATCATCAACTCTTCTAAGAGTATCAATACTTACACCTGTGGCATTTACAACTACTTTTGAGCTTATTTCAAACTCTTTATTTTCTATCTTATCAAAATATTTAAGTCCAACAATTCTTTTATTATCATATAAAAACTCTTTTACCTCACAATAGTTTTTGACATCTGTTCCTAAGTTCTGAGCTGTAATTAGAAGTGAAGTTATCATTTTACTATCATTAAAACTACCATCAAAATATGAGATTGCACCTTTTAAATTTTTTTGCTTTAAAAAGCCTAAAATCTTTTTTGATACAAATGATGACTTACCCAAAGAGTAAGATAGGGATATTAACTCATAGATTTTAAGTCCAATATATAAATAAATAGCCTCAAACCAATTATAAAGAGGTGTGAAAATTTGAAATTTTTTTGAAATAGTTGAAGAGTTTTTTAAAAAGATTGCCCTCTCTTTTAAGGCTTCATTTACAAGCTTATATTGGGCTTTATTAAAAGTTAAAATTGCTTTTTCTAAATAGCGTACTCCTCCATGAACCAACTTTGTACTTTTAGAACTAGCACCTGAACCAAAGTCATTTTTCTCTAATAAAAGCACTTTATAACCACGAGTTATAGCATCAAGTGCAATTCCACACCCAACAGCTCCTCCTCCAATAATAATAAAGTCATAATCAAACTTTGTTTTATCCATTTTATTCCAATATATTAGTTTCTAATATTAATATAATAAAACTAAATATGTTATACTAAAAGAAAGTTATAGGAGAACTATGAGTAAAATTACACTAGAAATTGAAGATAAAGATTTAGAAACCATTTTAACAATTTTAAGAAGTATCAAATCTGAACTCATCTCAACTATTAGTGTTGATGATACAACTCTACCAAAACAAGCATTTAAGTATGTACCAAAAAATGCAGTTAAACAAAGAGTATCAAAAGTTGAAGAACCAATAAAAGGTGCAATAAGTCTGAAAAATGACTTTAAAACAAATAGCTAAAAATAGGAAACCATATGCAAATATTAATATCAATCATATTAATCATCATTCTAATAGGATATATAGTTTATAAAATAGATAAAAAATTTGAGAAAAAAGAAGCCATAATTTTAACTGCAGTTGTAGTTGTTGTTATACTTGTTTTTACTCTTTATCAAAAAAATCAAAAGGATTTTTTACCCAATCAATTTAAAGAAATATATAAAAAAGAGAAGAATATAGATATTTTAAAACTTTCAAGTGAACTTTTAAATAATAAAAACGTCTCATCAAAAAAGCATTTTATCTATAAGTTTACTTATATTATCAATAAAAACAATAAAGAGTATTTGTGTGTTGCAAATAGTGTTGAAATTAATAAGATTGAAGATACATATGTATTTGGAAAGTGGGAAGAAGAGTGCAAAGAAAAATAAAATCAAATAAAAAAGAGTACATTAAAAGAGTAGATAAAACAGTTGAGGAGATTAAAAAGCTTCCTCTTCATAAAATGGATGAAGAGCTAAGGTATTTAAAAAAAGCTTTTGATATAGCTTATAAAAATGATATTTTCAGCCTATATAATTTTGATAAAAATACCCAAGAAAAACTAAAACTAAAACTCTTTTCAAAACTTACACCCTACTCTGGAAACCTCTCTTTTTTAGCTATTCAAATACTTGCAGCAAATTCAATTATGGCTAAAAACGATTTTAAAAGAAAAAAATACTTTTTTAATAAAAAATGTGGAATAGCAATAAATCATTTACGTTCAAATAAAACCCATGTAAGAGCAAAAAAATATAAAAATGGATACTTACTAAATGGAATACTAACATGGGCAAGTGGTTATAGAATCTTTGATAGACTACTTATTGGATTTCATTATGAAAACAAAGAGTATGAAGTATTAGCCTCTTTTGAAAAAAGTAAAAGCTTCAAAATACTAGAAACTCCGAAAACTTTTGTAGGACAAGGACTAAATACTATAAATGTCTACTTAGAAAACTTTTTTGTAAAAGAGATAAATATAGTCTCAGCAAACAATATTGGTAATTATACAAAAAATAAATCTTTATCTAAAACTGTGCATTTTGCACTTTATGGTATAGCCTTAGGAGCTATAGATAAGTTGGATAGCCATACTTTAAAAAATAGTTCCAAAATAAAATTAAAAGATATAAAAAAACGATTTCTAAACTCTAATAATGGCGAAGAGTTAGATAATTTAAGAGTTGAGCTATTTTGCTTAGCTCAAGATATTATCACAACTGGAATGGTAATAAATGGAGGAAAATCAATTCTTCATGATAGCTATTTACAAAGATACTATAAAGAGCTAATAATGTTTAACTCAAATGGACTAAATGCTACTATTAAAAATATATTTTTAAATAAATTTACGCAGGCTTAAAAGATTTTTTTGTTTTACAAACATGTGGAAAAAGACAATTATCACAATCAGGCTTAACTGCTTTACAAGTATATCGTCCAAATAGAACCATAGCTTGATGGAAAATATGCAAATCACCCTTTAGTTTTTTTACAAGGTGCTCTTCTGTTTGTTCTACAGTTTTTCCATCACTAAGCCCTAATCTATGTGACACTCTAAATACATGAGTATCCACAGCCATAAGATTTGCACCCTCAGCTTCTATCATAAATACATTAGCAGTTTTGTTTCCTACCCCTGCAAGTTTCATCAAAGCTTTAGTATCATGGGGAATATCCCCACCATGATTCTCAATCACACTTCGAGCCATCTTGATGATATTTTGTGATTTATTATTAAAAAAAGAACAAGACTTCAATAAATCCTTAACATCTTCAAGGGATGCCTCAGCCAAATCAAAAGCCGTAGGATACTTCTCAAACAAAGCAGGAGTAATAATATTCACCCTTTTATCCGTACATTGAGCCGATAATATAATTGCAATAAGTAATTCAAAATCATTTTTATAACTCAGTTCCGTAACAGCATCAGAGTATTTCTCAACAAAGGCTTCTTTTATTATTTCAATATCTTTTTTAGTTGCTTTTTTCATGATGAAATTTTAGTAGATTATTTTGAATGTTGGGTTAAAAACTAAAATAATAGTTATTCTTAATACCAAATTAAATCTAAATTTAGTACAATTTAAAATATAAAAAGGAATATCATGTATTTAAGTCAAGATATAAAACCAATAAGTTTTCTAAAATCAAAAACAGCTGATGTAATCAATGGAGTCAATGAAAATAAAAGAACTGTCATAATTACACAAAATGGTGAAGCAAAAGCTGTAGTACAAGATATAAAAAGCTATGAGAATATGCAAAATTCAATCAACTTATTGAAACTTATAATCCTAAGTGAAAAAGATATAGAGAACAAAAATCTTATAAAACAAGATGAAATGTTCGATAATATAGAAAGTACTCTATTCAACTAAATGAAAAACTATGAAGTTCAATGGACAAAAACAGCCCAAAACGATCTTTTAAATATAATTGAATATATCAAAACAGATAGTATAAATATAGCAAAAAAAGTATTCTTTGAAATAAAAGAAGAGTCTAATAAACTACACTATCTCCCCGAACGAAACAGAATAGTGCCAGAACTGCATGAAATCGGTATTTCAAAATACAGAGAACTTATTCACAAACGATGGCGAATCATTTATAAAATAGAAAACCAAACAGTTTATATTTTATTAGTAGTTGATTCAAGACAAAATTTAGAGGATGTTTTATTTCAGAGGCTGATGAAGTAATTTTAAATTTTTAATAACAGATACAATCAAAGTATTAGAATTTTTAAATAATCCAGATAAATATGAACAAGAATTAAATTCTGCTAAGTCATCTTCTAGTACTACTGTAACAGTGCACTATGGTGGTAATATGAATATTTGGAAATAATATTATCCTGAAATAAAACTATCTCAAGACTTAGCAAAACAAATCTGCAAAGAATTATATGCGAATGGATTTTTATATAATGAAGCACAATTACTAGGTAATGGGAAAATGACTTCACAATTAGGAGATGAATTTTAAAAATTTATTTCAGACTAGCTTTTTATTCATTTAAAATTGTAAATAGAGGTTTAGATTTTGTGCAAAATCAAGACGGAAGTTTAATTTTGTGAGGAGCGTACACGCAGTACGTGACGAATTAAATTCAACTTTCAACGCAGAGTTTGGACAAAAGATGAACCTCTATTTACAATTTTTTGATTTTTTCTATTTCATCTCTTAGACGTATTGCCTCTTCGAAGTTCAAGTCCTTCGAAGCTTGTGTCATAGCTTTATTCAACTCTATGAGCATCTTTTTTCTCTCAGCAGCTGGCATCTTATTTAGCTTATCTAACTTCAAGGCTACGTCGTCGTACTCTTCTAGTTTTAGATTATCTTCTAATACTCTTGTGGTAGTAGTTGGCGTAATACCATGCTTTTTATTATGTGCTTCTTGAACTTCTCTTCTTTTATTTGTAACATCAATAGCAAACTGCATAGAATCAGTTACTCTTTTGGCAAATAAAATTACCCGTCCATTTTGATTTCTTGCCCCTCTTCCCATAGTTTGGATAAGAGAAGTTTTACTTCTTAAAAAGCCTTCTTTATCTGCATCTAAAATAGCTACTAAAGAAGTTTCTGGTATATCTAAACCTTCTCTTAAAAGATTGATTCCAACTAAAACATCAAATTCACCTAGTCTTAATTGTCTTATGATTTCCACTCTCTCTAACGTATCTATCTCACTGTGCATATATTTTACTCTAATACCTAGGTCTAAATAATATGCTGTTAGTTCTTCTGCCATCTTTTTAGTTAAAACAGTAACTAAAACCCGCTCATTTTTTACAACAACTTTTTTGATTTCGTCGTGCAGTTTCTCAACTTGAAACTCACTATCCATAATCTCAATAGTTGGATCTAATAGTCCTGTTGGTCGAATAATTTGTTCAGCAACCACAGAACTCATTGAAGTTTCTAGTTCATTTGGAGTTGCACTTACAAACAAATAGTGTGGTGCTTTATTGATAAACTCATCAAACTTCAAAGGACGATTATCTAAAGCACTTGGCAATCTAAATCCATACTCAACCAAAACTTCTTTTCTACTCTTATCTGCTGCGTGCATTCCTCTAAATTGAGGTAGGGATACATGCGACTCATCAACTATTAATAAAAAGTCTTTTCCAATTTGTTCAAAATAGTCCATCATTGAATAAGGTGTTTCACCAGGTTCCAATCCTGTTAAGTGTCGAGCATAGTTCTCTATCCCTTTACACATACCAGTACCCTCTATCATCTCTAAATCGAACTCTACTCTCTGTTTTAGTCTTTGATACTCTACAAGCCTATCTTCAGCCTTTAAAAAGGCTAATCTCTCTTCTAACTCTTCTTCGATTTTTTTTACTGCTGTTGCAAGATTTTCACTATTTACAACAAAAGGGTTTACTGAATATATAGTTACCTCTTGTAAATCTTTTTGTTTGACATTTGTCATATATTCATGAACTGTAATTGCTTCTACTTCATCGGCAAAAAACTCTACACGTATAAACTCATCTTGCCAATAAGCAGGAAATACATCAATAACATCTCCATTTACTCTAAAGTCTGCACGGTCAAAAAACTTATCATTTCTTTTATATCCCATGTCAACAAGTTTCATTAAAAGAGAACGTTGTGAGTACTCAAAACCAACGGAAAGTTTTTGCACCATAGATTTATATTCAGCAGGGTTTCCTAATCCGTAGTTTGCAGATACGGAAGCTACAACAATAACATCATCAAAGGAGAGTAAAGAGGCTGTTGCACTTAATCTCATTCTTTCTAGTTCTGAATTTATTGAACTATCTTTTTCTATAAACAAATCACTTCTTGGAATATATGCTTCTGGCTGATAATAGTCATAATAAGAGATAAAATACTCCACATGGTTGTTAGGAAAAAAAGATTTAAACTCACTATACAATTGAGCTGCTAAAGTTTTATTGTGAGTCATTATAAGAGTTGGCTTTTGTGTTTTTTCAATCACCTTTGCCATAGTATAAGTTTTTCCACTTCCTGTTACTCCAAGAAGGGTGTTATATTGGTTTCCTGCAAGTATTGATTGGCTTATTTCTTCTATTGCTTGGGGTTGGTCTCCTGCTGGGCTATATTTACTCTCAACTTTAAATTTAGCTATGACTTATCCTTACTTGAATTTTCATATTTAGATAAAAAGTACATTAGTGTTGCAACTTCTTCGGCATTCCAAATAAGCTGTTTAGATAAAACTTCTTTTGTTTTTTCTATATTTACTTTATCTTGATATTTTTTTATTATTTTTTTTGTAGCTATTCTAAGACTTTCAGGACTTTGAGTTAATACTTCTTTATGAAAGACTTCTTTACAATCTGGTATAAAAAGTTCCAACTCTCTTTTATACATAGCAACTAAAAAACCAACTTGCCATGAGTGCCAAGAGTCTCTTTTATACTCTTCTTCATCATTTTTATAATCTAATATTTTATAAACATCATAAACCTCTTTTGCCACTTCTCTTATACTATTATTGCTAAGTGAATTTAAGGTATGGGGTAATAATGGCAATTTTAAATCTAGAGGATTTATATTTTTTTGTTTACTTGTTGTAGCTACAACTTTTTTCTTTCTATTTATTTTATATAAATAAAGCAGTAATAATAAAAGTATAAATAACAAAATTAAAGCTGTTAATAATAAAGTGTTAAGACTCATAAACTCTTTCCTATAAATTCATTGTTGCATAAAATTACATACTCATTACTACAATTTAATGACTGTATGTTTTTATACCTTTTTTTATCAAGTATATACTCTTTGCCTTGATGGAAGTGTCCTTCTATGATTATATTAGTATTATAGTGCTTAACTCTTTTTGAGACGATTTCTTGAAAATTGTTCATTTTTCTACATATGTTTTTTTTCAAAAGTCCATAATATATCTTTTTAGATATAAAATTCTTAAAGTCGATTGCATTCATAAAGAGTAGAAAAAACCTATTTCTTATAAATTTACAATAAATATCATAAAAAATATCATTGACAAATATATCCCCATGACTTAAAGCTACACTTTGATTTTGATATGTCATAAAAATAGGTTGATTTTCTCTTTTATATATTTTTATATTTGGGAAGAGTTCTTTTAGGTTGTAATCATGATTTCCCTCTAAATATATAATTTCTATATTTAAAGATATCTCATTTAGTAGGCTTATAACTTTACTATTTCTTTTTATAAAATATTTACTCTCTCCTGAAATAAAATCAAACATATCACCCATCAAAAATAGTTGCTCTGTCTCTATCTCTTTTGATTTTAATTTTTTCAAAAATGTTAAAAGCTGAGCTCGTTTTTCATTGAAGTGTGAATCTGCAATAAAAATTGCATTTTCACTTATACTATTTGGTACAGGCAAAATAAAATCTTTTTAGAATATACATTACAGTTCAAGTTCTTTATAAAATACTTCTAGCACTTCAAAAGTTTTTACGCCACCTGGAAGTGTTGCAGAGAACTCATCACCTTCTTGTTTTCCCATAAGTTGTTTAGCTAAAGGAGAATTAAAAGAGATCATTCCTTTATCTGCATTTGACTCTACACCACCTACAATAGAGTACTCAAACTCTTCATCAGTATCAACATTTACTAACTTTACAGTCGAACCAAAAGAGACTCTATCATGTGGTAAAGATGATGGATCAATAATCACAGCTTTACTTATAACCGCCCCTAGTTCTGCTATTTGGATATCTATTAATTTTAATTTCTCTTTTGCAGCATGATACTCAGCATTCTCTTTTAAATCACCTAGTTGTCTAGCTTCTTCCAATGCAATTACAGTTTCAGGCCGTTCACTTTTTTTTAAAAAATCTAATTCATTTGTAATTTTTTCATATCCAACATTTGTCATTGGCTCTTTTTCCATGAACATCTCCATAAATATATTTTCTATTTTAATCTGATATAATACCCAAAAAAAATAAAAATAAAAAATAAATTATGAAAGAAGATGTGGTATGTCAAAATACGATAGAACTTTAAAATTATTTGGAGATAATAATTTTAATAAGTTTGAAAATACAAAAATAATACTTTTAGGTGTAGGTGGGGTTGGCTCATTTGCATTAGATTCACTTTATAGAACAGGAATAACAAATATAACAATAGTAGATTTTGATACATATGAAGAGTCAAATTTAAATAGACAAATGGGTAGTGAAGGAAATATTGGAAGAGTTAAGGTTGAAGCTTTAAAAGAAAAATATCCAAATGTGCAAATAATACATGAAAAAATAACAGAAGAGTGGGTAGATGAATTTGATTTTAGCTCTTATGAGTATATTTTGGATGCAATTGATGATATTAAACCAAAAGTTAGACTTATTCAAAAATATTACGATAAACTTATAACTACAAGTGGTAGTGCAAAAAGAATTGACCCCTCAAAGATTGAATATATTTCAATATGGGATACCTATAATGACCCATTTATTAGAAAAATTAGATATGAATTAAAAAAAAGAGGCTTTAAAAAGAAGTTCAAAGTGATTTTTTCAGGTGAAAATCCAAATTGTATCGAAAAAGGTAGCTTTGAAGGTGTTACAGGTTCTTTTGGTTTAATGATGTCTTCAGTTGCAATTCAAAAAATAATTGCGAATTAAAGAAATAATCAATAAACTATAAGAAAAAAATTAATATAATAAGAATATTTGCAAAAAAGGGAATACATGAGTGGTATAAATAGCGTTGAGCAAATGACTCAAGGACATCTTAGAAATGTACAACAATTAGCCGTATTTTATACTGGAAGAAATAATATTTATGCAATAAATATCGCAAAAGTTAAAGCTTTTGTTATCACAGAAGAAGTTACTATAAATGACACTCCATCTGATACAGATGTTGTTGCGGGTATTGCAACAATTAGAGGGGAACCAGTTACTTTAGTAAAACTTGATGCATGGCTTGGAAACAAATGTCTTGAACTAGAAGAGTATAAACTAATAATTTATTGTGAATTCAACCATAAAAAAATAGGTTTTTTAATCAAAGATATGCTTGATATCGTTGAAAAAACTACTGATGAGTTAAGACATTCAGAAGAGACAAATTCTAAAATAACATATACTACATATGTAAAAGTTCATGACAAAGATGAATTATGTACAGTATTTAATGCTGAACAACTATTAAAAGATCTTGGTTGGACTAATGATGGTGAAGATGTCATGAATAAATATGTTGAAGCTAGTTTTTCAACTGATAAATTAGTATTAGCAGCTGAAGATTCTAATGTGGCAAGAGAAGTTTTAAGAAAATTTTTCGAAAAAGCAAATATTAAATATGAAATTTACAATGATGGTGGTGGGCTTATAAATAGAGTTAAAGAATTAGACCCATCAAGAATAGGAATGATTATTACTGATATTGAAATGCCAGAAACTGATGGTTTCCAAGTTGCACAATTTATAAAAGCAAGTAATAAGTATTCAAATATTCCAATAGTTGTAAATTCATCAATGACTACAGATGCTGTAAAAAATAAAATGGATCAAATAGGTGTAGATGGATTTATAGGAAAAACTGATATCCAATCACTTTATGCCGTAACTAAAAAACTTTTAACTTAAAAAAATTAGATGATAAAATCATCTAATTTTTTAACCACTCCTCAAATATCTCAATCTGTTCATTTGTATTTTTTGTAGAAGTTCCACCAAATGATGTTCTTGCATTCATTGATGCTTTTAAATCTAAAAATAATAAAATCTCTTCATCAATATCTTTAATCTCTTCATTTGAAGTTCTAATCTCTTCAAGAGTCAATTCACTAATATCTTTATTTAAGTTATTTGCAGTAGCTACCACATCTTTTGTTATATAATAAGCAGTTCTAAAGGGCATAGCTTCTTTTTGAACTAAATAATCAGCTAAATCAGTAGCACTTAAGTGCCCTATTTTACAAGCATTTGCCATTCTTTCTATATTTACTATCATTGTTTTTATAACTTCATTTAAAATAGAAATAGATATTTCCATAGTCTTAACAGAATCAAAAACACCCTCTTTATCTTCTTGAGTATCTTTATTATAAGCTAATGGTAAACCTTTCATAACAGTAAATAGTGAAACTAGGTTTCCATAAACTCTTCCTGTTTTTCCTCTAAGAAGTTCAGGAACATCTGGATTTTTCTTTTGAGGCATGATAGAAGAAGTTGTAGCATACTCATCACTCATTCTTACAAATTGAAACTCATAAGATGACCAAGTTACTAACTCTTCTGATATTCTAGAAATATGCATCATAGAAGTTGAAATATTAAATAGAATCTCTAAAGCAAAATCCCTATCAGAAACTGTATCCAATGCAGAAATTGTTGGAGAATTAAAGCCTAGCTTTTCAGAAGTAGAAAATCTATTTATATTGTGTGGTGTTCCTGCAAGTGCTGCACTTCCAAGTGGGCAATAGTTATTTCTTTCATATGAGCTCTCAAATCTTTCAAAATCTCTTTTAAACATATTTGCATATGCCAATAAGTGATACCCAAAGTTTATAGGTTGTGCATGTTGTAAGTGAGTCATTCCTGGAATTAAAGTTTCAGTGTGCTTTTTAGCAACTTCTACGAAAGTATTTACAAGCTCTTTTAACTGTACTTTTATTGATAAGTTTTTATCCTGAACATATAGTCTAAAATCAGTAGCAACTTGGTCGTTTCTACTTCTTGCAGTATGAAGTCTTTTTCCAGCTTCTCCAATAATCTCTGTTAATCTACTCTCAACAGCCATATGAATATCTTCATGTTCAATTTTAAATTCAAATTCACCTGACTCTATCTCTTCTTTTACTTGTAGTAAGCCTCTTTCAATATCTTCTTGATCTTTTTTTGTAAGTATTCCTTGCTCACATAACATTTGTGAGTGAGCAATTGAACCTTTTATATCTTGGGCATAAAGTACTTTGTCAAACATAACTGAAGCATTAAATTCATCTAAAAGCTTGGCATTTGTATTTTTTAAAATTTGATTATTGCTATTTGGCATAAAACTATTCCTATAATTATAATGATTTTTTTAATTTGAAGTTTGAATTATATCATAAAAGATATCTATTTGAAAATTTAGAAAGGGTAGAAGAAAAAAGAGAAAGATAGCTCTTTCTCTTTATTGATTTAGATTAAATTGGTAAAACTCTAATGTTTTCATCAACTTTTTGTTTTAATACAGACTCAATTGCATAAAGTGTACCTGTATCACCAGAAGCACATCCATTACATGCACCTAAATATCTAATATAAATATCATAATGAGGAATATTTTCTTTAATATCAATAATCTCCATATTTCCCCCATCCATAGCAAGCATAGGTCTAATATCTGCATCTAAGATTTCATCAATCATTTTAATTCTTTGAACAATAGTCATTTTATCAAAAGTAGATTCTCCAGCTGCACTTGCATCTGCTGCTGATTTTAATCTATCATTTTCCATCTCAGCATGAACATCTTTTAAAATATCTACTAAATAGATATCTTTCTCTTCATGTCCACCTGGCTTGATACATGATTTACAAAATGCTCCAGCTTTTGTATAATCAGTCACTTCTTCAACTGTTTGAAGGTTATTTAATTTGATTACTTCTTGTAATGTTGCTAATGAAACTCTCGCACACTCACAAACAATAACTTCTGTTTCAAAAGCATCCATATCAACACCTTTGAATTGTGATGCAGCTTTTTTAATAACATCATAAGCCATAACAGAACAGTGCATTTTTTGAGGTGGTACAGCAGGGACATCTGGATGATCTCTTAATGCTTTTTCAACATCAATATTTGTAATTTTAACTGCCTCTGAAACAGTTTTTCCAATACATAATTCAGCCATAACATCAGATGAAGCAATTGCAGTTCCACATCCAAAAGATTTGAATTTTGAATTTAAAATCTCTTCTGTATTTTCATCTACAACCCAATATAGTCTAACTGCATCACCACATGATTCTGCTCCAAAATCAGCAACGATTAATTTTCCACCAAGCTCTTTTGCCATCTCTTCTGTGATTTCACCTTGGTGTAAAGGTTCATCCATTCTTTTTATTACTTGATTTGAGTATTCATCCCAAATCGATCCGCTTATTAAATCATTTTTTGCCATTTTATAATCCTTTATATTTTTTTATAATTGTGAAACGTGATCTTTTGGTGTATATGCATAAGAACTTGATATATTTCTTAATCTATTTACAGCATTTTTAATCACATTAATCGCATAATCAATCTCTTCTTCAGTATTAAATCTACTTAAAGAGAATCTAACTCCCGTATGAGCCAACTCACTATCACTTCCAAAAGCATTCATAACTGGATTTGCTTCTAAGTCTTCACTAGCACAGGCACTTCCTGTTGAAGCTCCAATTGTTTTTTGGTTCATGTCCCAAAGCATAGATTCACCTTCAACACCTCTAATAGAGATTAGAGTTGTATTTGGAGTTCTATTATCTTTTCCACCAATAACTACAGTTTCTGGTATTTCTAAAATTGCATTCTCTAATTTATCTCTTAATCTTTTAACTTCAGTATTTTCATAACCTAAATGTTCCACTGCTAATTTCATAGCAAGTCCCATACCAACCATAGAAGCCACATCAACTGTTCCTGCTCTATGACCACCCATTTGCTCACCACCATGTAATAATGGAGTCAATTCAAAACCTTTTTGAACATATAAAGCTCCAATACCTTTTGGTCCATGAAATTTATGTGCTGATAGTGATAGGTAGTTTACATTACATGCTTGAACATCAACTGCTATTTTACCAATTGCTTGTGTAGCATCTGTATGAAAAGCAACACCTGCTTCTTTACAAATAGCTCCTATTTCTCTAATTGGGAAAATTTTTCCAGTCTCATTATTTGCCCACATAATTGATACTAAAGCTGTATCATCTTTTATATGTTCTTTCACTAAAGAAGCTTCTAAAACACCCTCTTCATTTACAGGTAAATATGTTACATTTACACCTTGTGATTCTAAGAATTTACAGGTTGCTGTAATTGCAGGATGTTCAACTTCTGATGTAATAATATGATTTTTATTACCATTTAAAATTTTATCAACCCAAATACCTTTTATAACTGTATTATTACTCTCAGTTGCATTTGCAGTAATTATAATATCATCTGCATCTGCAGCATTAATACCATCATACAAATAATTTAAGGCTTCAACCATCTTAGGATGTGTTCCTGCTCCAAACTTATGTAATGAGTTAGGATTTCCGTATATATGACAGAAAAATGGTTCCATCGCTTTATAAACTTCTGGATCAACCTTTGTAGTGGCATTATTATCTAAGTAAACTTCCATATTTTTCATTCCTATCTTTTTCTTTTTTATATGCAAAAGCTATTCCATAAATTATAGCCTTTTTATACTGTTTGTGGAATTATAAAAAAAATAGGATAAAAATTGTCTTAATTAAAAAGGATAGATTTAGAAATTTATAATTTTACTATAAATTAAACTTAATTTAAATTATAAAACTAGGTATAATAATAAACGATTTATTAATAATTATATGTTAGATTTATAAATAGGACAATATTAGTCCTATTTATAAATGGAGGAATTTATGAGTAATAATAAAATAAAAAATGTAATACAAAATGACTATAAATTAGGCTTTGAAACCATAATAAATTCTGAAACATTTCCAAATGGTTTAAATGAAAATGTAATTAAAGCAATATCAAAAAAGAAAAATGAACCACAATGGCTTTGTGATTTTCGTATAAAAGCTTATAATAAATGGCTTACTATGGAAGAACCAAATTGGTCAAGTCTAAAAATAGATAAAATAGATTATCAAGAAATTTCATACTACTCTGCTCCAAAAAAAGAGTTAGACTCTTTAGATGAAGTTGATCCTAGTATATTAAAAACCTATGAAAAACTAGGTATTCCACTTGAAGAACAAAAGATGTTAGCAGGTGTAGCAGTAGATGCCGTTTTTGATTCAGTATCTGTTAAAACAACTTTTCACAAAGAGTTAGAAGAGTTGGGTATTATATTTTGTTCAATCAGTGATGCGGCAAATAAACATCCTGAATTGCTTAAAAAATATCTAGCCTCAGTTGTTCCAATAGGAGATAATTACTTTGCCTGTTTGAATAGTGCAGTCTTTACAGATGGAAGTTTTGTATATATTCCACCAAAAACTAGATGTCCAATGGAACTTTCAACTTATTTTAGAATAAATGCATTAAATACTGGACAATTTGAGAGAACACTAATAATCTGTGATGATGACTCTTATGTTTCATATAATGAAGGATGCTCAGCACCTTCTAGAGATGAAAGACAACTTCATGCAGCAGTTGTAGAACTAGTAGCCTTAAAAAATTCACAAATAAAATATTCTACTATTCAAAACTGGTATCCAGGGGATAAAGATGGTAAGGGTGGAATTTTAAACTTTGTTACTAAAAGAGGTATTTGTAAAGGTGATAATTCAAAAATATCATGGACACAAGTTGAAACTGGTTCTGCAATTACATGGAAATACCCTTCATGTGTTTTAAAAGGTGATAATAGTGTAGGAGAGTTTTATTCTGTAGCACTTACTTCCCTAGCTCAACAAGCAGATACAGGAACTAAGATGATGCATATAGGTAAAAATACAAAATCAACTATCATCTCAAAAGGTATTTCTGCCATGAGTGGGTCAAATGCCTATAGAGGATTAGTAAGAGTTGCAAAGGATGCTAAAAATTCTAGAAACTTTTCACAGTGTGACTCTTTACTTATAGGAAATAACTGTTCTGCACATACTTATCCGTATCAAGAAGTTAGAAATGCAAGTTCAAAAATAGAACATGAAGCAACAACTTCAAAAATATCAGATGAACAGCTCTTTTATATAAGACAAAGGGGTTTAAGTGAAGAGAATGCAGTTTCTTTAATAGTAAATGGATTTTGTAAAGAAGTACTTGATGAACTTCCAATGGAGTTTGCAGTGGAAGCTAGAGAGTTATTAAATATCTCTTTAGAAGGTAGTGTAGGTTAAATTGAAAAATGAAAAATGAAAAATGAAAAATTTTAAGGAAATAGTATGCTTAGTATTAAAAATTTAAATGTAAAAATAGAAAACAATGAAATAATAAAAGATTTTAGTTTAGATATAAAAAAAGGTGAAATTCACGCCCTTATGGGAATAAATGGGGCTGGAAAATCAACTATTGTAAAAGCTTTATGTGACCACTATGAGTGTGATGTAACATCTGGAAGTGTAGAGTATAATGGAAAGGACCTATTAGAACTTGATGCAAGCCAAAGGGCAAATGAAGGTCTATTTTTATCATTTCAAAATCCTATTGAAGTAGCTGGAGTTAATAATATGTATTTTCTAAAATCAGCTCTTAATGCAAAAAGAGAATATCAAGGTCTAAAAGAGTTAGATTCTGCTTCTTTTTTAAAAGAGATAAAAGAGATTACAGCCAAATTTGGTATAGACAATAAGATTTTAAAAAGAGATTTAAATGCTGGATTTAGTGGTGGAGAGAAAAAAAGAAATGAACTCTTACAACTTTTAGTTTTAAAACCTGATTTAATCTTACTTGATGAGATCGATTCTGGACTTGATGTGGATGCTATAAAACTTGTAGCAAATGGTATAAACTCACTTCTTGATGGTAATAGATCAGTTTTAATGATTACCCATTATGATAAATTATTAGAAGCTATTAAACCTGATTTTGTACATGTTTTAAAAGATGGTAAAATCGCACAAAGTGGTGATTATTCATTGGCTGAACTTATTCAAGAAAAAGGTTACGAAGCAATAGGAGTGTAATATGAGAAATTTAGATATCAAAAACTTTCCTCTTGCCAATAAAAAAACTGAAGAGTTTAGAAAGTGTAATGTAAAAAATATAATTGAACTACAATATAAAGAAAATAGCTTTAAAGATGTAGTGAATTTTGATTTTGATTTTTTAAAACTTGAAGGCTTTAATAGAGTGTTTTTTGCAAATGAGAAGATTAAAGATCAAAATCTAATTGATGATATTAGCCTTGAAGAAAATATAATAACTATAAATAAAGAGTGTAAAAATCCAATAATAATATTAAATTATTATGAGGATGAAAATACAATTTTTGAAAAAGATTTAAAATATAGTATTAATAGTAATAGCGATATTTTGATTTTTGAAATATTTATATCAAAAAATAAAAAAAACTTAATAAATCAAAAAAGAGATTTTGATATAAAGAGTTCATCAAATGTAGAGTATGTATATTTACAAAAACTATCTTTTGATGATTTTTTAGATATCAAATTTGAACCATCAATAAAAGAAGATTCAAAATTAAAATTCTTTAACTTTAATTTTGGGGCATCAAATGCTTATAATCAATTTGATATAAACTTGGATTATGCAAATTCAAACTTTGAGATGGAAGCGTTAACAAATATCTCTAAAAAACAAGAGATAGCAAATATTGTATCTACTATTCACAATGGTAAAAATAGCTCAAGTAGTATAAAAGCAAATCATATTTTAGATGAGAACTCCCATGGGATATTTGAAGTAAAAACTAGAGTAAATCATGAAGCAAATAACTCAGCTGTAATACAAAACTCTAAAACAACTTTATTAGGTGATGATGCAATAATAAATGCTAACCCAAGACTTGAAATATTTATTGATGAGTTAACTGCAAGTCACGGGGCAACAACAGGTAGTTTGGATGAAGATATTTTATATTATTTACAATCAAGAGGATTATCAAGAACGCAAGCCTCAAAAATGATGCTTGAAGCCATAGAAAATGCAATACTAGCTAAAATATCAAATGAAGAAATTAGAAATATAATAAAGGAGATATGATGTTTAAAGATTATTTTCCTTATTTTAAAAATAGCAACATAATATATTTAGATAATGCAGCAACAACTCAAAAACCACAAGTTGTTATTGATGAAATTGTAAATTATTATTCATTTTATTGTTCAAATACACATAGAAGTAATCATGGTGATGCAAATAAAGCAACACAGAAGTATGAACATACTCGTGAAGTTTTAAAAACATTTATAAATGCAAAAGAAAAACATGAGATAATTTTTACAAAAGGTGTAACAGAGAGCATTAATTTTATAATAAATTCATATGCTAAAAATAGATTTAAAAAAGTTATAATCTCTTCTTTAGAACACCACTCAAATATTGTCCCCTGGCAAATTGCTAATATAGATTTTGAAGTAGTAAAATGTGATAAGAATCTAGATTTTGATTATGAAGATTTTGAAAAAATATTAAAAGAAAACCCAAACTCTTTTGTCTCAGTTACTCACATATCAAATGCCTTTGGAAAGATTCATGATATAAAAAGAATCACAAGTTTAGCCCATAAATATGGTGCGAAAGTTTTAATTGATGGAGCACAGAGTTTAACCCACAAAAAAATTGATGTTCAAGATTTAGATGTCGATTTTTTAGCAATCTCTTCACACAAAACTTTTGGACCAACAGGAGTTGGAGCTATTTATATAAAAGAAGAATTGTTAGATGAGATTGAGCCATATCAAACAGGAGGAGCAACAATCAATGATGTTACTTATAAAAAAAGCATTTTACTTGATTCTCCTTTTAAATTTGAAGCAGGAACTCAAAATATAGCAGGAGTCATTGGATTTGGCAAAGCCATAGAGTTTATAAAGGAACTTGGATATGAAAATATTGAAAAAAAAGAGCAGGAATTATATGAGTACCTTTATGAAGAATTATCAAAAATAGATGATATTATTTTTTATAGTGATATAAAAAATTCTATTGGCTCACTTAGTTTTAATATCAAAAATATAATGTCTGAAGATGTAGGTATTTTAGTTGATAAAATGGGCATAGCTTTAAGATGTGGACATCACTGTGCTCAACCTATTATGAAAAGCCTTGGTATTGAAGGAACAATCCGAGTAAGTATTGCCTTTTACAATGAAAAAGAGGATATTGATAAACTAATTATTGCTTTAAAAAAAGCCATAATGATGTTAAAGGATTAAGATGAGTATTGAAAAAAAAATTGATGAATTTAAAGATGATTTAGAACTTTTTGATGATGAACTTGAAAAATATCAATATATTATTGATTTGGGTAAAAAACTAAATAGCTTAGATGAAAAAGAGATGATAGATGAAAATTTAGTTCAGGGTTGTACTTCAAAGGTTTGGCTAATAAAAGATAAAAATAGTGATGAATTAATTTTTAGGGCAGATTCTAATGCTGCTATTGTAAAAGGTTTAGTTTATATTATTACAACAATATTTTCAAATGAAAAAAAAGATGATATAAATAATCTAGATATAAATATCTTAGATAGATTAAATCTAACAGAAATAATAACACCAAATAGACAAAGTGGTGTACAAGGTATGATAAAAAAAATAAAAGAGTATGCAAAAGGAAATTAAATGGAAAATTATAATGAAGAAGAAATAAAAGAGAAAATAATTGGACAACTAAAACATATATTTGATCCTGAAATTCCTGTAAATATTTATGACTTGGGATTAATTTATAAAATAGAATTAGAAGAAAAAGACAAAATACTAATATGCAATATCGATATGACACTAACAAGTCCAGGTTGCCCTGTTGCTGATAGTTTAATCAATGATGCAAGTTATGCAGTAAAAGTTTTAGATGAGATTGAACAAGTCAATATAAATCTGACATTTGACCCACCTTGGGATAAAAATAAAGTAACTGAAGATGGAAAAGATATGATGCTAGCAAATGGCTTTCTTATATAGATTTTATTATTTTTTTTATATAATAGTTAATAAGGAAAGGTTTGATATGAGTAAAACATCGAAAAAAGGCAGTCTATATATAAAAATTGCCATAATATCAATCATACTATTTTTAGGTTATTTTTTCATTCCTACGGGTCAAAACAGTAGTTTTAACAATGCTGCAAAATTAAGAGGTGTCTCAAATAATAATCAGCCAATAAAATTACAATTTAGAAGTGGCTTTCAACATGATAAATATGAACCCTCTAAAAAAAGTACTTTTATGCAAAAAAGAATGGAAGCAAGTGATGAGGAGAAAAAACCAATATTTTGGGAGAAAAAATAGAAAGGATCTCTAATGAGAGAGGATTCCAACAGAATTTTAATTTATATAAAAATACTAATTCTAATTGCTGGAATAATTTTTCTCATTACCTTTTTACCTAAAGATGAAAGTTGGGAAAAACTGGGAGATATGTATAACCCAATGTCCGCAAATACAAAAAATAATTCAACAACTGCAGATCCTATAAAGTTACAATTTAGAACTGGATTAGAGTATGATTACAATAACATAGATAAAAAGAATGATTTTTTAGAAAAGAAAATGAAAATACAAAAGGATTCAGATGGAAGAAAAAAAGAGTAATATAGGAATATATATAAAAATAGCAATTATAATAATTATATTAATTCTTGCCTATATCTATTTGCCAAAAAGCTGGTCAAATATGGGAGAAACTTATAAACCTAGAACAGTGGACAAAAGTGGTGGCCCAACTCCTACATCTTTACAATTTAAAAATCCATTTAAGTATGATAACTACAAACCAGCTAAAAAAGTTGAACCACAAAAACCAACTGGCAATGGGGAAGAAAAAAAACCAACTTTTTGGAATAATTAATCTTCAAAATTTACTATCTGCCAAGAATTATATTTTCTTGACAGAGCTTGTAATTACTTCTCTAAAACTCTATTTAAAGTCTCAATAGAAATATATTTATCATAATAAGCTTTATAATAATTTTGTTTTGCAGCACTAAGTAAATAGTTTGCATCAATTAAATTTGTGTTATCAGAAAGACCTTCTTTGAACCTATTTTTTACTATTTCATAATTCTCTTTTGATTGGTCAAGGGCTAATTTTGAAGTTTCAAAGTTAGCTTTTGCCACATCATAAGATGAAAGTGCATTTTGGTATTGAAGTTTAATATTAAGTCTTACTTTTGCTAGGTTTGCCACTGCTTTTTTTACTTGGATATTTTTCTTTATAACTTCACTATAATCACTATTTCCATTATATAAATTCCAAGATGCTGTTATATTTAATACCTCTTGTGTATCTGGATAAGAAGCACGTCCACCTACATTTTCATCATCACCATACTTATTGTATGAAAGACTTGCATCAACCTTTGGCATAAAAGCACCTTTTGATCCAAATGACTGCTCTTTTATACTTTTTAAACTAAGTTCAGAGGCTTTTATTTCGCTTCTATCTTCTAAAAGAGTTATATCATAAGTGTAGTTTTTATCTGTACTTACATTTAATTCATCAAGCTTTTCATTTGATAAATCATATCCACCTAAAATATTACTCAAAGTATATGAAGAGATATTTAAATCTCCTTTTGCTTGAATAACACTCTGTTTTGCATTTAACATGTTTACTTCAACTTTTAATAAATCATTTCTTGAAATAATTCCTTGTGTATATTGACTTTGGGCATCCATGTATTGTTTTTCAAATAATTTATATGCATCTTCTTGAGTTTGAAGATTTTTTCTTTTATTCAGATAATCAATGTATGCTTTTTTTGTATCTAATATAATATCCTGTTTTTTTGCATTGTAATAATACATTGAGGCATTTTTTAGATACTTAGAACTATATAACTCACTAAAATCACTAAATCCATTAAATAGATTATATGAAATCGTCGCACTTGCAGTTGAGTCCTCTTTTATCTGTCCTGGTATTACTTTGTCTCTATTATTATAAGAGTATGACAAGTCAGCTTTTGGTAAAAAAGCTGATTTTGTTTTATCATAATCCTCTTTTGACTCTTTGTATTCATAGTTGCTTATTGCAATATCTAAATTCTTCTCCAATGAGATATTTAAAACCTCATCGAGCGATATTGCAAATAAATTAGTTGCAACTAAAGATGACAATACTAAATATTTTATTTTCTTCATTTTTTATCCTTATGCTTTACTAACATCAACTGGTTCTTTTACGTCACTTCTTTTAAGTCTTTGTTCTAATTTAATAAAAAACATCAAAAGTGCAGGAGTAACAAATATTGTAAATATTGTTGAAAATGCCAATCCACCTGTGATAACTGAACCTAAACCTCTATAGAACTCACTTCCAGGTCCTGGCATTAATACTAAAGGCAACATACCAAAAATAGAAGTTAATGAACTCATATAAATAGGACGAATTCTAGTTCGAGTTGCTTCTATTACAGCTTTTTTATGCTCCATTCCCTTATCTCTTATATAATTCAAACTTTGATGAACAATTAAAATTGCATTGTTTACAACAATACCTACCAAAATAATAAACCCAAGCATGGTTAAAATATCCAAAGGCTGTGGAGCAATAAATATATTAGTAAGTTTCAATCCTATAAATCCACCTGCTGTTGCCAATGGAACTGTACACATAATTACAATTGGATATAAAAAGTTTCCAAACAGTGATGCCATAAGTAAATATACAATCACTAAAGCTAAAATAAAATTATCCATCAATAGTTTTATTGTTTCGGTTAATTTGTCAGCTGTACCAGAAATACCAATTTCAATATCCTCTGTAATAATACCTTTAGCTTTCATTCCTTCTAACATACCACCAATAGTTTTCATTGCTTCATCAATAGTCATACCATCAGGAGGTGTCACTTGTAAGGTAATAGTTCTTTTTCCATTTAGGTGACGAATCTCTGAAATTCCCGTTGTAGAGATATAATCAGACATGGAAGAGACTGGCAATACCATGCCATTTGGTAAGGCAAGTAGTGATGCCATAACATCTTCTGGAGTTTTTACCAACTCTCCATCAGCTTTTAAAACGAGGTCAATTTTCTTTTTACCATCTTCTTCAAAATCACCAACTTTTCTACCACTCATAAGAACATCAATTGCAACTCCTAAATCCCTAGAACTTAAATCTAGTGCTTTAATTGCATCTCTATTTGGTCTAATTCTAACTTCAGGATAAAGCAACTCTACTGATGGCACAGGTCGTACTTGACTTCCTTGTATTGCACCCATAGTAGCCCCATAAAGTTGAGCACCAATACTTGCAATCTCTTCAATCTTTTCACCACTAATATCAATATTAACAGTATTTCCTTCACCAACTCCACTTTCAAATACTCCTGATTGAAGTGAAACACCAAATACAGAAGGCATAGAGTTTACTATTGGTCTAAACATTGGTATTAAATCAGGAGCTCTATCTTCATGCATTGAAGTTCCACCAAAAAGTGTGAAGTCTCCAAAAGATACATAAAAGGCACGGCTTAGCCCAGGAATATCTCCAACATCTTTATTAACATGAGGCTCAATTTGTTTCATTAAATATGTACCCATACCATATCTCTCATTATATGAAAGTCCAGGAGGTGTTATCAAAATATTAAATATTAAGTTCTTATTTCCCTTTGGTAAATAATCAAGTTTAGGAAAAAGTACATATATTGCCCCCACTGAAAAAACTGCTAAAGATAAAATAGTAACTATTTTAGTAAAAGTATTTTTTAAAGACATAGTTACAATTGACATTATAAAATTAACTATTTTTTCTCCAAAGTTAGCTATTGCACCTGCATCTTTTGGCTCTTTTTTTGAAATTCCTGCAAATGATTTCCATAACATTGGAATAACTGAAATTGAAACAAATAGTGAAAAAGTTACAGAAGCTGTTACTGCAATTGCAATATCTTTAAATAACTGTCCCGCTTCATCTTGTAAAAATACAATTGGCAAGAATACTGCAATAGTTGTAAGAGCAGAAGCAACCAATGCTCCCCAAACTTCACTTGCACCTATATAGGCAGCATCAGCAATGCTCATACCCTCTTTTCTATGCCTATCAATATTTTCCAATACAACAATGGCACTATCAACAAGCATACCAACGGCAAAGGAGATACCTGCAAGAGAGATTGTATTTAAACTTCTTTCCATCGCACTTAATATTATAAAAGTACCAATAATAGATATTGGAATTGCAACAGAAACAACAGCAGTAGGAGAGATACTTCTTAAAAATAAAATTAGAATAAATACTGCTAAAACACCACCTATCATAATATTTTGTTTAACTAAATCAACAGAACCAACGATATAAGGTCTTTGGTCATATATCCATTGTATTTTTAGTTTTTCATCTTTTAAAACACCTGCATTAAGTTCATTTACTACTTTTTCAACTTCATCTGTAAGCTGAACAATATTAGAACCTGCACTTGGTTGAACACCTAAGAATATCCCATCTTTTCCTAAATACATAGCAACACCATTTGCAGTTTCATATCCAAAATCAACTGTTGCAATATCTTTAACTGTAACTATTTTATCCCGAGTAGATATCAAAACAACTTTTTCAATATCTTTGGGTGAAGCAAATTTATTTACAGTTCTAATTCGGTAGGCTCTTCTATTTATATTTTGAATACCTGCAGAAACATCTATATTTTCATTTTGTATTGTTGATATTACTTGAGAAACAGTTAATCCATATGATGCCAATTTGTTCACATCAAATACAATTTGCATCTGCTGCTCTCTACCACCAATATCCATAGTTCCTGACACACCATTAACTCTTTTTATAACAGGTTTTATTTCATTATCAAAAAAAGTTCTATATTCATCTATATGTCTTGGATTATCTTTGAAAGTTTGCAACATCATCCAAATAACTGGACTTGCTGTTGCTGTTTCAATGATAGGTTCATCCACATTATTTGGGTATGAGCTTACCTCATTTAACTTATTTGAAACATCTTGTAAAGCTACACGAATATCCGTATCTAACTTAAATGTTAAAGTTATCTCTCCCCTATCATCTTTGGCAGATGATTCATATTCAATTAGATTATTTAAACTTTTAAGGGCATCTTCTTGCTCTTCTATTATCTCTCGCTCTATTTCATGAGGAGTTGCGCCTGGCCATACTGTTGTTATTTTAATCTCAGGTTTTGTTACTGAGGGTGTTAATTGATATGGTAATTTAGTAAGTGACAAAAAACCAAACAATACAACGATTAAAACTGAAACAATAATAGTTACAGGATTTTTAATCGAAAACTTAATTAAATCCATTTCTTATCCTATTTGTTTATTATTTTTACAGGTGAATTAGGAAAAACTCTTTCATTCCCTTTACTAACTATGTTCTGTCCCTGTGCTAAACCTTCACCATCTATCGCAACGCTATCTTGTAAATATGCAATAATCTGTACAGGAATCATTTGTGCAATCATTTTATCATCAATAATAAAAACAATATTTTGTCCAAATCTTTTTATAACAGCATCTCTTGGAACAATAAGTGCTTCTTGTACTGCATTTTTAGACAAGCTTACCTTTGCTTCTTCTCCATCAAAAACAAATATTTTGCTTGTATTAGCTTTAAACTTTACAGGGAAAGTTCTAGTTATCTTATCACCACTTGGTATTGCACCACTCATTTTTCCTTTTATAACATCTTTACCAACCCTAATATCATATGTATCATCTTTTTTTAATCCATAATAAATACTCAATGGAACATTAAATGTTATCTCTGCTTTTGAAGTATCTACAATTGAAGCCAGTGATGTTCCTGCATTTACCCATTCCCCTAAGTCAATACTCTTTTCTACCATAATTCCACTATATGGTGCTTTTATGCTTTTTTTCTCTTTTTGTATTTCTAACTCATTTAAGGTACTTTGTGTTGTAACAGATTTTAATTTCATATCATCATACTGTTTTTTAGAAACAGATTTTGTCTCTAACAGTTTTGAATATCTTTCATAATCTTTTTTTGCACTCTTAGCATTTGCTCGTGCTGATTTCACTTGTGCATTTAATAAATCTGCATCTATTTGAATCAGTGTTTGCCCTTTTTTTACAGCATCCCCTACTTCAAAATTTATATTTTTTACTACACCTGAATTTTGAGCAGCTAAAACTGAGTTTCTATCAAACTTTAGTGTTCCTACAAACTCTTGCAAAGGATTAACTTCTCCTTTTATTATTTTTGTAGTCTCAACCAGTGATGGAGCACCTGCTGCAAATAGTGCAACAGATGAAAGCACTACTACTAATACCTTCTTAAACATATATTATCCTTCTATTTTATTAATTTATTTGTGATATTATGCACTATAGGTGCAACAATAAATACTATTGGAAATGCAAATATAAATGCTTTTACAAATGCCTCCAGCCACTTTAAAACAAAACCGTCAATGAAACCTAAATTTATAAATGTAATTACAAAACTCATTATAAAACTCATAAATAAAGACATGAAAAAAGCAAAAACTAATCTTGTATATTTTTTTGGAATCATTGTTTTTTCTCAATTACTTCAAAAATATTATTTAAAAATTTTTCACATGAGAATTTAGCATCAAAACTTGTTTGTGTCATTTTCATCAATACTACACCCTTTTCAAACAACATGATTCCATCAACAAAATTTCTAGCTATGGGGAGTAATTCTTCATTATTAATTCCCTCTTCAATTATCTCTTTTAATTGATTTTGAAAAAACTCTGTGCATGAAGTATTAAAGTTACACATAGATTCATTCTCTTCTGCTAAAACAATTGATAAGTATTCTCTATAACCATTAAAATGTCTAATATTTTCTTCTGTCTCATTCATAACAAAATCAAAGAAGTGAAATACTTTCTCTTTAGTTGATTTTACATCTTTGATTTTTTCTAAAAACATTTTATGATGATACTCTATGTGCACATTTATTATTTCAAAAATAATATCTTCTTTATTTTCAAAATACTCATATACAGTTCCCTTGCCTATTCCAGCACTTTTTGCAACTTGGGCAACTGTAATATTTTTCATTCCAACATCATGTATTAAATCAAAACAAGCAAGTGCAACTTCTCTTCTTCTTTCTTCTTTATTGACTTTTTTAGGACTCATAAAACTCCTTAAATATTTTTTGACTGACCGTCGGTCAAGTTATGAAAGTATAACTAGCTATTCTTAAATTTTATTGAATTTGACCAGCAGTCAGTTTTAATTAACCTTTCATTAACTTTTTTAAAATAACATACTACAAAGGATTGTTATGAATAGTAGCTACAATGAAAATTTTGCAAAATTATTTTTAAGATTATTTGTTGGTATTTTATTTTTACTACATGGATATGCAAAGCTTAAATATGGGACTTCTTTTATCGAATCAGTACTTGAAAAAAACAATCTTCCTCAATACTTAGTTTATGGGGTTTACATTGGAGAAGTTATTGCACCAATATTTCTAATTATTGGATACTACACAAAAACATTCTCTTTGATAATTATAATAAATATTTTATTTGCAATATATTTAGTTCATCCAAGCGAAATATTTTCTCTTAGTTCACACGGAGGATTAGCTTTAGAACTTCAATATTTCTATATCTTTACATCACTTTTAATAATACTTATTGGACCAGGTAAATTCTCATTGGATGAAAAATAATTTTTATTTAACTAAAAATTTCTAAATTCATGATATAATAAAGGATTACCTGTCAGGAAGTTATAAATTGAATAAAAAAATTAGTTATACGTTTTTCAAAACTTTTACGCTTTTTATTATTATATTTTTATTGGTATCCACTGCCTACATTAAAAATCTTAATGATATTTATTCAAAAGAGACTACAAATTCTATAGAATCTGAATTAGATTTAAAAATCGCAAATATCCAAAATAATTTTGAAATTCTTAAAAAAGACACCCTTTATATATCATATATCTACAAATTAAATAAAAATAAATATATATTAAAAGATGAAATATCCTCATTGATTGCATTGAAAGAGTCTTATTTAGAGGTTTACTTCTTAAAAAATAATGGTAAGAAATTTTTAGAAATCAATGATAATAATTTATCAAAAGATATTCAAGAAAAAAAATATTTAAATGATTTAAAAAAACTTGAAAGAGGTGATATATATGTATCACCTATAAAGCTACTAAAAGATAAAGAGAAAATTATAAATCCTGCTAAACCTTATATTGAAATTATAACTCCAGTTTATGATAAGTATGATGTTCAAGATGGGTTTGTAGTTATAGACTATAGTTTAAATGATATTCTTATAACTTTTTCAAACTCTAAATTTGATTTAGAAACACTAATCATAAATAAAAATAACTATATATTAAACTCTCAAAACAGTAAATATAATTTTGGATTTATATTTAACAAAGATATGACTTTTAATAATATACATAAAGATATATATAAAGAGATTGGAGAATATTTTGAAGGTACACTTAAAAATGATAATTATTATATAAATGTTAAAAAAACAAATATTACTTCATGGCTAAATGAGAATAAGCAACCCAATCCATTTGAATTGAGATTTATTACAAGAATTAACAACAATATAATTGATAAAAAAATTGATGAGTATTTAAATACTATTGCATGGATTGTCTTTTTATACTTTTTAGTTGCATTATTTATCTCATTTATTTTTGCTGAATATAAAAGAACAGAAAAAGAGAATAAATCAAGATTAAAAATATCAAATAATGTATTTGAAAACTCCCATGATGGTATTATAATCACAAATAAAGAGAATAAAGTACTTCAAGTAAATAAATCTTTTACAAAAATTACAGGCTATAGTGAAAAAGAGATACTACATAAAACACCTAAAATACTTAAATCTACAGGTTATCATACAAAACAATTTTATAAAAATATGTGGGATAGCCTTAATAATGAAAATTATTGGGAAGGTGAAATAACCAATATAAAGAAAAATGGGACACCATATACAGAAGAGCTTACTATTTCAAGAATATATACCGATGAAGATGAGTTTTATCATATAGCTTCTTTTGTAGATATTACAGAGGCAAAAAGAAATAAAAAAACAATAGAAGATAAGCTTGAAGAAAATAAAACCTATCTTGAAATTATAAATGACTATTTAATCACTGTAAAAGTTGATATAAATGGGAAAATTTTAGATGTTTCAGATGCCTTTTGTAGAATTTGTGGTTATGCAAAAGAGGAAGTAATTGGACAAAATCATAATATTTTTAGACATCCAGATACCACAAAAGAGTTTTATTTAAATATATGGGATGATATTTACTCTGGTAAAACATGGGAAGGTGAAATTAAAAATATGATGAAGAATAAAGAGGTTTATTATGTTCATGCAAAAATTTCTCCTATGTATAACAATAAAACTATTACTGGTTATGCTTCTGTTGCAGTTGATATTACAGATAAAAAACGTATTGAAGAAATGTCTATTACAGATGAATTAACACAAACATATAATAGAAGATACTTTAATATGACTATTGAAAAAGAGATATTAAGAGCAAAAAGAGACAATAAAACAATGGGATTTGCCATTTTAGATATTGACTTTTTTAAACAATATAATGATACATATGGTCATAATAAAGGGGATAAAGCCCTAATTGAAACAGCTAACTGTATAAAATATACTGTAAGTAGAGCCAGTGATTATATTTTTAGATTAGGTGGGGAAGAGTTTGGTATTTTAGTAACAGATATCAATGAAAAAAACTTCACTCTACTTTTAGAAAAATTAAGAACAAATGTTGAAGATTTACATATAGAACATACTAATAGTACACTTTTAAATAAAGAGCTTACTATCTCTATTGGTGGTATAGTATTTGATAGTAATAATTTAACGGCAGAAAAAGCCTATAAAAGAGCTGACAAGTTTTTATATGAAGCAAAAGAAAATGGACGAAATAAAGTTGTAATTCAAACTGATGATAGTCATATCTCACATAAGATAAATAGTCAAAGGAACAATTATTGTATATTATAGTGCATACATAAAAAAAGGACTATAGTATGACACCAATTGACTACATCAAAGAAAATAATTTAGAATGGCAACCATCTTTTAGTGGAAGCATTGCCTCTTCACTACATGGTTATAGAGGAGCTTTAATTATTGAAGAGGGTAAAAGATTATCTGAAACAAGAGTTATGCCTCCAAAATCTCAAGCTAGACAAGTTATTATGGTAAGTGAAAATGAAAAAATCAAATTCTTTTCATGTGAGCTTGAAACATTTGGATATTTTAAAGATTTTTTTGCAAAATATGGAGAATTTTTTGATAAAGATTCTATTAATTTACTTTACGTTATCGACTTAGATGCAGATGGTACTTTTGAATATGAAGGTATTAAGTTTTCTGCTTTTGTTTTAGATGAGAGTTCTGTATGGAATGAAGTTTTAGATTTCGCCTCTTTAGAAAAAAGTGATCTTAAAAAACTATCAAGTGAAGAGAAAATAGAAAAAGTTTATGATGAAGTAATCTCAACTCCACAAGAAGAGATAAGTAAGTCATATGATGAGATGGTAGCACTTATGGGAAATACTAAAAAAGCACTAATGGGAGCTGTTTAGTCCTAGGATGAACAACTAAGTTTTACATTTGAAAATTCAAGTGGTGTAGCTTTTGAGTATCTTTCATACTCTTTGTGCTCACCATATGGATTTTGTGTAATATTTAATAAGTCATTTACTAAAGTAAAATCACCCTCTTCTGCCTTGTCAATTGCTTCTTGAAGCATATAGTTTTTAATCACATATTTTGGATTTATTTTTTTCATACTATTTTGAACTTCAGTAAAATCACTATTTTCTTCTTCTCTAGCTTTTATATAATCTTCTAACCATTTATCTAAAGCTTGTCTATAGATTGAGATATCAATCACTTTTCTAATCTCATCACTATTTTTACACTTTGTTAATTCATAAAAAAATTGATTATAATCAGTTTTAGAAGCTTGTAATGCCTTTAATAAAGATATTATCAAGTCAGCATAAGAATCACTACTTTTACTAATATCAAGTCCTAATCTTTTTGTCATAAGAGTCAAGTATTCTTTTTCTTGAACATGAAAATATGTTTTCAAATACTCATGAAGTTTCTTTACCTCGCAAATCTCTTTTAAAGATTTTGCTAAAACTTCTAAATTCCATCTTGCAACATAAGGTTGATTGTTATAAGAGTATCGGCCTTCGCTATCTGTGTGATTACATATTTGGTTTATATTAAAATAATCCATAAAAGCAAAAGGGCCATAATCTATACTCAATCCTGCCATAGAGAAATTATCTGTATTCATAACCCCATGCATGAAACCATATGCTTGCCATTTTGCCATTAAAACTGCTGTTTTATCAACCATCTCATAATACATTTTTTCATACTTATCTTTATCATTTATTAGATGTGGATATGAGTTTTTAATTACATAATTTGCCAATTGAGTTAAATTTGCCTTTGCATCTTTTCCCCTTGCAAAATACTCAAATGTTCCAATTCTAACCCAAGATGGCGACATTCTTAAAACTATAGCACCTGTTTCTTTTACACCATAATATCTAGAAACAGGATGAGTTGAGCCAATAAGAGCTAAAACTCTTGTTGTAGGTATATCCAAGGCATGCATTGCTTCTGAAATAATATACTCCCTAACTGAAGACCTTAAAACTGCTCTTCCATCACCTTGTCTTGAATAACGAGTAAGTCCAGCACCTTTTGTTTGAAGATGCCATGAGCCAATTTTCCCTAAATTTATTGCTCTTCCATCACCCAATTGGGGAACAAAATAGCCAAATTGATGTCCTGCATATGCTTTTGCATAAGGGAGTGAGCCTTCTAGCAATTTCTCTCCATTTATAAACTTAACAAACTCTTCATTTTTTGCTTCATCATAATCTAAACCTATCTCATCAAACATTAGTTTATTATAAGATATCAAGTGTGGATTATTTAAGGGAGTTGGATTAATTTTATGATAAAACTTTTCATCAAATTCAAAATAATCATTTTCTAATTTTATGTCATTTAATTTCATCTATATTTCTTTATTATTATTTCCTGCAAATTCTATTCCATTACTTTTAAAGCACTTTAATAATTAAAAATTACAATTGCAACTTAAGCTTTAATATCTACTTAATTTAAGTTTCAATTTATATTGCAGGAGGTATGATTATAATATATTGTTATAATGAAGGGGTTCATATGAAAATTCAAAGTAAAATTATTGGTGCATTTCTTGTACTAATTACAGTGACATTACTGTCAAGTATTTATGTTTCATACAACATAAATCACATAAAAGAAAACGTAACAGACTTGACTAAGAGAGATTTTGCAGGAATAAATTTTTTACTAGAAGCAGATAGAGACTCCTACCAATCAAACGTTGCTATTTCTCAAATAATAAATTTAAAAGATACACAAGAGAGTGAAAAGTTAATTAAAAGTGGAGTAAATAACAACATTGAACAAGTTGGACAAAGATTTGAAAAATTTAAAAAACTCTTAGAAAAACAGCTGTCAAACAACGCTTCAAAGTTTGAAGAATTTGATACTAAATACAATCTAACTAATGAAAATACAAAAAAAATTGTTTCAATGATAAGAGCAAATGAGTATGAAAAAGCACAAGAATTTTATTTTACTACTTATTTAAATAACTATGAAGCAATGAGAGGCTTGATTGACTATTTTACGGAAGAATCATATAAAGTTGTTAAAGTTCAAGAAAATGAAACAGACTCTTTAATAGAACAATCATTTATATCTTTTATTGTAATCACATTTTTAAGTATAGTGATTGCAATATTTTTTACAATAATTCTTGGTAAAACTATTAATAAGTCTATTAATAATTTTCATCATGGCTTACTTGGCTTTTTTAAATACCTAAATAGAGAAGAAAAAGATGTAGAGTTATTAGATACAAGAGCTAAGGATGAAATAGCCTCTATTGCAATAGAAGTAAATAAAAATATTACCAATACTCAAGCTCTAATAGAAAAAGATGAACTACTAATTGAAGATGTAAAAAGAGTTGTAGAAGCTGTAAAAAGTGGTGACATTAGTAAAAAAATTGACAAAAGTACTCATAATAAAGGTTTAGAAGAGTTAAAAACTATTTTTAATGAAATGATACAAGTTATCTCTGAAAATATTTCAAATGACATTAATGAAGTTGAAAAAGCTTTAGAAGAGTATCAAAAATTAAATTTCAAACATAGAATTACTACTGCCACAGGTAATACCGTAACTGGACTAAATACCTTAGCAAATATTATTAATGAAATGCTAGTTGAAAATAAATCAAATGGACTTACTCTACAAAAAAGTTCAGAAGAGTTATTATCAAATGTTGATACTTTAAATCGTTCTTCAAATGAGGCTGCTGCAAGTATTGAAGAAACAGCTGCTGCATTAGAAGAGATTACTTCAAATATAACTAGTAATACTCAAAATGTAATTGCTATGGCAAATAATGCAAATGAATTAAAACACTCTGCAAATGAAGGGGAAACACTAGCTTCTCAAACAACTGGTGCAATGGATAGTATAAATGAGCAAGTAACTGCAATAAGTGATGCCATATCAGTTATTGATCAAATCTCTTTCCAAACAAATATTTTATCACTAAATGCTGCAGTGGAAGCAGCAACAGCTGGAGAAGCAGGTAAAGGCTTTGCAGTAGTTGCACAAGAGGTTAGAAATCTTGCATCAAGATCTGCAGAAGCTGCAAAAGAGATAAAATCTTTAGTTGAAAATGCTACCTTAAAAGCAAATGATGGAAAAATAATATCTGACAAAATGATTAAAGGTTATGTTGGATTAAATGAAAATATATCTAAAACTTTAGAATTGATTGGTGGAGTTGAATCAGCAAGTAAAGAACAGCAAATGGGAATTGAGCAAATTAATAGTGCTGTTAGTTTATTGGATAGACAAACTCAAGAAAATGCGTCTATTGCAAACCAAGCAAAAGATATTGCTGATCAAACACAATATATTGCTGATGACATTGTAAGAGATGCAAATGAAAAAGAGTTTGAAGGGAAAGAGAGTGTACAAGCAAAAAATATAAACTTAAACAATACAAATACTAAAAGCGAACAAACACCACAAAAAGAAGCTCCTAAAAAAGTTATTCAAGAAAAAAAAGAACCAATAAACACTAAAAAAGAAGAGAAAGTTTCAGAAACAAAAAAAGCACAAGTGATTGTTCCTAATAATGACAGCAGTGATGAATGGGAGAGTTTCTAAACTCTCCTTTTCTACCCTATAATATGTTTATATTAAAAAATAATAATAAACCTAAAATAAAAATAAATAGAGGTGAAGCTATCTCTATAAAGTTTCTAATCTTATTGTAATTATCTGATATCCTACTTATTTTTATACTAAAAAATGCTGATAAAAATATAACTAATCCCATTCCTATACTAATAAATATAGAAGCTAAAATAACTGCAAAATAAGTTTTTAAAATAAATGCATATAAAAATAATATAACAGTGCCAGGACAAGGTACAATACCAGCTGTTAATACAAAAAACACATCTTGTTTTTTTGTATTTTCTTCTTGGTGATTATGATTACAACATGAATAAGAAGAGTTTTTATTTTTATACTTTTTATATAAAAGGTATAAAGCTAAAAGCATAATAAATATAGCAGATAATTGAGTGATTAATTTTATAGAATCATTAACAAAACTATTAAAAAAAGACTCTATTATGAAAATAGATATTAACACTAAAACTAATGCTCCAACAATATGAATAAATGCCGTAAACTGAGAAATAATTAAAGCTTTTACATAAGAACTTTTTGTAGCCAAAAAATAGGAAAAAGCCAATGATTTTCCATGACCGGGACCTAAGGCATGAACAACTCCATATAAAAAAGAGACAAGTAAAAGTGAGAATAAAGCAATTAAATTACCATTTTTTATCTCTAAAAGATTTTTTTTAATCTCATTATTAAATTTTATTAAAAAGCTTTCATCTGATTTTGCTATATCGTTTTTTTTTACTTCTTTAGTTTCCTCTTTATTTTCTATGACAAACTCTTTTTTTATTCTAAATGCAACACTATATAAATCAATTACATCTTCACTAAACACTTGTTTATCGTAGCTTAAACTATTTTTAGCAATCTCTATTAAAAAGAATTGTTCCTTGTCTTCGATATTAAAATATAGTATATTATCTTTTACAATTTTATAATTTAATTTTATTTTGTAGTGAATATGTAAAATTTCATTTTTTATATAGACATCTAAATCTTTTACATTTATAATATTTGACTTTACTTTATTTATCTTTTTACCATAAGAAATATGTGCCAAATATTTTTTTGGCTTAACATATGATAGAAAAATGTTTTTTATAGTTAACAGTTCTTTTTCATCTAACTTATTGTCCAAGTTTACATCATATACATTTTTTAATGTTTCAGTAAAAGGTTTTGTTAATACCCATTTTACATCCATACCTTTTATTAAATCTTTTTCAGTTTTAATATCAAGAATAACACTTGTCTTAGGTGAATATATAGTGCAAAGTGCACACCCAAAAAGGGTTTGCACTATTAAAACTAAACTAATTAAGACTTTCATTATTTATAACTATTTACCAATTCAATTGAGGTATTAAGTAGACTCTCTTTCCATTTATTTGATAAAGGATCTATGAAAATTGTTTTACCACCAATCCCATTTGCAATAATTTCAGCAGATTTCTTAGAGAATTGAGGAGCTACAAATACAACTTTAATACCCTCTTCTTTTGCTTCATTTATTAAAGCTATGATCTCTTTAGATTTAGGTTCTTTCCCCTCTTTTTCAACAGCTTCTTGCTCTAGTTCATATCTTTTAGCAAAATAGCCCCACGAAGGATGAAATACCATAAATCTCTTACCCTTTACCTCTTTTAATATGGTAGATAACTTTAAATGTAAAGCATCTAATTCAAATAAAAAGTTTTTGTAATTATCATAATAAAAGTTTCTATTTTTTTTATCAATTTGAACAAGTGCATCAAGAATATTTTTTGCCTGAACTTTTACAAGTATTGGATCTAACCAAATGTGAGGGTCTAGAATTTCTTCATTATGATGATGCACTTCACCTTCATGATGATGTTGAGCAATTGCAATCTTTTTTATACCTTTAGAGCTATCTATTATTTGCATGTTTTTATTTATATCTTTAAATTTACCTAGCCAAGCCTCTTCAAAAGGCACACCAATAGAAAAATATATCTCAGAATTAATTAAATCTTTCATTTGTGATGTTTTTGGTTCATATGATGCTGGAGAAGCTCCAGGTTGAACCATAACATTTACAAAAACTTTATCCATTGCAATTTTTTCAATAAAATATTTTTGTGGCAATATACTAACAGTAACTATTTTTTGTGCATAAAGTGATGATAACAATAACAAACTAATAATAAAAATCTTTCTCATAATAACTCCAATTTTGATTTGCAACTTAGTTGCATTTTGAAATTCTAGTAACTTTAAGCTTTAATGCAACTTAGTTGCAGGAATCATATGTTATAATTTTATATGGACAATATTATAGAATTAATTGAAGAAAAAAACATAAAGCTAACAAACTCCAGAAAGTCGATACTTGAAGTACTTGCAAACTCTTCAAAACCCTTATGTTATGAAGAGATAAAGATTTCAATAAATATGGATAAAGCAACATTTTATAGAAATATCACAAAATTTGAAGAAGAAGATGTAATTAATTCATTTGAATCAAATGATAAAAAAAGATATTTTGAAATAAAAAAATCAAATCACGCACACTTTATATGTACAAGCTGTTCAAAGATTGAATGTATTCATGAGGAACTAAACTTCAAATTAGTCAATCATAAAATTGAAAATATAATTATAAAAGGTATTTGTCCAAAATGTTTATAAAAAGGAATTTTAAATGATTAATAAATTAATAACCCTAGAGAGATTTGTAAATAAAGAAGCTCTAAGTGGTATATTACTTTTTATTGCAACAATAGCAGCTGTTATCGTTGCAAACTCTAGTTTAGGTCAAGCATATTATGACCTGTGGCATCTGCCATTAGGAATTAGTCTTGGAGTTCATGATATCTCCATGACACTAACATATTGGATTGATGATGGACTTATGGCACTATTTTTTCTAATGGTTGGACTAGAGATAAAAAGAGAGATGTTAGTGGGAGAGCTATCATCTGTAAGTAAAGCACTTTTCCCAATAGTTGCAGCAATTGGAGGAATGGTAGTTCCAGCGCTAATTTATGTAGGATTAAACACAGATAATCCTTTAGGATTTGGTATTCCAATGGCAACAGACATTGCTTTTGCATTAGGTATATTAATGCTTCTTGGTAATCGTGTAAATCCAGCACTAAAGTTATTCTTAGTTGCCCTTGCAGTTGTGGATGACTTAGGGGCAGTTTTAGTTGTGGCAACTGTTTATACAAGTGAAATACATAGTGAGTACTTTTTACATGCGGGGGTTATCTATGCTTTAATTTGGGCTTTAAATATAAAAGGTGTAACTAAATTATTACCCTACTTAATTCTTGGTATCGCACTTTGGGTTTATATTCATGCTATTGGGATTCATGCAACAATTGCTGGTGTTTTACTTGCCTTTGCAATTCCAATTAAATCAAAAATTGATGAGCATAATTTTATAAAAGAGACAAAAGATGATATAAATTATTTTGAAAAACATATAGATCCTGTTCCTGTTTTAAATCATCATCAAATAGACTCCCTAGAAAATATTGCATATAACTATGACAAAGTACAAAATCCTCTTATAAGACTAGAACACAATTTACATGGTCTATCTGCTTTTTTTATTATGCCACTATTTGCATTTTCAAATGCAGGTGTATTAATAGACTTTTCAGGAATAAGTGCAAACTTGATGATTGTGTTAGGTGTAGTTTTTGGTCTAATTATTGGTAAACCAATTGGAATATTTGGATTTACATATTTAGCTACAAAATTAAAACTTATTAAAAAACCAGAAAATATATCTTGGTATGAAGTAATTGCAGTAGGATTTTTAGGTGGTATTGGATTTACTATGTCAATCTTTATAACTCACCTTGCTTTTCTCGATGAAACAATTATTTCAGCAGTTAAGCTTGGAGTATTTGCAGCTTCATTTATAGCAGCAGTAGCTGGTGTACTATTAATCATGCTAAAAAAGAATTAACACTAAATTAACATTTTGATAATAAAATACAGAAAATAAAAAAGGTAACAAATGAAAAAATTTCTTCTTTTAGCACTTCTAAGTGCATCAACACTGTTTGCTTCAAATATTGAAGTTAAAGATGCTTATATAAGAGCTACACCTCCAGGTTTACCAAACTCAGCTGCCTTTATGACAGTTAAAAACAATACAGATAAAACTATTGCTGTCCTAAAAGCTACATCAGATGTTTCTAAAGTTGTTGAACTTCATACACATAGTATGAAAGATGGCGTAATGAAGATGTACCAAGTACCTAAAATAGATGTTCCAGCAAATGGTATAACAGAACTTAAACCAGGTGGGTTTCATGTTATGTTAATTGGTTTACATAAGCCTTTAAAAGTAGGAGAAGAGGTAACTTATACACTTGAGTTTTCAAATGGAGAGACTATAACTATAACTGCTCCTATTAAAACAGTAATGGGTGGAATGATGAATAAAAATATGAAAAAAGGTATGAGTTGTGGTAGTGGGAAATGTGGTTCAGGTATGAAAAAAGACATGAGCTGTGGTTCAGGAAAATGTGGAAGTAATTAAATAAATGTCTCAAGAAAAAAAAACTAACAATATAAAAAGTACAATACTACAAGTAGCAGTTGTACTTTTTGTAGTAGTAGGATATTTCTTGATAGATTTTCCTTCCCTTTACCAATCTTTTAAAGGTGAAGCAAAATTTATCACTCAAGCTTCCACTTGTGATTTGCATAAAAGTTCTTGTAGTATACAAATACAAGATGGAACTACTTTTGAACTTGATATAAATCCAAAATCAATTCCACTTATGCAATCAATTAAATTTTCAATAAAAAGTGATAAAATAGATTTAAATGAGTTGTATCTAAATATCTATACAACAAATATGCTTATGGGAGATTTTAATTTACCAATTAAAAACCTTGGAAATGGAAACTATGAAGCAATAGGTACACTTCCCACTTGTCCAGTTGGAAATATGAAGTGGAATGCAGATATACGAATAGAAAAATTAGATAAAATCATTGGAGCTAGATTCCAATTTAAAACGGATAAATAATGAATACATTTTTTAAACTTGGCGTTAGTTTTATAGTAGCTGTTGTTTTAATAACAATATTAAAACCATATGTAGATGAGTATAATGAACAAAAACAGTATGACTTCAAAGTAAATACAATAGATGGTGAGATTACAAAAGATAGCTTTAAAGGCAAATACCTAGCAATATATTTCGGATATACCTTTTGTCCTGATGTATGCCCTACTTCTTTGAGTTCTTTAGCACATGCATTGAATAGTTTTCCAAAAGAAAAAACTAAAGATTTTGTTGGACTTTTTATAAGCGTAGACCCAGACAGAGATACACTTAAAAACTTAAAAGAGTATGCACAATATTTTCATCCAAACTTTATAGGTGCTACTTCTACAAAAGAAAATATTGATGATATAACTTCTAGATATAGAAGTTATTACAGCAAAATAGAACTTGAAAATTCTGCAATGGACTACTCTGTTGCACACACATCATATATATACATTTTTGATAAAGAAGGCAATTTCAAAGCAAAACTTGACCACTTTTCAGATCCGACTAAAATAAAAGAGACATTAGAAGAAATATTGAAATAGCAATTTTCTTCTATATTTGTTTTTTATTTTAGATATAATTTGCTTATGTCTAAATTATTAAATAACATATTATTTGAAAATGTAAACCATTCAAATGAAGATTTTACAAAACATTACCATGATACATATACTATTGGACTAACTTATAAAGGGTTTTTAAAAGTATTCAATAAAAATGAAAGTTTTTATTCATATGAATACTCAGTTCGAATAAATAATCCAGGAGAAGTACATGGTGGTAAATCAAAAGAGTGGTCACATGCAAACTTTTATCCAACAGTAGAAATTATCTCAAATCTTTATGAAGAAATATTTGGTGAAAAAAAAATTCCTTATTTTCAAAAACATATTATTAATAACAAAAAGCTATTTTCAAAACTCCATAACTTTTTTTATGCATATTTTAATAAAGAAGATGAAATATTAGTTGAAGCCCTTTTAATAGATGCCCTTTCAAGTTTAATTTTTGATTCAACCTTATATACAAAAAATGATAAAGAAATTTTTGAAGATAAAAAGATGATAAAACAAACATATGAATTTATAAATGACTCAATAGATACAAACTTTACCCTTGAGATGCTAGCAAATAATGTAGATCTTAGTAAATACCATTTTTTAAGAATATTTAAAAGAGATTTTGGATTAACGCCCCATGCCTTTATTGTAAATGAAAGACTAAACCGTGCAAATAATTTAATCAAAAAAGGTCTATCAATTAGTGAAGCAAGTGTTAATGTAGGATTCAATGATCAATCTCACTTTTCACGTAACTTCAAAAAATATTTTGGATATACCCCTTCTATTTTACAAAAAAATAGCAATATTATTCTATAAAATATCAATTTTTTTTTGTACAATTGCCCCTATAAATTTAGAAAGATTTAAAATGACAGACCAAAACAAAAATATTTTTTATGTTCTTATGTTCTTTGCAATGGCTGGATGGGGAGCATCGTGGGTTAGTGCAAAAGTATTAAGTGCATATATAAATGAATATGAGATGATTTTTTTTAGAAATATATTTACAATAATTACCCTACTTCCAATTTTATTATATATGAAAAAAAGCTTTTATATAAACCTAAAAAGTTTTATTTTAGTTCTTATTGCGTCGATTGTGATGATAGCTTATATGAAGTGTTATTTTCTTGGAACAAAATTTGGAACAGCAAGTTTAGGGGGAGCTTTAGTTACAACAATGATTCCAATAAATACCTTTTTGATTATGGCACTATTTTTTAACAGAAAAATAGAAAAAAAAGATATTTTTGCTTTGATTCTTGGTGGTGCAGGAGTTCTTACCATGCTAAATATTTGGTCTTTTTCACTAGAAGAGATATTTTCACAAAAAAATGTTTATTTTGTTTTGGCATCAATTCTTTGGCCAATTCTTACAATAACCAGTTCAAAAGCAACTAAAATTTCACCTATGGTATTTACTTTATATATGTATGTTGTTACGACTATTATAGTTTTGATATTTTTTGTTGATATACCAAATATAAACTATGCATCTTTTGATTGGATATTTTGGCTTAATGTTTTAAGTATTGCTGTTATCTCTACAACTTTTGCCACAACAATATACTTTGTAGGAATAGAAAAACTTGGAACCAATGAAGTTAGTTCTTTTATATTTTTAGTTCCATTATTTGCTATTATTTTAAGTATTATTTTCCTAAAAGAGCATATAAGTTTATCTATTATAATTGGAACTATCCTTACAATAATTGCCGTAAAAATCTTAAACAACATTAAAATTTCTAAGAAATTTAATATATAAACTAAAGGGCTGATATCTTTTTAGCCACCTCTTTAGTACTTATATTTGTCAATTTTTTCATAACCAAAGTTGCTGTTAAATCCCCTGTTACATTAATGGTAGTTCTACACATATCAAGTATTCTATCAACTCCAAGTATTAGTGCTATTCCTTCAACTGGTACACCAATTCCTTGCAATATTGTTGCAAGTATAACTATACCAACTCCTGGAGTACTCGGAGCTCCAATTGATGCACCAACTGTTGTAAAAGCTAAAATTATTACCTCAACAAGGCTTAAATCTATACCAAAAAGTTGTGTTAAAAATATAGCAGCACACACTTGGTAAAGTGCAGTTCCATCCATATTTACTGTTGCTCCTAAGGGTATAACAAACTTTGAAATAGGGGTTGGAATGTTCAATTCATCTTCGGCAGTTTTCATAGATAATGGCATAACAGCAGCAGAAGAGGAAGTTGAGAAAGCCAATAACTGAACTTCTCTAATTTTTCTTAAAAAATCAAGAGGTTTTATTTTTGCAACAAAATATACCATTATCAAATAAAAGCACAAAAGTAATAACAATCCTAAAATTACTGTTAAGACATACATAGACATGGAAGAGATTGCATCAAAACCTATTTTAATAGTGATATTGCACAAAAGACCAAAGACTGCATAAGGAGCAAGTTTCATCGCCCAATCTACAACTTTCATAGAAAAAGCTTGAAGAGATTTTGCCAAATCTTTTAAAGGTCTAGCATCTTCCTCTTCTATATTCATTAAAGCAACCCCAATAAATATAGCTAAAACAACAAAGGCTAATATATTTCCATCGAGTTCTGCTTTTGCTGTACTTATTGGAATCAAGTCAACTATCATATCAGGTACTGAAATCTCTTTTACCTCTTTTACTACTTGCACAGTTGTGGGTACTACTTGATTTATTATATCACTTGAAACATAAGTTCCAGGATGGATTAGATATGTTATAAATATCCCTAAAGTAACGGCAACAATTGTAGTAAATACAAAATATGGAGCTATTTTATAGCCTAAACTTTTTAATGTTTCCACATTACCAGCACTTGTGATTCCTAAAATAATTGAACTCATTACAAGAGGAATTACAATCATCTTAATAAGTGCTAAAAATATATTTCCTAAAAGTGCAATCCAAGGAGCAATAGCATAAGCTATTTTTTCATCTACTAAAGCAAATGCACTAGGAGATAATATAAGTCCAAAGATTACTCCTAAAATCATTCCAATTATTACTTGAAACCATAATTTACTTAATAATTGATTCAAGAGGAGCCTTTCTGTATATCACTATACCATAAAGAAACACCTCTTTGAACTCTTATTTAAAAATATATTTATTTTGATTTTATCTCACATACGAACCGTTGTTAAAATCAACTGTTGTCCCATTTACATACTCTGGACAAGAAGTAGCTAACCAAACTATAACTTCAGCTGCTTCTTGGGGTTCTGCAAATCTTCCCGATGGAACTGCTTTTTTAAACTCTTCTTTTCTCTCTTGGGAATTGTCTTTTTGCATATCAGTTTCAACTGGACTTGGTGCTATACAATTTACAGTGATATTATAACTTCCTAGTAGCTTTGCAAATATCTTTGTAGCATTTATAATTCCAGCCTTTGCAATCCCATACCAAATATCAGGATGACCTATTTGTCCAGCAATTGAAGCTGTATTAACTATTCTTCCATAGTTTCTTTTTTTCATATCTTCACAAAATAGTGTTATAAGTTCAACAGGGGCATACAAGTCCACATTCATAATATGCTCTTTTGCTTCTAGTGGATAGTTATCATATGTATATTTTGGCTGCATATATCCAGCATTATTGATTAAAGTACTTATTTCTCCTATTTGCTCAACTAAAACTTTTAATCCTTGCATATTTGACAAGTCATACTCTATACATTTAACTTTTAGATTATCTTTAAGTTCAAAGTTTGAAAAATCTCTTGCAACAACAATTACTTCATAATCTAATTCTATAAATTTTTTAACTACCGCTAAGCCAATTCCCTTATTTCCACCAGTTACTAATACTCTTTTTAATTGTTCCATATTTTTTCCTTTACCTATATAATTAACTTTTTGTTAACTATTTAAAACTATTCGTTAATTCTTATCCCTTATAATGTTGTATATATAAGGATTTCAAATGAAAATAAAATTTTTACTAATAACAATTGCTACAATTATTACTTTTGCATCTTCATCATTTTTATTACAAGATAAAAAAATAGATGAAAAACTCTATTCTACAATAATCAACACATCTATCAATAATTTATCAGGAGTATTCAAAATTGATTCAAAGACAATTATAAAAAAACTAAATGATAATAATATAAAAATTTTAAATGAAGAACAAACAATAATTCAAATTGCACTGTCCAATGCAAAAAATAGCAATGAGATAATAGACTTAATATTATCCCATTAAAATTATTTAAAAAAACCTTTTAATATATTTCCTGCTTTGTCACCAAGTTTTTTCTCAATAGTATCTTGAATTTTTTCTTTGACTTTTTGTTTTGCTCCACTTTCTAAAAGTTTTTTTGTATCAACTTTAACACTAGGGTTAGATAAATCTCCTGATATCTTTGTATCAAATTTTATACCTTTTATTTGTGTTATTACCAAAGCATCAATAATACTGTTTTTCGTATCTATTACTGAAGGGTTAACCTCTATTTGTGATAATTTACTATTCATTTTTATTGTTGATTTTATTATATTTTTATTGATATTACTTTTTAAGTCAATATTTTCATAAACCTCTTTTGTAAGATCAAATCTAGCAAGACTACTTATAATAGTAGAATACTCATTTTTCTTAAATTGTCCATTTATTAAATCCCCAGTTAAATCACCATTCTCTTTTGCAATATTATAATCAAGTTTTAATTTTGTCTTAGAAGTAAATATTTCTGGATAATAAAGCATATGTAAAACTTTTAGTATCTCAACATTATCTATGTTTGCACTAAAATCATTATTTAAAAGTTTAAATTTCAACTGCCCTTCTAATAATTCAGAATATCCATTTACAAGTAAATCTTTATCTTTTTTAATATCACCTGCAATTCCAATATTTCCTCTCATCTTTGTTTGAGTTACATCAAAAAGTTTAGATAAATCATCAACTTTTAAGAAATAATCACTTTTTATGTTCATATTTTTTAAGTTTACATCAGCTTTTTTTACAAAGAGATTTGCCATAGAAGTATATACATCAACTTTTGATAAAGCTTTAAAAGGTTCTAAATTCGTTTTAATAGTACCATTGAAATTCAATTTTTTAATAAGCTTAGTATTAAAATCTTTATTAACTAAACTATTTGTAATCAATCCATTTGTTATTTTAGTAAGAATCTCTCCATTTAAGTTTTCAAGTTTTGCATTACTAATATTTGCATTAATATCAAGATTTCCCATGGCATATCTTGGTTTATTGATTAGGTGCAGTATTTCATCTATTTTTGCACTTTTCACATTAAATAAAATATTTGATGGCTCAAAATTTTCTAAGTCTATATCATAAGTTGTTTTACTTTTGAAAATATCACTACTACCCTCAAGTTTTGCTGAAGTGCTATCACCTTTAAAACTTCCACTTGTACTGAAACTTCCATTTAGTTTCTGATTTGTAAACCTTTGTAATTTAGATAAATCTTTAATATTGATATCAAATTTGATATCCACTGTTTTTGAGAATAAGGATAAATCCCCAATAATCTTTATATTTGAGTTATCATCAATTGTTGAATCAAATTCAATCTCTTTCGTTGTTAATAAAAACTTATTTATCTTAAAGTTTATAACTTTCTCATTATTTACTTTACTTTCAACTATAGAAGCAACAATGCTATTTCCTGTTGATGTAAAAAGTAGCGCATACACTGCACCAAGCAAAATAAGAATCAAAAATGTAAGTCCAAAAAAAAGTTTTTTCATAATTTAACCTCAAAATAAAATATTTATAATTATACTATACAATATTTAAACTACAATCAAATAAAAAATTATTTATTATGCATAAAGAGTGACTTTAATAATATTATTAAGTTTATTTTGATACATTTATATAATATAAATAATACATTTAGGATTTTGGATTTTGGATTCATTTAAAAATATGATTGAGAACATTGACTATTATAATGATATATTGGAAAATGACATTGATCCAGTTTTATTTATAGTTGAACAAAACTTTATGTATTGTAATAAAGCAGCACTAAAAATACTTCAAATGAAGAGCAAAAGTGAACTATATAATATTCATCCTTCTCAAATATCTCCAACATACCAACCAGATGGACAACTTTCAAGTGAAAAAGCAGACGTTATTTTTGAGCAATGTTATAAAAATGGCTTTGCTAGATTTGAATGGCTACACAAAGATTTAAAAGAGAAAGAATTTTGGGTTGAAGTCACACTAAAAAGACTAACTCTTAAACAAAAAGAGATACTACTCGTTACTTGGAGAGATATATCCCAAGTAAAAGAGAAAGAATTAAATATCCAAAATAAAAATACAGAGTTAAAAAATGATTATTCACAAATAGAAAAATTAAATTACATATTAAAAGATAGTGGCGATTTTGAGATAAAAGATACTCTTTTACTTTTAGAAGAGTATAAAAAAGCTATTGATGAAAGCTCTATTGTTTCAAAAACAGATACAAAAGGTATTATTACCTATGTAAACAGTAAATTTTGTGAAATCTCAGGATATTCAAAAGATGAATTACTAGGGGCAAACCACAATATCATAAGAGACCCTGCAAATACAAAAGAGTTTTTCAAAATTATGTGGGATACCTTAAAAAGTAAAAATATATTTAAAGGTATTGTTTCAAATAGACGAAAAGATAGAAGCATATATTATGTTGATTCTACTATTATTCCTATTTTAGATTATGAAGGAAATATAACAGAGTATATTGGTATTAGAAATGACATAACTTCTTTATACGAAAAAGATAAAATAATCACAAAACAGTTAACTGATGACTTAACAGGTTTACCAAATAGGCAAAAACTAATTGGAGATTCAAAAACATTCTTATTCCCAAAACTTGCAATTGTTAACATAAATCACTTTAGAGATATAAATGATACATATGGAATAGAAGTTGGAGATCATATATTAAAAGAGTTTTCACAAAAATTATTAAAACTGAATAATTTTAATATAAATGTTTATAGAATTAGTGGAGATATTTTTGGTATTTTAGCTTCAGGAAACTTTACAATTGAATCTTTAAAAGAGCTCTCATTAGAGTTTTTAGATAGTATAAAAACAAATCCCATAATACATGATAATCATACTTTAAATTTATCATTTTCAATTGGAATTTCAAGTGGAAGAGAGTGGCTACTTGTAGAGGCTGAAATGGCACTAATGCAAGCAAAAGAAAAAAACAAAGAACTTATCATAAACCTAGAACAAGATAGTAAAAGACTTTTAGCCCAAAAAATTGAACTAACAAAAAATATAAAAACTGCACTAAGTAATGATAAAATCCTGCTTTACGGACAAAAAATCGTCAATAATAAAACAGGTGAAATAAAATATGAAACACTAATGCGACTTAAAACTGAAGATGGAAAAATATTGTCTCCATATTTCTTTTTAGAACATGCAAAAAAAGCAAGACTTTATCATGAGATGACAAGAATGATGATAAAACAAGCTTGTGATTATTTTAAAGATAAAGAAAATATGTTTTCAATAAACCTATCAATGCAAGATATAACAAATGATGAAACAATTCAATTCCTACTTGATACAATATTACAAACAAAAACAAATAATCAAATTATCTTAGAAATTGTAGAGTCTGAACAAATAAATCAATTTGAAAAAGTATCCTCATTTATCAAAAAGATGAAAGAAATTGGTGCTAAAATTGCAATTGATGATTTTGGTACAGGATATTCTAACTTTGAGTATATCATCAACTTAAACGTAGATATTCTAAAAATAGATGGCTCACTCATAAGAAATATACATAAAGATAAAAATATTTTTATTACTGTATCTACTATTGTAAATTTTGCTAAGCAGTTAGGATTAGAAGTTGTTGCAGAGTTTGTAGACTCAAAAGAGGTTTTAGAAACAATAAAATCATTGGATATTGAGTACTCACAAGGTTTTTACTTACACGAGCCAGAACATTTAATTTAGTATATTGTTACATATGGTAATACTACTTTAATATTAATCACCTAAATAAAGAAATTTTAACCTAAGGGGATGTATAATACAACCCAACAAAGTGTTAAGTAGGGAAATATTTGCATTTATGTAAGTATTGCTACAGATTTTCTGTGGTTACGCTATCCGAACGGACTTTGAAATAAAATATATTATAAGGAATCTTGAATGAAAAAAATCGTTCTTTTAATGCTAGCTATCGCTGGTGTTGCTTTTGCTGCTGAAGGTTCAGTTGCAAACGAAACTTTAAAAGCTTACTCTGTAGTAGCTGCTGGTATTGGTTTAGGTCTTGCTGCACTTGGTGGTGCTATTGGTATGGGTAATACTGCTGCTGCAACTATTGCTGGTACTGCTAGAAACCCAGGTCTTGGTGGAAAATTAATGACAACAATGTTCATTGCTTTAGCGATGATCGAAGCACAAGTTATTTATGCACTTGTTGTTGCTATGATTGCATTATATGCAAACCCATTCTTAGGGTAGTCTTTAAATCTACAGATTTAATAGATAAAAAGGGTCAAGAGTTTTCTCTTGGCCCTTTTTTTATGTTCAAAATTAAAGTATTCAAATATAACTTATTTTTTAGAATAACTAGATATAATTCTAACTCTTTTTTATGCAGATGTGGTGGAATGGTAGACACGCGGGCTTGAGGGGCTCGTGGCGAAAGTCGTGTGAGTTCAAATCTCATCATCTGCACCAAAATAAAATAGACTTACTAACTACCGGTTCATTTATAAAAAATCTAATTACTCCCATTATTTTACCCCAAACTATGATATAATTTTTAAAAATATTAAAGGACATCCCATCAAGAAAAAGATAATTGGAAGAAAAGAGAGTATTTCAATTCTTGACTTAGAATTGTTTGATTTAGATGCAAAAGTTGATACAGGAGCTGATTCAAATGCCTTGCATTGTGATGATATTCTAATTGAAAATGGTGAAGTAAGTTTTACTTTGTTAGATGAAGTTCATCCTTCATATCATGGCAAAAGATTAACATTGCCACTGTATAAGATTAAACAAGTTAAAAGTTCAAATGGTACAGTACAAATTAGGCCATCAATACAAGTTAGAGTAGAATTTTTTGGTAAAAAATATAAAAGTGTTATCTCACTTACAAATAGAGCTGATATGAAATTTCCTATGTTAATTGGAAAAAGATTTTTAAAAGGAAGATTTATTGTTGATGTTGCCCAAGAGTATTTATGTAATAAAAAAGAGGAAAGTTTATAATGAGAGTCTATATATTATCAAGAAATAAAGAGTTATATTCAACAAGAAGATTGGTTGAAGCAGCACAAGCAAAAAATTGGGAAGTTAAAGTAATTGATTATCTAAAATGTACTATTGAAATAATGAAGGGTGAACTAGTTATAAATTATTTGGGACAAGTATTACCAACTCCAGATGCAATAATACCTAGAATTGGAGCTAGTAGGACTTTTTATGGAACTGCTATGGTGAGACACTTTGAGATGATGGAAGTCTTTAGTACCTCAGGAAACTTAGCCATTGCAAGAAGTAGAGATAAACTTAGAAGTTTGCAAGTTCTATCAAAAAATAGTGTAGATATGCCAAAAACTGTTTTTGCTTCAAATAAATCAAGTGCAAAAGATGTAATAGCACTATCAGGTGGGGCTCCATTAGTTTTAAAAATTTTAGAAGGAACACAAGGTGTGGGTGTTGTTTTAGTTGATAGTGAAAAAGCTGCAAAATCTGTACTTGATGCCTTTTATGGTATGGATGTAAACTTACTTGTTCAAGAGTACATAGAAGAAGCAGGTGGTGCTGATATTAGAGTTCTTGTTGTAAATGGTGAAGTAGTTGGCGCTATGAAAAGACAAGGAGCTGAAGGTGATTTTAGATCAAACCTTCATCAAGGTGGAAGTGCTACTGCACATAAATTAACTAGAAAAGAAAAATCAACTGCAATAGCAGCAGCAAAAGCTATGGGACTTGGTGTTTGTGGAGTTGATATGATACCATCATCAAGAGGACCACTAGTTATGGAAGTAAACTCAAGTCCTGGATTAGAGGGAATTGAAAAGTCAACTAATATTGATATTGCAAGTAAAATCATGGATTATATAGAAAAAAGTGTAACACCAAGATCTCAAGAAAGCACTAAAAAAAGAAAAATAAAAAAAGATAACATTGGAGCTTAGATTATATGCAAAATGACCATTTTGTAATTGGTGATACGATTATACCAAAAGGTAAAGAAGTAAAAATAAATTTAGAGTTACCAAAACTTTATAATACTCCTACAAACCTTCCAATAAGAGTTGTAAGAGGTAAAAAAGATGGACCTGTTGTTTTTATAAGTGCCGCAATTCATGGGGATGAATTAAATGGTATTGAAATAATTAGAAGATTAAGAAAGCTAAGTATTCTAAAAAAACTCCAAGGGACAATAATATTTGCACCAATTGTAAATGTTTATGGAGTGATGACACTGTCTAGATACCTACCTGATAGAAGGGATTTAAATAGAAGTTTTCCAGGAAGTATAAAAGGCTCAATTGCAAGTAGAATTGCAAAAATATTTTTTGATGAAATAGTTTCAAAATGTGATTTAGGAATTGATTTACATACAGGTTCTATTCATAAATCAAACCTACCTCAGGTTAGAACAAATTTGAATAATGAGTATACTTTAAAACTTGCCCATGCTTTTGGGGCACCTGTTGTTCTACACTCTGAGTTAAGAGATGGATCATTAAGAGCAGAAGCTCAAGAGATGGGAACACCAATACTACTTTATGAAGCAGGAGAAGCTCTAAGATTTGATGAAAGTTGTATAAGGGTTGGTGTAAAAGGTATAATAAATGTTCTTAGGGAAAATGGTATGCTTCCAAAAGTCATAAGAAAAAATACAAAAAAGCCTATCACTTCAAAAGCAAGCAGATGGATTAGAGCCAATGAAAGTGGAATGGTAAGAACAATAAAAGCACTAGGTGAAATAGTAAAAGAGAATGAAATAATTGCTTATATTGATGAACCTTTAGATGATAATAGCTTTGAAATACTATCACCTTTTGATGGTATAATAATTGGAAAATCACAAATCCCTTTAGTACAAGAAGGAGATGCTATTTTTCACATAGCAAAATTTAGTAATTTAAATATTGCAGAAGATAAAATGGAATATTTTAATGAAGATGCCGTAAAACAAAGTGAATTTTACGAATTAAACAATGAAGAGATAATAGAATAATGGAAAAGTTTTACGATATTTTAAAACAGCTAATTAGAACACCAAGTGTTGTAGGTGCTGAACACCCTTTTTTTATGAGGGTAAAAAGAGAACTTGAAGAGTTGGATTTAAATGTTGAATATTATGATGGCGTATTAGTTGCAAAAGGAAATGATCCACAAAGTGGTTATATTTCTGGACATGCTGATAGACATGGACTTATTTGTACAGGACACAATGAGTTTCAATATGCAGCTTTTATAGCAAAAAACCAAGCTGACCTTAGAGGAAACTCTAACTCTGAAAAACTACTTAAAAACTTTGAGATGAGATTTATGGAACAAAAAGTTCAAGCATATGAACCTTGGTCTGGAAGTTACTTAGGAATGGGTGTTATAAAAGATGCCTTTTTATGTACAAGAAGAAAAAATATTATATTTAAAATAGATGGACTTGAGCATCTTTTACCAGGAACTGCCATTGCCTTTACAGATACTCTAGAAATAGATGATAATGGTTTAGTATCAGCCCAACTTGATAATGTTATATCAATAGCTATTATGATATACATGTATCATGTAGGTTATCAAGGAACTGCATTTTTTACAGCAAGTGAAGAGGCTGGAAAAAGCTGGAGATTTTTACTTGAATATTTTAGAAGATTTGATATAACTACAGATGAACTATTAGTTTTAGATACAAGTCCATATAGCAAAGTAGATGATATAACTCACCTAGATATTGTACTAAGAAATAAAGATGAAAATGCAGAATTTAAATCACCCCTAGAGGCTAAAATTAAAAAAATAGTTATAGAAAACAATATAAATTACCACTATAAAGATGCTTATTTAGAAAATCTTATGGCAACAGCAGGGACTAAAGGTTCACTTGGTGTTACAGAACTTGGAAGAATAATTGATGCAACAGAAGGTGAAATACAAGGTACAACTTTACAAATTCCAACTATTGGCTACCATACTGTTGAAGAGACAACTACAAAAAAATCTATCGATACAATGTTATTAATACTGACTCAACTTTATTTAGAAGAAGGTAAATAGACTTTACCTTTTTTTAATAAAATATACTAAAAGTGTAGAAATTATTGCTGAAATAAATAGCGTATTTATAACTAACAATGTTCCTCCATCTCCTTGAGTAAAGGGTAAAGAGGTAGTGTTCATCCCAAAAAATCCAACAATTAAATTTAGAGGTAAAAATATACCTGACAAAAGTGTTAGGATATAAACGGTCCTATTCATTTGCTCATTATTTTCTACTAAATATGAATTATGTAAAGCATCAAGCTTTTCTAATAGCATACCAGAATTTCTATGTGCTCGTTGTAAGTGTTCTTGCATATCTTCAAAGTTTCTCTCTAAATAATCATCATCTTTTCTATAATGACTAATCAAAATTGTTATTACTTCCACACACTTAAATAAAATTCTATTTATTTTTATAAAGTCATTTTTATATGAAAACCACTGTTTATTGAAGTTTTTATCAATTTTATTTTCATAGAAATTATCTTCTATAAGTTCTATTTCTTCAATATATCCATTTATAATTTTTAAGATTGAATCTATATCATTATTTAAATACTTATAAAAGCCATCAACACTCTGTAAGTCTACAAACTCTTTACTCTCTTTATCAAAATAAAAGTATGACTTATCAGTTATAATAAAAGCTTTACTAATAGGAACTAGTCTATTATTTATTAGTTGTGGCATTCTAAATATAAACAAATCATAATTTTCATCTTTGAAAAATACTGAAGGATGAGCCTCATTTTCAATATCAATACGATGAAAATCATTAATTTCGTTATATTTCATTATTTACTCAACTGTTTATACAATGAGTTTAAGTCACCCAATACCCATATTTCTTTGATTTTATCATTTTCAATTCTAAAAAATGAAGCACCATAATATCTTATTCTATTATTTGTAGCTTCAAAATCAAAAAGTTTTCCCATATGAGTTCCATTGTAAATTGCTCTTGCACTTACTAAGTTATTCTCAGCAACCATTAGCTCAACACCATGGTATAGATTTGGAATAGCACCTAAAATCATATCAAAGTACTCTTCAAACTCTTTTTTACCGTTTGTTTCTATATTTAGTGAACCTCTGAAAAGTATCTTGTCATCAAAAAGTTTGTCAATATATGATTTGTCTTTTTTATTCCAAAGGTTTTCATAATAAGATTTTACAATCTCTTTATTTTTATTCATCTTTTCTCTTTATTGTTTTTTTAGAATTATACTACTTTATTTCTTTTTTTTTCTCTTAAATTATCTCAAAGTTCTGTTGCATTTTTAATTATATCTACCCCGAATTTATCTCTTAATTCATTGAGTTTATTGTTTAATTGCTTTTTCTTTAAATCATTCTCATACTCTAAAAGATTAAAACTATCCATTTTTTGTTCCATAAAATTACTTACTGTTATATTTAATTGGATGATACTATGTGTGGGGTGAATATCATTTGCATTAAACATTTTGATAATCTCATCTTTAAAGAACTTTTCACTAAATAATCGGTTTGTAGAAAATGAACTTTTAGATTTAGAATCAAACTCGTATTTGATTTTTATAAAAAAGGTTTGGGGATTTACTCTTTTTTTAAAAACTAAGAAAGCAAGATACCTTGCCAATATAATAATTCGTCGTTTTATCTCTTCTCGATTATTTATAGGGTCAAAACTTCTACCTATTCCTATTGATTTTGAAGCTGCTTTTTTTTCCAAGACAAAGTCTTTTATTCCACATACACGATTATAAAGCTGAATACCCGGTTTTTTCCAAGCATAAAAAATATGTTTTTTTTCTCTTATTTGTCCAAGGGTTTTTATATTGTGAGCTCTTAATCGCATCTGATAACCTTGCCCAATACCAGGGAATTTTTCTATTGGAATATCTTTTATAAAATCATTAACTTCATCTTCAAATACTACCTTAACTCCATGGGGCTTTGCATACTCTGTTGCCAATTTTGATAAATATTTACTTTTTGCAACACCAATAGAAATAGGTAAATCAAAGATTTTTTCAATCTTATCTTTTAATCTTTTGGCAAAGATTTCAACATCTTTATCTTCCACCCATCCTGTAACATCTGCAAAATACTCATCTATACTAAACTGTTCTACTTGTGGTGTTTCATATTCTAAAAACTGCAATAATTTATAAGAGAGTTCATGATATAAAGGATAATTAGGAGCAATCATTTTAAGGTGTGGGCATAGTCTTAAGGCTTCATTTACACTCATAGCAGTTTTAACACCAAAAGCCCTAGCCTCATAAGAAGAAGTAGTAATAATACCTCTAATTCGTCCATTTTCATCTTTAAAATACTCTTGGGCATTTGGATCTTGCTCACTAACTATTGAGCTTACAAAAGCTCCATTACTATCACTTACTACACGTTTATGTTTGCTTTTTGAAAATATATTAAGATTGCTTCGTCCTCCTACAGCAGTAGGTATATTCATTAAACTTTTATCACGAGTTCGATGTGCAGAAACAAAAAAACAATCTATATCTAAATGTAATATCATAAAACTATTCTATCTTTTTTTTTCATTGTATATTGATTATATGTCATTTTGAAAGAAAATTAGCTATTATTTCACATAACAAAAAGGATAAAAAATCGAATCTTGTAGAAACTGTAAAAGTGAAGTAAAGGCCAAAATAGGACGATGTCCATATTGTGGAATATTAAATCCTACTGTAAAATTAAAAGAGATATTTATTACTATTTTTGCTGTATTAGCAGTTATGGGTGTAGTTACATATTTTATGAACTAATTATCTTAAAAATTTTCCTAAACTAAATCCAACAGCTAGTCCTATTAAGTGAGCATACCAAGCAACTGGAAGTCCTATTAAAACTGGTACTATAGAAATAAGAATAATCCAAGTAATAATACCATTTCTTTGATAGGTATCAACAAGTGCAACATAACCTAAAAGTACACAAATAGCTCCAGATGCCCCAACTAAGTTGTGATTAAATCCCATCATCTGCATAAAAGCAAAACTTAATAATGAAGTTAAAATACCACCTATAAAATAAAGTATTAAAAAGGTTTTTACACCTCTATACTTTTCAATTAAATTACCAAATTGAAAAAGTACAAACATATTCATCAAAATATGCCCTACTCCACCATGTGCAAACATACTAGATAGTGGTTGATACCAAAGATTTGCTTCTAGAAAAAATATATTTAGTCCTAAAAATAAAGAGCCATTATCCATATTAGTTTGTAATATGTACATTAAAATAGTAACTAGGATAATGAAATTTGAAACAGTTAGTAGTTTATTATTTTGCATTGTGTTTAAAAGCCTCTATAATACAATCTATTCTATTTTTTATATCTTTTTTATCATACTCTAAAAAATCTGTTTTCATCATAAAAGCCTCTTTACCATTTATTCTAAAAGAACTCAGAATAGTTCCAGCATAAGATTTACTATATGCATCTTTTTTTCTTGGGTCATTCTTATCATTCTCTATAATTTCATATTTTATATTTAGATATTTAACTGGATTTTCTTTTTGAACAATTGCAATTTTTAATTTAAAAAAATCATTTGCTTCTTCAATAGTAATCTCATCTTTTAAATAAAACTTCCCAAATCTTGGTTTAATAAAACCACCATTTAAAACATATAATCCATTTTCCATATAATATTTAGCATCTTTTAATAAAGATGGCGATGTGATTTTATCAATTGTTGAAGTTGTTTTTTGACACTCTAAATTTGAGTGTACTCTAGAAGGGGTTTTCACTTTTGGGCCATATTTAGAATAAAGAGTTATTACTATTGCAATAATTACAATAGAAACCAAGGTAAAAAAGTTATTTACTACTTGGCTATCTCTTCTATATTTGCCCGACATAAGACTATACTAAACCCTCTTTTAAAACATCTTCTATTTTATCTACAGGCATAATCTCTAAAGCTTTTTTAACTTCAGCTGGAATATCTTCCAAATCTCTTTCGTAATTTTTTCTTGGAATTAATGCTTTTTTCATTTTAGCTTTAAAAGCAGCAATTAACTTCTCTTTTAATCCACCTATTGGTAAAACTTTTCCTGTAAGTGTTAACTCACCTGTCATACAAATATCAGATTTAATCTCTTTGTTACTTAAAATTGAAGCAATAGTTAAAGCCATAGTTATACCAGCACTTGGACCATCTTTTGGCGTTGCACCTTCTGGAATATGTAAGTGGATATCATATCTTTTGTAAACTTCACTTGGCTCTAATTTAACATCCTCATCTTTTTCTTTTAAAAATTTAGGAATAAGTTCATCATCAATTTTTAGTTTACCTTCATCAATTAAAACTTTTATAACTGAATAAGAGATTCTTGATGATTCTTTCATTACATCACCTAAGTTTCCTGTAACTACTAAATTGCTTTTCCCTTTAAGTTTTATAGCTTCAATTTTTAAAACATCTCCACCAACAGCAGTCCATGCCAAACCATTTGCAACTCCAACCATGTTCTTTTTATCAGCTGGGTCTATTTCAAATACTGGATTATCTAAATAGTGTTTTAGGTTTTGTGTATTTATTGAAACTTTTGCTATATCTTCTGATAAGATTTTTTTAGCAGATTTTCTAAAAAGTTTAGCAAATACTCGTCTTAGATTTCGCACCCCAGCTTCTCTAGTATATTTACCAATAATTGCTTCAATAGTTGGCTTGCTTAAACTTACTTCACTTTTTTTAAGTCCATGTTTTTCTAACTCTTGAGGGATAAGATAATCTTTTGCAATATGGTATTTTTCATTTGGTGTATAAGATGAAATATCTATAAACTCCATTCTATCTCTAAGAGCTGCGGGGATTCTTCTAGCATCATTTGCAGTTGATACAAATATCACTTGTGATAAATCTATTGCAAAGTTCAAATATAAATCTCTAAACTCATTATTTTGCTCAGGGTCTAAAACTTCAAGCATAACAGCAGTTGGATCACCTCTGTGATTTGCTCCTAATTTATCTATTTCATCAAGAACCATTACTGGGTTCATTTTTTTAGCGTCAACTAAACCTTTTACAAGTCTTCCTGGCATTGCTCCAACATATGTTCGTCTATGCCCTCTTAGTTCATTTACGTCTTCCATACCACCTAATGCTACTCTTACAAGAGGTCTTTTAAGTGCTTTTGAAATAGAGTTTGCCAATGAAGTTTTACCAACACCTGGAGGTCCAACAAAACATAAAACTGTACCTCTTGCTTTTTCACTTTTAACTTCTCTTTGCTCTAAAAGCTGTTTTACAGCAAAATATTCAGAAATTCTCTCTTTTGCTTTTTCTAGGGAATAGTGATCTTTATTTAGCTGTTTTTCAACGGCATCAACAGATATTTTTTCATCAGAATATTGACCAAAAGGTATATCTAAAACTTGCTCTACATAAGTTTGTAAAAGTGATGCATCTGGCGAATCTTGGTGCATACGAGAAAGTTTTTCAATTTGTTTTTTAGTCTCTTTAAATGCATCTTTGCCCATAAAAGGTTTAAGTTTTTTTAATCTTTTTGTATAAGATTTTACCTCTTCATCTTTTTTATTTCCAGTACCTAGTTCTTGCTGTATAGCTTTTATCTGCTCTTTTAGAAAATAGTCTTTATGAGTTTTTTCAATCTTAGAGTTTACTTTTTGAGTAATATCCTTTTGTATTTTAAAGTTTTCTATCTCTTTTTGAATTATCTCGATAATAGCTACTAATCTAGCTTCGATATCAGTTTGTGAAAATAGTTTATAAGCTTGTGATTTTGTTACTTTTAAAACAGAAGAGATTAAGTCTGCAATTCTAACTGCATCATTATTTTCATCTATTGTTTTTATCAAATCAACTGGAAATTTTGTATTGATTTTAGATAATTTTCCTACATTGTCTCTTAGTATATTTAATATAGATGAAACACCCTCTAGTGAATAAGGTTTTGTTTCTATTAACTCTACTTGGCAAACTTCAGGATTAGACTCTTTAAACTCACTAATTCTTCCCTTTGCTAAACCTTGAAAAAGTACCTTGATTTTACCATCAGGCAGAGATACTTTTCTCATAATATTACCTATTACACCAACATCATAAAACTGTCCATCAAATCTATCTTGGCTCTCTTGCCCATCTTTACTAACTGCTACAATTACCAATTTGTTTTCATCTATTGCTTTTTCAACTGCACTAATATTTGTCTTATTATTTAAAAAAAGTGGTGCAATCATAAATGGGTATAAAAATACCTCATCTTCAATAATTAATGGTAATTCCTGTGGAAATTCATCATAATTTGTTAAATCCATTAAAATTAACTCCTAAAATATTTTATATTATTCAAATAATGCTCTATACCATGGAACATTTACTTCTTTTATCTCTGTTGGTTCAACCCAGTTTTTTGATAGTTTTTCATTATAATACTCTGCCGCTTTTGGCTTATCAATTCTTGTATATAAATCAGCTATTTCTTTATCAAAAGAGGCTTTTGCCATAGCTAAACGTGCATTTATTGTTCCTACTAGGGGCATATATGGAGAGTTTGGAAACTTAACCATAAACTCATTTATCTCTTTTTGAGTCTCATAAATTAAATCTTGTTCTCTAAATTGAGAAGAAAAAGATAAAAAGTTTGCTTTTATTTTTAGATATCTAAAATAATCAATACTTTTACTAACTGCAAACTTTTTTGTATATTCGTCAATATAAAAATTTGCTAAGGCATACTCTTCTTCATCAATGTGAGCATTTACTAATATTTGCAATGCAGTTGCCAATAATGGTGAGTTTTTATGTTCACTCTCTAAAGATATATATGTATCATCAGCAGCTTCTAAATCACCGTTTGCAATCTCATTTGCAATTTTATTGTACCAATAAATAGCTGGTTGTCCGTACTCTTTTGGACCTTTTTTTGATGAACAAGATGTAAGCGTAAGTGCTAATCCACCTATCATTAAAACAGCCAAACTCTTCTTTACTAATTTATTTAACGTAAGCATTATTATTATCCTTTTGTAAAAAGAAGTATTTTAACTAAATGAAGCTTAGGAAATATTTGCTATAATAATAAAAACAATATCAAGGTACAATATGAAAATCACATTAATTGGTAACGGAATGATGGCAAAAGCTTTAGCCAAAGGTTTAATAGAGAACCATAGTGTTGAAATTTTAGGGCGAGATGAAGAGAAATTATTAAAACTCAAAAAGCTTATTCCAGAAATTGAAATAAAAGTTCTTGATGATAAAGAAGATATTACAAATAAAAATATAATTTTTTGTGTTAAACCTTATGCCCTGCAAAGTGTAGCAGTTAGACTTGAGGGAAAAGCAAACTTATTTATTTCAATTTTGGCAGGTACAAAAATTGAGAGTCTAAAAAAACATATATCTTCAACTTCATATATTAGAGTAATGCCAAATGTTGCAGCATCTCTAAAAAAATCAATGACAACTATTACAGGAGATAGAGAAGCTAAAAATATAGCATTGGAACTATTTAACTCAATTGGTAAAACCTTATGGGTAAATACAGAGACGCAATTAGATATTGCAACAGCAGTTGCTGGAAGCGGTCCTGCATTTTTAGCTTTAGTTGCAGAAGGAATTGCAGATGGTGCTGTAAAAGCTGGATTAGAAAGAGAGTATAGCTCATTTTTAGTTCAAGGTCTTTTTGAAGGTTTTGCCGCATTATTAGAAAAAACTCATCCTGCAGTTATAAAAGATTCTGTTTCAAGCCCAGGTGGAACAACAATAGCAGGAGTTGCTGCACTAGAAGAAAATGGCGTAAGAAATGCAATGATAAAAGCTATTGAAGATGCACACAACAAAGCAGTTGAAATCTCTAAAAAATAGTTTTATCTTCTTAGAAACAATTGTTTCTTTAGTTGTTATATCTATTATCGTAAGCATATTTTTCAAATTAAATTACGATAATAGGGCTAACAAAAAATTCCAAACTCTAAATGAACTCTCAAACAAACTTAAAAAATCTAATTATCAAAATATGCAAATTTCACAAAATAAATTAACTATTTTTGAAAATGGCATAGAGAAAAAAGTTCTTGTAAGTAAAATCACTTCAAACCAAAACAATATAAAACTAACTAAATATGAACTTATCAAATAAAAAATCATTTTCTCTTATAGAATTAATTGTCTCATTATTTATAATTTCATTAATATCTATTTATTCCATATATTTTTATAAAGAAGTTTTCTTTAAAAATGAACAACTTTTCCAAGATGAAAAAACAAAATTAGAACTTCTAAACTTTAAACTCTTTTTAGAAAAGAGCTTAAACTTTGATAAGCTTTCTTATTCTAAACAAAACATCTATTATGATAACTCTTTATTATTAAAAAACGTAAACAAATATGCACTAAAGAGCAATAACGATTATGTATCTATAGATATTTGTCTAGAAAAAAGAGTCTGTCAAGAGTTGGTTATAACAAAATGAAAAACTCTTTTTCTTTATTGATTACACTGATTTTAATAACTATATTCTCATTTTTTACAATATTTATCATTCAAACAAAATCACTCTCCATATTAAACCTTAGCAACTCTTATTTACAAACTCAAACAAAACTTCATCTTGATTTTTTTAAAAAATATATCAATAGTTTAGATTTAAAAACAACCTGCCTACATGACTTATCTTTTAGTGATGATATTTATAAACTAAATGCAAATGTAAGTTTTGAGTTATCTTGTGAAAGTCAACTTCCTCAAAATATCACCATAGACATTTTTGCAAATGCAAAAACTTTAAACAATGAAGTAAATTTACATGAAAGGATTATCAAACAATTAAATTAGTAGCTAAGATTGTTGTAAATTTAATTGTGCTTATTGTAGTATATTCTTTTAATCAACGAAGGATAAGTTAAGTGGAATTTATTCAAAACTTTTTACAACAATCAATAACTTTTTTTGCCATCATGGATCCTATAGGAGTTAGTGCAATAGCTCTATCTTTACTAAATGAAAATATTACAAAAACTCAAATGAATATGATTGCTAAAAGATCTTCTTTGACTATTGTTATTGCATTTTTTGTTGTACTCATTAGTGGTGATTTAATACTAAAAATCTTTAGTATTAGTGAAGATTCACTAAAAGTCATGGGTGGAATTGTTCTTATATTGATGGCTATTTCAATGGTAAATGGAAAAGATAAAGAAAAAACACGAAATGAATCAAAAAATGATACAGAACTAGCATTTATTCCTATTGGAATCCCTATTGCTTTTGGAGCTGGACTATTTACTACAATTATTATTTTTAAAAGCCAAGCAGCAAATTTGGTTGACCTAGTATCAATTTCTTTTGCCTTTTGTATAAATGCACTTATATTTTATATTGTCCTAAAAAACTCCATTTATATTAAAAAATATTTAGGAATTACAGGACAAAATATTGTCACAAAACTAATGGGACTTATAGTTGGTGCAATAGCTGTGCAGTTTATAGTTTCAGGAGTTGTTCATTTAACAAATAGTTATTTATAAAATTACATCCAATACTTTTTTTGCTAATTTTAAAGCTTTGCTTCTATGTGAAAACTCTTTTTTTATTTCATGATTTAATTCTCCTAAAGTTTTATCAAAACCTTTAGGAATAAACATTGGGTCATATCCAAAACCTCCATCTCCAATCTCTTTTGTAATAACACTCCCGTGCATCCAACCATGTACTGTTGATACCTCACCTTTGTAGATAATACATATACAAGCTGTATAATACGCTGCTGTACTTTTGAGGTTTTTTTCAAGTAGTTTTGAGATAAGTTTTTTGTTGTTATCTTTGTCACTTGACCCCTCACCTGCATAACGAGCTGAATAGATTCCTGGTTCATTATTTATTGCAGGAACTGTTATGCCACTATCATCAGATATTACAATATAATCTTCACTATTTAGTTTTTCATATATTGCTTTTGCTTTTATGATTGCATTACCTTTAAAACTGTCAGCATCTTCAATTATTTCCATATCTCCAATTAACTCTTTAAATGTATAAACTTCTTCATTTGGAAGAAGTTTTTTAAACTCCGATATCTTGCCTTTATTTGAAGTTGCCAAAACTATTCTCATTACTTTCCTTCTTTATGATTATATTAATCTATTTACTATATAATTTTTGCTTATTTTATCAAACTTCAGGATTATAAATGATTAAATCGATTATGCCGTTAAGCGCAATTATTTCACTAAGATTTTTTGGTCTCTTTATTGTATTACCAGTTATCTCTGTTTACGCAATGAATTTACAAGGTGCAACAACTAGTATTGTTGGAATTATAGTGGGCGGATATGCCCTAACACAAATGATTTTTCAAGTTCCATTTGGAATTATGAGTGATAAACTTGGACGAAAAGGAACAATTATCGTAGGACTTATTCTATTTGGTTTAGGTTCTATTCTTTGTTCTGTATCAACTGATGTCTTAACTTTACTACTTGGTAGACTTATGCAAGGTGCTGGAGCTATTGGGGCAGTAGTAACTGCCATGATTAGTGACCTAGTAAAAGAAGAACAACGTCCTAAAGCTATGGCTTTGATGGGTGGAAGTATTGCAATGGCCTTTGCCTTTGCTATGATTTTAGGGCCAACACTTGGTTCTTGGTTTGGTGTAGAGTTTTTATTTATTATTACAGCCATTATTGCTTTTGCTTCAATTTTTGTTTTATTAAAAGCTGTTCCAAATCCTCCTAAGATAACTCATACTTATAACAAAAAAGGTGCAGTTACATCTGTACTATTTAACAAAAACCTTATAAAAATGAACATCACTAACTTTTTACAAAAAGGTTTTATGACTTTTGCTTTTATGATTATTCCTATGGTTTTAATCAATAATTATGAGTGGGTAATGTCTGATTTATGGAAAGTGTATCTACCTGCAACTATTTTTGGTGTAATAGCTATGGCACCAGCTGCAATATTAGCTGAGAAAAAAGGTAAGTTCAAAGAGGTACTTATTGCTGGTATTATTTTCTTTGGAATTTCATATTTATTAATTGGAACAGCCTCCACTCCTCTTGCTTTTGTAATTGGTGTTGTTCTATTTTTTGTTGGATTTAATGTACATGAACCTATTATGCAATCCCTAGCTTCAAAATATGCAAAAGTTCACCAAAGAGGTTTTGTTTTAGGAATTTTCAATTCGTATGGATATTTTGGAACTTTCTTAGGTGGATTACTTGGTGGAGTATTTTTTGAAAGTGTTAGTTTGTTTGATATTGTTATTGCTATTGCTGCTATTTGTGTGGCTTGGGCAATTATGATTTTCACACTACCAAATCCACTTAAAAAACAGACTGCTTATTTAAATTTAGAACAATATGACAAATCTAAAATGACAGAATATGATAATAATGATATAATTGATGAATGGTATGTTAATGACACAGAAAATTTGTTAATCATAAAATATGATATAGAAAAAATTAGTGAAGATACGTTAAAGGACTCTTTAAAAATAGCATGAGAAAATATTTAATCATTTGTTCTCTTTTTATTACTCTTTTAACTTTCAGCTTTGCTGTAAAAACATTTAATATTTCACAGGAAAAATTAAATCAATTTACAAAAAAATATGGTGAAGTAGCGGAAACTAGAGTATTAATTTGGGATAAAATGGTTGAAGATGCAAAAACAAAAGATATCCTACACAAATTAAAAGATGTAAATGATTTTTTTAATAAAATCAAATATCAAACAGACCAAAGACATTGGAATAAAAAAGATTATTGGGCAGCACCCTTTGAGTTTATGGGTACAGGCGCTGGAGATTGTGAAGATTATGCAATAGCAAAATACTTTACACTAAGACAGCTAGGTGTGCCTGAAAATAAACTAAGAATAACCTATGTTAAACTACTTCAACGCGGAACAAAATACGAACAAGCTCACATGGTTTTAACCTATTATCACAAACCAGGAGCTACTCCTGTTGTATTAGACAATGTTAATAAAACTTTAAAACTAGCCTCAAAAAGACCAGATTTAAAGCCAGTTTATAGTTTTAATGCTCAAGGGCTGTGGCAAGCGAAAAACAAAGGTAAAACCTCAGAACTTGTCGGTAAAAATAATCTTAGATCATGGAAAGATCTAATGAATAGAATTTAAAAAAGGAAAAATATGTCTTTATCAAAACAACTTTATTTAATCATTTCTGTAATATTTCTTGCAATATTTGTAGGAAACTTTATTATTAGTGTTAAAAACACTAAAGAGTATTTAGAAATAGAATCAGCAACAAAGGCACAAGATACAGCCACCTCAATTGGTATGAGTCTTAAACCATTAATTGCAGATAAAAAAGACCCTGAAATAGAAACTGTTATTAAAGCAATTGCAAATAGAGGATTCTATAAAGAGATAAGATTAGAAGACATTGAGATTTCATTTACAAATGAAGATTTAATTAAAAATGCAAAAGAGTTAAATCTTGAGAATTATAATTCTATTAGCGAAGTAACAATTGATCCAAAATATGGAAAAATAGAGAAACAAAGTGATAACAATCTTTTTGAAAATGCCTTAGATAATCTTGGTGCAGTAACAGAAGATGAAGTAATAGCTGATAAAAAAAGCACCAATACAAAATACCTTTTCATACCTAATGAAGAGTATGCAAAAGGTGGAGTATTTGATATAGATTTTAAAGTCTCTTTTAATAAAAAAACTGTAGATGCAACATCACAAATAAATTTAAATAAAATATTAGTAAAAGAGCATAGAGAAGAGAAATTTGATTATGTACCCCAATGGTTTATAAATCTAATAAGTCTTACAATGGAAGAAAAATCTAGTGAAATCAGTGATGGATGGAATAATGTTGCAACTATTTATATAAGTGCAAATGCTGGTGATGCATATGCAAAACTATATGAGCAAGCAAGAGGTGCTATTACTTACTCTTTAATTGCATTTTTTATATCCTTGAGTATTTTAGTTCTATTTTTACAACTTATTCTAAAACCTTTAAAAAATATAGAAAAACTAGCTATGAATATCGCCGTTGGTAAATTTGGCATAATAGAAAAACTTCCTGTAACAACAGAGATAAAAAATGTAGCAATTGCCATGAATGACATGTCAAGAAAAATAGAAGGAATAATCAAAAAACTTAATTCAAATATTGAAAATGTTACTAAAAAAATCTCTCAAGATGGACTTACAAAACTAGAGATGAGACAGACATTTGAAACTGATATGAAGAATATGTTTATTACTAAAACAGATGGTTATGTTATAAGTCTAAAAATTGAGTCTTTAGGAGAATTTGCAAAAAACAACTCAAATAGTGCAGTTGATAAACTAATAAAAGATTTTGCAAATATTTTAAAAGATTCTCAGGATTCATTTGTTTTTGATATAAAAGCTTATAGATTTTTTGGTTCAGAGTTTGCAATGATTACTAAAAATTGTTCACAAGAAGATATTGAAAAATTAGTTGATTATCTAAAAACTAAATTTGATGAAGTCTCAGTAGAGATAAAAATAGCAAACTTATCAAATATTGGTGTAACAATGTTTAATCAAATAGGAACAACACCAGAGATGTTAAGTGCAGCAATAGAAGCAAGAGAGAGTGCAAAACAAGTAGGTCCAAATGAGTTTGTAATAAGAGATGCAAATGATTTAGCAAGGGATATGGAGTCTTGGAGAGAGTTGATTTTTGACATAATTGATAACTCTAGATTCAATGTTGGATTTATTAATAATGAGTATCTTTTAAATGGGGAAGAGGAAGGAAAACTTGTAATGCAAGAAGCCTTTACTTCTGCAAAAGATAAAAATGGAAATGATATACCAATTGGTACATTTATCTCTATTGCTGAAAAATATGAAAAAGTTGTAGATTTTGATAAAGCTGTCGTAACAAATGTAATAAAACATATAAAAGAAAATAGTATCGAAAATAATATCTCAATAAATCTATCTCTTGATTCAATTGTTGATTTAAGTTTCATAAATTGGTTAAAATTTACACTGCAAGTAAATACTTCTATTGCTAATAAACTTGCATTCTCAATTACTGCATATGGTGTTGCAAAAGATATTGAAAGATTTAAAATCTTTGCAAAATCAATAAATCTATGGGGAGCTAAGATTGTTGTCAAAAGATTTGAATCTAAATTTATACCACTACAAAGTATTAAAGATTTAAATCTTGACTTTATAAGACTTGCAAGAGATTATACAAATGGTATCTCAAGTGATTCAGGTAAACATGCCTTTGTTGAGTCTATGCAAGATTTATGTAACTTAGTAAATATAAAAGTAACAGCTGAAAATGTAAAAGCAGATGATGATTTAGAAAAAGTTAAAGAACTAGACCTATACGCTGCAAGTAGATAGATGATATAATGGCGATAAATATTAATGATTGATTAATATTTATCACTTATAATTTCCATATAATATTAAAATTAGGCAAAATATGTTTGAAAAATTTTTGAAATTTTTTGTAGAAAATTCTAGAATGAACTACACCCTTTTTATACTAGTTTTTGCCATTGGTATATGGTCATATACTAAAACTCCAAAAGAAATATTTCCAAGCTTTGACTTAGACATGATATCTATCAAGGGCTCATATACTGGAACTTCAGTTGATATTCTAGATAAAATGGCAGTTACTGAAATAGAAGATAATATTAAAAATGTAGACTCTATTGATACTATTTCAACGGTTATTAGTCCTGGTAAATTTACTATTATCTTAGAACTTAAAAAAGGTGAAGATAGATTTAGAGAAGCTGATAAAATAAAAGATGTTATCACCATCATAAAAACAAATTTACCCTCAGATATGGATGAGCCAAGTGTAAGTGTACTAGATAGAACAAGAACATTAGCAGATGTTACTATTACTTCAAGTAAACTCTCCAATGATGAGTTAAAACCATTTGCAGATAACCTAAAAAGTCAAATCTTAAATATAAATGGTATTAGTGAAATTAATATTTATGGAGATTCTGATAAATTTTTTGAAGTATTAATTGATGAAGATAAAATTGATGCACTAAACCTAAATAAAAGTGAAGTATTTAATGCCATCTCAACTATTTCATATATTTTTCCAATAGGAAAAATAGAAGACCCTAAAAAGCACTTTTACATCTCAACATACAATGGTGCAAAAAATGCCAATGAATTTGGAAATATTTTATTAAAACTCTCAAATAAAACTGTATATGTTAGAGATATAGCAACAATAGCTAAAAAATATGAAGACTCTTCAACCCTTTATTCACTAAACGGGCAAAGTGCTCTTTCTCTTCAAATAGTCCAATCAAGTTCAGCAGATGCTATACAAATAGTAAAAGAGATAAAAAAACTACTACCAAGTATCTCTAAAAAGAACCCAGATATTGATATTGATATCACTGATGACAATAGTGAAAGAATTGTTGATAGATTAAATATAGTAACTTCAAATATTCTCTTTGGTGTGATACTAATTACTATCATTGTAGCTCTTTTGATAAATGCAAGAATGTCATTTATTATTGCTGTTGGAATACCAACTTCTTTTGTAATAGCAGCAATTTATATCTATTTTTCTGGCTATACAATAAACATGATTACACTAGTTGGTGTTTTAATTGCAATTGGGATTGTAGTAGATGATGCCATTGTGGTAAGTGAAAATATTCAACAACATATTGAAGAGGGATATGATCCAAAAACTGCTGCAATTATGGGTGCAAAAGAGATGGTTAAACCTGTAACTATTGCCTCTATAACTACTCTTTTTTCATTTCTTCCTATTTTAATGATAAGTGGAACAATGGGAGAGGTTATGAAACTTATCCCAATAGCCCTAAGTGCTTTAGTTGTTGCCTCTCTAATAGAGTCATTTCTTTTCTTGCCAATTCATGCAGCTCATGTACTTAAAAGTGGTTCAAAAGTAACTTCATGGGAAAAGGCAAATGCAGTTTATAATAAGATAATTCATTTTTTCATGAACTGGAAAAAAACTTTTATAACTATATTTATTATATTTGTACCACTTCTTACTTTTACATTTATTAGCACATCAAAATTTCAAATGTTTCCAAAATTTGATTCAACAGATATAAAAATAACCCTTAAAGCAAATAGCAATACAACACTTGAAGAGGCATTTAAAATAGTAAGTCAAATAGAAGCTGACTTAATTACAAAAAAAGATGAATTTTATATTAAAAACATCAACTCTGTTGCTGGATATAGAAGAGATGTAGGAAACAATACAGAAAATTTCCCATATGCTATGTATATGACAGTAGAACTTAATAAACTAAAACCAAGTAACTTTTTAGATAAATATATCACTCCAAACTTGAGTTTTTATTATGATGAGACAGGAAGAACAAGAGAACAAACTTCAGATATGATTGCAAAAAGATTAAAAAAATATATTGAGAGTAAAAAGTATGAAAAGAAATTTAATCTTGACGAAATAGCTGTATTAGAGAAAAAAGTAGGTCCAATAAAAGCTGACATAAAAGTTGGAATTGTTACTCCTGATAATCAAAAAGCAATTGAAACTGTTGAGCTACTTGATAAGGAACTTAGAAAAATAACTGGTGTAAAATCAGTCTCAAATTCACTAAAATTTGGTATTGATGAGATTAAGATAAAAGTAAACTCATATGGAGAACAATTAGGTATTACAGAGTCATTTATAGGAAGTTATTTATCAAACTTATATCTACTAAAGAAAAAAGCAGTCTCTTTTGATGAAAAAGAGATGTTAGATATCAAAATACAATCTACCAATAAAGATGATATTCAAAAATTTAAAAATACTCAAATCCCTCTTGATGATGGCACATTTATTGCTTTAAATGAGATAGTAGAGTTTAATACCATAAGAGCATTTGAACAACTTTTAAAAGATGATACAATTAAAAACTTCTATGTATTTGCAAATGTAAATCCAGATATTATAACTTCAACAGAAGTAACAGAGAAACTAAAACCAATGTTTGACCAAATAAGAGAAAATGGGGTGAAACTTATATTCAAAGGGGAAGCAGAAAAGAAAGCTGAATTAAAAAGAGATATGCTTTTAGCAGCAGCCTTAGCTTTAGTTTTAATTATGATATCAATGCTTTATTTGTTTAACTCTTTTAGAGAGACTTTTATAGTAATTAGTGTAATTCCTTTTTCTATTTTGGGAGTTTTAATTGGTCATCAAGTTATGGGATTAAATCTTTCAATGCCATCAATGATTGGAGCCTTAGGTCTATCTGGAGTTGTTATTAATGATGGTATTATTATGATGACTTATCTTAAAAAAGCAAAAACACTTAATGATATCTTTTCAAGAGCTACTAAAAGATTTAGACCAATTATAATTACAACTGTTACAACTATAATTGGAATGAGTTCATTGATTTTGTTTCCATCAGGAGAGGCAGTGATATTTCAACCAATTGCTATAGCACTAGGTTTTGGACTAGCATGGGGAACTGTATTAAACCTTATTTATCTACCAGTTTTATATACAATTACCCACAAGCTAAGAAAGAGTTTCTAACTATAAAAAGATAAAAAGTGATTTTATAGCGTTGATACTCATCTCTGTGGGCTCAATACCAAGTCTTTCCAAAGTCATCTCTACTCTATTTTTCATATGCAAAATTGTATGTTCAAAAGAGAAGTTTGAGTATCCAAAAATATTCTCTTCTCCACTTTTGATATAAGCTAGATTTTGAAAATCATTCCAAGTAGGTTTTAGACCATTTTTAACTTTTCTTTCTAACTCTATTTGCCAATTATTTTGCCAAGTTAAAAAGAGGTAATTATCATTTAAATCTTTTTCAACTTTTATTTTCCAAGATAAGATTTGCAAGTTATGGTAGAGTCTTTGAAGTTTCTCTTTATCATAAGAAAAGGCAGTAATTTTATAACTACTAGATATATCATAAGCTTCATAAATTTGTTTATATAAACCAAGTATCAAATAGTCATTTCTATTTTTAATATCATCTTTACTAAAAGCTATTTGTAAATAACTTTTATAAGAGTTCACACTGCTGTTTTTAAATTTTAACTCTAAATTATTTTCCAAACTATCAATTTCAGAATAAATTTTACTTGCCATATCTTTATCATATGCTCTTGGATTTCGCTTATCAAGTTTATTTTTTAGTTTTATAACTAATTTAGTAACTTTTTTATAATCTTTTTTTATTTCAATGGCACCAGTTGACTGAAATACCTCTCCTAAATTCTCTTTTTTTATAGATATACATCCAGTAAAAAAACTTAGAATAAGTAAAAATAAAACGATATTTTTTATATATGGCAAGATTTGTCCTTCGATATTATTAAAATTTAGTTTTTATTCTATCATATTGATACATAAAATCTATCTTATTTTATCTTCGATTATCTACTACAAGCAGTACCTTTTATAACTTTAATGCTATAATTTCCAAAAATCATTAAGGAGGTTAATATGCCAATTGTTATTCCTAAAAAACTCCCCGCTGTTAAAATTTTACAAAATGAGAATATTTTTATCATGAATGATAAAAAAGCAATGAAACAAGATATTCGACCTCTAAAAATACTTATATTAAATTTAATGCCAAATAAAGTAGAAACAGAAACACAACTCTTAAGACTTTTAGGAAATACTCCTTTACAAACAGAAATTACACTTTTAAAAACTGCAACTTATCAGTCTAAAAATACTTCTGAAGATCACCTAGAAAGTTTTTATAAAACATTTGAAGAGATAAAAGAGCATGACTTTGATGGACTAATAATAACAGGTGCTCCAATAGAAACAATGCCCTTTGAAGAGGTTTCATACTGGGATGAATTAACACAAATAATGGAATATGCAAAGACAAACATAACATCTACTCTGCATATTTGTTGGGGTTCACAAGCAGGCTTATATTATCATCACGGAATAAAAAAGTATGAGCAAGATAAAAAGACTTTTGGTGTTTTTGCACATGAACTTTTCAATAAAACAAATCCACTTTTAAGAGGATTTGATGATGAAGCTTATATTCCCCACTCAAGATATACTACTGTTTTAAAAGAAGATATTGAAAAAATTCCAGAGTTAGATCTCTTGTTATATTCAGAAGATGCAGGGGTTTGTTTAGTAGCTTCAAAGGATAGAAAACATGTATATATAAGTGGTCATGTGGAGTATGACTTTGACTCTTTACAAAAAGAGTATTTTAGAGATTTTGAAAAAGGTCTTGATATTGATATTCCAAAAAACTATTTTAAAAATAATGACACATCAAAAGAGCCAATAGTAAAATGGCGTTCAACTGCTCACTTACTATTTGCAAACTGGTTGAATTACTTCGTGTATCAAGAGACACCTTTTGAGTTGAAATAGGAAACTATTTCTTCTCATCTAAAGATGTTGGCTCACCTAAATAATATCCTTGTGCATAATCTATATCAAACTCTTGAACTTTTGATAAAATATTTTTACTAGATACAAACTCAGCAATTGTTTTCACGCCAATCTTTTTAGCGAATTCAACTATTGTTTTTGTTACTAGTTGAGACTTTTCATCTTTATCAATATTTTTTATCATGCTTGAATCTATTTTTAAATAATCAAAATTTAACTTTAAAAGATGTTCAAAGCTTGAATATCCTGTACCAAAGTCATCTATAGATATAGTTGCTCCATATTTTTTTACAATTGTTATAAAATTAATTATTTCATCATAATCACTAATACCTTCAGACTCAAGTATCTCAAATGTAATATTACTTGCAAAATCAGATTTTTTAAACTCATTTTCTATAAATACAATTATTTCACTATTTAACATATCATCTTTAGTCAAATTTATAGAAAATTTGTAGTCTGTTTCTTTACAAATAGCAAAAGTTTTTTGAAGCATTATTAAAGTCAATTTTGAATAGATTTTATTTTCTTTTGAAATATCTAAAAAATGTATAGGAGCAATAAAATCATTATCTTCACTTTTAATTCTCATTAGTGCTTCATATTTAATAATTTTCATGGTATTACAGTCAAAAATTGGCTGAAATAGTGGCACAATCTTATCATCGTCAATTGCTCTCATAAGTCTTTGCGTCCAACTTAACCTATTTTCATAATCTTTTAGGCTTCTCATTTCTTCTGTATAAGTAAGATAATGTTTCTTATCTTTCTTAGCAAGTTTAAGTGCCATATCTGCATTTGGAAGTAAGAGAGTTGTTCCATGAGAGATACCAATAGTAAGGTTGATAAAAATAGTTTTTTCATCAGATACCTTAAACTCATATTTTCCTAAGTGACTTATAATATAAGAAGCAATATTTTCAAACTCCTCTAAATCCAATGTTCCATGGGATACTACACCAAATTCATCTGCATGCATTTTATATAAAATTGCAGTTGAAGGTAGAAGTTCTTTAAACTTATTTTTATATTCTAAGAGTATTTTATCCCCAACCTCATCACCATATAGGTTATTTATTTGTTCAAACTTATCTATATTTATTATCATAAATAATAAGTCTTTTGGATCATCTAAATCTTCCAATAATGCTCTTCTGTTTTTTAAGCCTGTCAAATGATCATAATAAAATTGGTGCTCTATGGAATCAAGCATTTCGTTAAAAATAACTTGCATAGATTGTATCTCATTGATATCATGATCTATAGTTACCCTTTGCTTAATATCAGTACTTTTTTTGATGATATTTGCAGTTTTAATAAAGTTATTAATAGGAGCAAGTAAATATTTATTGAAATTTAAAAATAGTAGTATAAAGATTATAATTGAAAAACAAACTATAAAAATCAAAAATAGATTAATCATATCATTAAGAGATATTTTTAAATCCGTAATAGGATAATTTATATTTATAACACCTAACACGTCACCTGCAACTGCATTAGTATGACAAGACTTACACTTATCATTGGCAATTACAGGGAAATAGTACTTTATAATATCTGAGTTAACAATATCTAAGGTTTCTTGCCCATTAAAAGTACTTTTTACACGCTCATTGGTAGTTCTTACTAATCTGTCGTTTTCAATATCTCCAAATATTTCAGCAACTTTTTCACTTCTGTATACATTGATCTCAAGATTTTCATCTACTTTATTAAGTCTGTGAATTACCTCTTGAATATCATCTTTATTCCACCCTTTTTGCATAGCTGAATACATGGATTCAAATACTAATCTACTTGTTTTTTTTGCATCTACTTTTGCAAGATTTATTATTACATCTCTTTTTATATATTCAGTGTATGCAAAAGCAAGAGCTAAAGTTATTAATAAAATAACAATTATCATTTTTGCTGTAATTTGATTATAGGTTGTGTTCTTTTTAGACATTATTATTAATCTTTCGTACTAAGAGATGGCAGTAATTTTAGGGATAGTATAGTAATTAATTTTATTATCATTTTTTTACGCCAGCCTAGTTTTTTATTTTTATAATCTCTTTTTATAAATTATTTTATTTTATCATAAAAATTGTCATCTTCAAAATGTTTTTTGTTCTAGTTTTCAATTTAATATATTTTATATAAAATATTCTTAAAGTTATAGAATAATTTTATATATTATATTTTATAGTATCATTTTAGTTATAGTCTTGGGAATTTAAAATTCTAATTTATATGATACTAAAAAGATTTTTCTATTCAAAATAGCTAGTTGTATTAAGATAATATTTAATAAGTAAATTGTGAAAAGTAATAGTAAGAAAGATGAAGACCTTAAAAGGCCTTCACAAAAAATATTAAAAGTTAATTCCTAACTCAAAGACTTAAGTTCAGCCTCAACCTTAACTAACTTCTCTTCAGCACTTGCTAACCCAGCCTTATTCTCTTCAATAACATTTGCAGGAGCATTTGCTACAAATCTTTCATTTGAAAGCATTCCAGATAGTTTTGCTATCTCTTTTTCTAACTTCTCTTTTTGACGAGTTAGCTTATTGATAATTGGAGTCATATCAATCTCACCAGTTGGTAGATAAACTTCTAGATTATCAGATACATCTGTAATACTATTATCTACTTTTGCATCTACAAACTCTATGCTTTCTACTTTTGCAAGTCTTTCTATAAATGGTTTTGCAATCTCTGTATCGATATTTTTACCAAGTTTGATATAGGCTTTTGCAATTTTGCTGTTACCCATATCAATTACAACTTTTGCACGTCTTACAGAAGTAATTGCTTCCTCGATGATTGCAAACATATCTTCCATCTCTTGATTTTTTGCAATCTCTTTAGGAAAGTTCGTAATCATCAATGATTCACCCTCTTCTAAAGAAGTTCCACTTAACTTGTGATATAAGAAGTCTGAAATAAAGGGCATAAATGGTGATACCATTTTTAGAGTTTCTTTAAATATAGCTCCTAATTCTACAACAGAATCTTTACTAGCTTTTGCATACTCAATACCCCAATCACAAAACTCATTCCATACAAATTTGTATAAAATAGAAGCTGCTTCATTGAACTTGTAAGTATCAAGTGTAGTTCTAACTTCATCAACTGCATCACTTAATCTACTTTGCATATAAATACCAAGAGGTGTTTTGATTTGGATATCTTTTAAATCAGGGAATGTATCAACATTTAGTTGTAAAAAGTTTGATGCGTTGTAAAGTTTGTTTGTAAAGTTTCTAAACTGTTCTAAGTTTTTAGCACCTAGTTTTATATCTCTACCTTGAACACAAAGATATGCTAAAGTAAATCTAATAATATCAGCACTATGCTCTTCAACCATATCAAGTGGGTCGATTACATTTCCTTTAGATTTAGACATTTTAGCCCCATGTTCATCTCTTACAAGAGCATGCATATAAATATCTTCAAATGGCAACTCTTTTTTAAAGTGCTCACCCATCATCATCATTCTAGCAACCCAGAAAAACATAATATCAAAACCAGTGATTAATAATGAGTTTGGATAAAAGTCTGCCTCATCAGTAGAATTATATAAATCTTCTAGTTTTCCATTATTTCCCCAACCCAACGGTGACATTGCCCATAAGGCAGATGAAAACCAAGTATCAAGTACATCTGGGTCTTGAGTTAATTTTTTACTTTTACACTTTGGACACTCTTCTGGCTCATCAGCTTTATCTGCCCATTGATGATTGCAATCTTCACAGGTAAATACAGGAATTCTATGTCCCCACCAAAGTTGTCTAGAAATACACCAAGGTCTTAACTCATCCATCCATGCAGTATATGAGTTTATCCAATGTGCAGGATGAAATAGTGTTCCATTGTGCTCACCACTTTTTGCTCTTTCTTTTGTAGTCTCTTTTGTTTTTCTAATAGACTCTTGAGCCATATCAGAACTTAAAAACCATTGTTGAGAGATAAATGGCTCAACAATATTTTTACATCTATAACAATGTCCTACTTGATGAATATGTTCATCTATTTTTACAATATAACCCTCAGATTGAAGTTTTTCTACGATTGGCTTTCTGGCTTCTAGTCTTTCAAGTCCAGCAAACTCTCCACAGTATTCATTTAAAATACCTTTTTCATCAAATACTTTGATGAATTCTAAATCATGTCTTTTCCCTACTTCGTAGTCATTTTGATCGTGAGCTGGTGTAACTTTAACTACACCTGTTCCAAATTCCATATCAACATGAGAGTCTGTAATAACTTTAATTTTACGCTCAGTTAGAGGAAGAAGTACTTCTTTCCCTACAATATTTGTATATCTTGAATCATCAGGATGAACCATAATTGCAGTATCCCCAAAATATGTTTCAGGTCTAGTTGTTGCAACTTGTAATTCTCCAGAACCATCCGTAAATTTATAAATCATATGGTAAAACTTACCATTAACTTCTTCATGTTCAACTTCAATATCAGATAAGGCACCATCATGAGTACACCAGTTAACCATGTAATTATTTTGGCTAATATGACCTTCATTATATAAAGAGATAAATGCTTCTTTTACTGCCTCTTTAAGTCCTTCATCCATAGTAAAACGTTCACGTTTCCAAGCAGGAGTAACTCCAAGTTTTCTCATTTGATGAACTATATTTCCACCAGATGTTTCTTTTTGTAACCAAGCTCGCTCTAAAAACTTCTCTCGGCCAATCTCTTCTTTTGTAGTACCTTCTGCTAATAATTGTTTTTCGACTACATTTTGAGTTGCAATTCCCGCATGGTCAGTTCCTGGTTGCCATAGAGCTTTAAAGCCATCCATTCTTTTATATCTAGTAATAATATCTTGTAGTGTAAATGTCAATGCATGTCCAATATGTAAGCTTCCTGTTACATTTGGTGGTGGCATCATTATTGAAAAATTTTTTCCAGTTTCTTGAATATTTTTGTTACCATCAATTTCAAAGTAACCTCTCTCTTCCCATATTTTATAAAATTTATCTTCTACAATTGAGGGTTCGTACTTTTCACTCATATATCGTCCTATTTATCTAAATTCCGCGATTATACCTAATTTTGGGTATAGAAAAGATTAATGACTTAATTTTAGCTTTTTAAACATAAAAGTGATATAATAATTACTTTTTAACATTAGGATACTATGAAAAAGATATTGTTTACTAAATCATTAACGTTTTTTTTACCTTTAATTGCTATTACATTCTTGTTTTTATACATTAGTTATAACTTTTCTATGGACAATTATACTAAGCTTGAAACAAAACAAAATAGCAAAAATATTGAAAACTTTATCTATACTTTAAAAAATAATCATATAAATCTTTTGGCAATAAAAAAATCAGACTTTGCAAATATCCAAAAAATTTGCTCTAATTTTTTTGATGAGTGTAGTAAGGGTATAAAAAACAACCTATCTACTCAAAACAAACAAACTATTGATATAAAAGATGCAGCTTGTAAAAACATAGATATTCTTACCTTTTATAAAAAAGCTAACATTATCAATGAATTTAATTTCACTAATTCTAAAAATGAACTTCTATTTCAACTTGTTACTAAAACAAATCTAAACCTCTTTGCAGAGGGGAAAAAGAATATTAAAATATATATCTCAATTGTATTGATATTTCTTATTTTAACTCTATTTATTGGTTATATCTACCAAGGTCAAATAAAAGTAGCAAATGATAATCTAGAAGGAAAAGTTGAAAAAAGAACAAATCAAATAAGACATACAATGAAAGAGTTAGAAAAGGTAAATCTACAACTTTATGATTTAGCACACACTGATTATTTAACTCAAATAAAAAATAGAAGAAGCTTTTTTTTACATGCTGATGATATATTTAAAAAACTCTCTAAAACAGATGGCATACTTAGTATTATTATGATTGATATTGATAACTTTAAAAGCTTCAATGACACCTATGGACATGAAGTAGGAGATAAGATTCTAAAGATATTTGCAAAATGCATAAATGAGTTATTAATTCAAGATGAGATTTTTGGAAGATTGGGTGGAGAAGAGTTTGCAATTGCACTACCTAATACAACTCTGGAAGAAGCACAAAAAGTTGCAGAGAATATTAGAAAAAAAATTGAAAGAGTAGTTATAAACATACCCCACATAAAACTTTTTGTAACTGCAAGTTTTGGAGTTAGTGATTCTATTAATGCAAAATCAATTGATGAAATTATAAACAATGCAGATAAGATGCTTTATGATGCAAAAAGAAAAGGAAAAAATAGAGTAAGAAGTAGACTATCTTAACTTATTTCATCAACTAATTCTACTTCTGGTTTTCCATAATAAAAGCCTTGTGCATAATCAACACCAATTTCTCTTAATATTTTATCAATATTTTCATCACTAACAAACTCTGCAATAACTTTTATATTTGATTTTCTACTAAATTCTAGAATAGATTTTACAACATCTTGTGTTCTTGTATCTGAAGGGATTAACTTAATAATAGAACCATCTATTTTTAAGTAATCAGCCTGTAATGTTATTAAATATTCATAATTTGAATATCCACATCCAAAATCGTCAATAGCAATTTTTGCACCATTATCTTTAAATCTCTTTACAAGTTTATTAACATAATCACTATCTTCAATCTCTTCTGATTCAACAATTTCTAAAACCATTCTATTAAATACATCTTTTTGTTCCGCATAATCAAAAAGATAAATCATCAATTCTTCATTCATTAAATCTTCAACCGACAAATTTATTGAAAACTCTAAATCATTTGTTGAAAACTTACTAATAGCTTTTTCAATCATTTTATATGTTAATTCAGTATATAACTTAGTTCTTTTAGCAATTTCTAAATACTCATTTGGATAGATTATTTTTCCATTCTCTTCTAACCTCATCAAAGCTTCATATTTATCGATTTTCCCAGTTTTATAATTATATATTGGCTGATAGTGAGGGAATATTCTATCTTCATTAATTGCTTTATGCAATCTATCAACCCATTGAATATTATCTCTAAATTTTTTAATATCTGCCATTGAATCACTGTACTCTTTGATTCTAACTTTTTTATTTTTTGCTTCGTCAAGAGCAATATCTGCATAAGTTAATAAATTCTCACTATTTGAAGCAATACCACAAGTATAACTAAGTATAAACTTATCATCTTTGACAAAATAAGCCTCTTGTCCTAAAGTATCTATAAATTCACTAACATCTTTAAAAACATTGTCAACTGTACTTTTATCTATAACTAAAGCAAAAACATCTGCTTGAACTCTATACAAAATATAGTTTCTATCATTAAAATAATCAAACAATCTGTTAGCAAAAGCTTTTATTATTTCATCTCCAACAAAATGACTGTAACTATCATTTATCTCTTTAAATCTATCTATATCTATAAGTACTAAAGTACTACTACTTTTAGTTAAATCATCAATTAAACTTACTCTATTTCTTAATCCTGTTAAAACATCCGTTTTAAATAAACTTTGGAGTTTTGTTCTATTTTCTATTAATTCAGTTACAATATTTCCTGATGAAATATATTCTACTATATTCCCAAAAGAATCTTTTATAGGAACAATAGTTATGCTACTATAATAACTTTTATCTTCTTTTGTTTTATTTTTTAGAATTCCCTTCCAAGTTTTTCCTTTTGAAATAGTCTTCCATAATTCTTTAAATTGACTTTTAGGAGTGTCCGCATGACTTACAGACCTGTGAGTTTTTCCTATTAATTCTGCTTTATTATAGCCACTTATTTTTTCAAAACTATTATTTACATATGTAATAATCCCATTTTTATCTGTTTTTGAAACTACACTACTTTTATCTAATATAAACTTATATTGTTCAAGCATATTCATCTGTTCTTCACGCTGAACTTCAATTAAATCTATTTTTAAAGAGATGTATTTTGCTATTATTAAAGCTGCAAAAATTAATACAAAAAGAATCATAAATATATCAGATATGTATTCATCTGATATTTCTTTTAGGTTATTTTTTTCTTCTTTTATTAAATTATTTAATTCACTTCTATAAAAGCCAGCACCAATTGCAATATCCCAATTATACAATAATTCCGTATATGAAATTTTTTCATCTATTTGATTGTTATCAGGTCTATTTACTTTATATTTTATAAAATCTCCACCTCTCAATCCAGCTTCTTTCATTTTATCCATAAGAGATTTTCCATCTAAACTTTTCATATTACTTTGATCTTTACCAACCAAATGAGGTAAGAATGGATGCATCTTCAAAATATTATCCAATCCTATTAACCAAAAATAGCCATATTCACTATCACCAAATCTATCTTTTTCTAGATTCTCAAAAACTAATTTTTTAATTTCTTTATCAAGTTCATCTTTATAAACACCAGCAGCTATAAAAATATTATATTTTTCATCTTTTTTAACATAAACATATTTACTATGGAGTTCGTTGGGTTTTTCATTCGGTTTATACCATTTATAAGTACCAAAATTTTCATCTTGAACTATAGAGTCTTTTAAAAAGTTATATAGTTCTTTATTTGATTCACTTAATTTAAAAATATTTAAATTGACATATTTTTTATTGCCTCCGTGGAATAAAACTTTTCCATTTTTATCAAAAATATAGAAATATCCCGAGCCATTGTCCCATTTAAATAAATTTAACTCTTTTTTGTATTTTAATAATATTTCGTCAAAATTATTTACTTTTAGATTTGAGTTAAATAAGTTTTTTATAAAAACTACTTTTTCTTTTAAGAGTAATTCATTCTTTTCATAAACAAGATTTTTTAAAACATCTATTCTTTTAACTGCTCGTTTAACTTCATATTTTATAATTGCTTTATTTTTTTCATAATAATTTTTCTCAAGTAAAACTACTTTTTTATTATATACTTCTTCATTAAATTGATAAATAAAAATTCCTAATATAATTGAAAAAAGAAGTAAAATAAAGAAGATATTTAAAAAGTTGATTTTTGAGAGACTAAATTTCATTATGATTCTCCAATGTGAATATAATTAACTATAATTATTTTATAACTAATTAGCTAATTAACTAATTATAAACTTAATCCCAATAGATTTTATTTACAAAATGTAGGAATTAGGTACTCTCATTTTTTATCAAACCAGCCTCTTTTAAAAATTGTGAGTGAACGAAACTTAGTTTTTTTACCTTGTCATATTTAGCATACGATAAATACAAAATATCTTTTGCTCTAGTTACTGCCACATAAAAAAGTCGTCTCTCCTCTTCTATACTTCCACCTTTGGCTATTAGTTTTTGATTTGGAAATCTTCCATTCATCAAGTCTATTACATAAACTTCTTTAAACTCTAAACCTTTTGAAGCATGAACAGATAGAAGATTTACGCCCTCACCTTCACTCATCTCACTACCACCTAAAACCATGGCATTTATAAACTTCTCTATATCGTTGTAGTGATAAGCTAGAGACTTTAAAAGTGTTATTTTTTTATTTATTCTTACAATTGAAACTTGTTTCATAGCTGGATCTATTTGTCCATCTTTTCTTGTGGCTCTTTTAGTTGACAACATCTCTATTAAGTGGTCATATAAGTTTGATTTAAAAATATTGTCTATGGCAGTTCTTGGATTTTTTACCCTTTTTAAATCCCTTACAAGCAAATAAAATTCAAATAAGAACTCTCCACCTTCAACACAAAGCTTTGGGTGTTTTAAAATTGGATTTCCTAAAAACTTTTCATCAAATCCACAATCTCTAAATTTAGATACAGAACCTAACTCTGCAAAATCATCAAAAAGCCCAAGCTGTACATTTTTTGTTTTGGTTGATACATAGGGATTTTTAATATTTGGATCTGGATGGTATAAACCTTGAAATAAATCTCCATTTCCTAGTTTTATCAAAGCATCAAATAGGTCTTTTGCTATGGCTTTTCCTATACCTTTCCCATACTCCAATATATGAATAGCAGCCATCATATCATTATGATTTTGTATTAGAGTTATAATATCAAGTACAAATTTAACTTCTAAAGCATCAAAGAAACTCTTTCCACCTTTTCGTTTTGCAGGAATAGAGTACTCTCTTAAGTTTGCTTCAATACCATCAGCACTTGAATTGTTTCTAAATATAATTGCTATTTCACTATGTGGGGTTGTACTTTGTGAAATCAGTTTTGAGATATGTTCATACTGGTCAAAAAGTTCACTAAAAGTTAATAATCTTGGAGAATAATCAGCATCTTGTCTTACAACTTCAAGATTTTTATCATAAACTCTCTCATTGTGTTCAATTACTTTTGTAGCAAGTTCTAATATGGGTCTAGTAGAACGATAGTTTTTTCGTAATGTAAAAACTTCTGCCCCATCATATCTGTCTGCAAATGTAGAGATAATACCAATATCAGAACCATTAAAAGCATAAATACTTTGGTCATAATCACCTACACAAAAAAGAGATTTTGGCTTAAAAGCTTCTAGGAGTCTACCTTGTAAAGGGTTTGTATCTTGATACTCATCTACAAGTATCTCTTTAAAATCAAACTCATTTGTTTCAAGTAATTCAAGCATAATAGTCAACAAATCATCAAAATTTGCATACCCATACTCTTTTTTTAACATATGAAACTCTTGAATTACATCTTCATAAATATCTGTATAAATCTCATGACCTGCACTTTTTTCAACTATCCAATCCCCAAACTCTTCATTGTTTTTAGAGTTTAAATAAAGTGAATAAATATCATATAAATAACCACCATCATAAGGAGAGGTTGAGTCATCCCTTTCAAAAAATACTCTTTTTTCATAAATAGATTTAAAAAGTGTTTTTAACTCATTTGGCTGTTTTAGGGTTATATTTATTTTTAGTTTTTTTATTAGTTTATAGCTTAAACTATGAAAAGTTCCAGCCATAATCTCACCTGCAGTCTCTTTTCCAAAAAACTTTGAAACCCTTTGAATCATCTCTTGGGCTGCTTTGTTTGTAAAGGTCAAAAGAATAATCTCAGATGGTTTAACTCCACCATTAATTAAGTTTGCAATTCTTCCTACAATAGTAGATGTTTTTCCAGTGCCAGCACTTGCAATTATAAGGTTAAAACCTGGTTTACATGTGGCTGCGGCTAATTGTTCTTCATTTAGGTTAGATAAGGGCATTTATTGTAAGTTCTTTTTTATTGTCATTTGCGAATAGTATCATAAAGTGCTTTATTAAATAGTAAAAATATTAAGCTATGCTACAATTATTACTACACAAAAGATTTACAAATTTTATATAAGATAAAAGTATGAAAAGAAGAACATTTTTAAAACTTACAACAATAACTCCAATATTGATTGATAATTATCTATTAGCAAAAGATATTGATGATGATATTTGGAAAACTATTTTAGAAGTACAAAATATACTTATGCCAAAAACTGGCAAAATGCCAAGTGCAAAAGAGTTTGGTAGTGTTGCATATTTAAAACAAAATATTGACCATAAAACCTTTGATAAGGATGATTTAGAACTTATTTTAAATGGAGCAAAAGTATTTAAAGAGAGTTTTCCAGAGTTTTTCAAAGCTTTAAAAAAAGAGAAACTACAGATTATAAAACAAGCAAATGAGAGTGAATATGGAAACACATGGCTAAATATCTTAGTCTACTATGCAATAGAAGCCATGCTAAGTGACCCAATCTATGGTGGAAATAAATTTCAGTCAGGTTGGATGGCACTAAAACACAAAGCAGGAATACCAAGACCAAAGAAAAAATATGGAGCTAAAATTGATTTATGATGTATGTATTATAGGTAGTGGTGCTGGAGCTGGTCCTATTGCTTATACCCTTGCAAAAGAGGGGAAAAAAGTTCTAATCCTTGAAAAAGGAGATATTTATAGTGAAAAAGATTTTTCAAAAGATGAGATAGCCTATGCTAGAAGAGATATCTTTACTCCTAATTTAAAAGATGAATACCATGTTATAGAAGAAAAGTTTGATGATGGTAAATGGTATAAGTTCCCAACATATGAAACAGGCTGGAGTTTTTGGAATGGGAACTTCTTAGGTGGCTCATCCAACTTTATGAGTGGATATTTTCATAGACTTAAACCAAATGATTTTAAACTCAAATCAACTTATGGGAAATATGCAAATAGTAATGTTGAAGATTGGCCTATAACTTATGAAGATATGGAACCATATTATGACAAAGTCGAAAGAGTTATTGGAGTATCAGGTGAGTATACAAAATATGAACATGCAGAACCAAGAAGTAGTAAAAAATATGCCTATCCAAAACTACAAGAACATCCAGTAGTTGAGCTAATAGATAAAGCATGTAAAGAGTTAGATTATATTTCATATAAAGTTCCTAGAGCCATAATCTCCCAAAAGAAAAACGCTAGAAATGCTTGCTATTACTCTAATTATTGTGGTTCATACGCATGTTCAAGTGGAGCAAAAGGAAGTTCAAGAGCAGCTTTAATTCAATCAGCCCTTGAAACAAACAATATAACAATAATACCAAATGCCTTTGTTTTTAAACTTCTTACAAATAAAGATAAAAAAATCCAAAAGGCTCTTTACTACACTAAAGAAAAAATCCAAAAAAGTGTAGAAGCAAAACTATTTGTACTAGCAGCCCAAGCAGTTGAGAGTTCAAGGCTTTTACTAAACTCTAAAAATAGTGATTTTCCAAATGGCTTAGCAAACTCATCAGGAGAAGTTGGAAAAAATATGCTCTTTACAGGTGGTGGACAAGGAAGTGCAGAGATAGATACAAGTTTACTAAATAAAGATAAACTATTTCAAACTGGTTTTTTTGTAAATAGAGGTCTACAAGATTGGTATTTTACAAAAGAGTTTAAAGGTGGAACTATAGATTTTCTATTTGAACATGCAAACCCAATAAGAAGAGCACTAAGATTAAAATCTGATGATAATGGTAATCTTTTATTTGGTGAAGAGTTACAAGATAAGATATATAAAAACTTCACAAAATCAAGAGTTCTAAACTTTGAGATTTTTACAGACTGGATGCCAAATGATGATTGTTTTGTAAGTATTGATGAAAACTACAAAGATAAATATGGAGTTCCAGTAGCCACTATTAGAATAGGTGCTCACCCACAAGATGTAAAAGTAGGAAACTTCTTAGCACAAAAAGCAATAGATGTGTTAAAACAAATGGGTACAAAAGATATCCAAAGCAATATCTCACCACTTCCCTCTGCAAATTTACAAGCAGGCGGTTGTAGATTTGGAGATGACCCCAAAAAATCTGTTTTAAACAAATACTGCCAAAGCCATGATATAAAAAATCTTTTTGTAACAGATGGTAGCTTTATGCCTACTGGAGGAAGTGTACCTTATACATGGACAATCTATGCCAACTCATTTAGAGTGGCTGAGTATATAAAAAAGAGTGATTTAATCTAAATCACTCTTTACTTAAACTAAATATTAAGCATATATCTCTTTCTTTTCATTTAAGACTTCATTATAGTTATTTTGAAGGAGAGTATAACTATCAAGTAACATCTTAGTTCTTAAATCTTGATTTTGAGAATATTCAGTTTTTAAATTGCTCAACATATTATATATAAAATTCTCTCCATACATGTTTTTTACTTGTTCATACTGTTCGTCATTTATATATGCAGTATTTAAATTATGTATGGTAGAATCAAAAATATCTCTTTGTTCTTCTGTATCAATTTCTCTATATGTTCTATACATAGCTTCATTAAAATTTTCATCATATGACATAGACATTGAAGATGACATCATAAATATTTGATTATGGTTATCACCATATTTTACTAATGGCGATTTCATGATGCTTTCCATATCTTTAGGATACATATGACTAAAAAATCTTTTTGCTTCTTCATAAGATAAAGTATCTATCTCTTCAAGGCTAACAGTATCATCAGCCAATATTTCTCTAAATCTTTTTGTTTCATCTTCATATAAATTATACTTATCAATATTAGCTAATACTCTACCTTCTTTCTTTTCAGACACTTCTTTTTTTTCTTCTAAAAGTGAATCAAAAGCTGAAGGGGAAGTTTTTACTTCTTGTGTTTTTGTGGCTTTATAATTGTATGCTTGTACATCTTGATTATTTGTTACTTGCATTTTATATCCTCATCCATAAACTACTGTTTCCTTATAAGGTGGATTTTCTAATTGCTCTTTCATATCTTTATATCCATCCACAAGTCTTTGGTATATCTCTTTTTGGTCATTTGATTTTGCATTTGACAGTTCATTTGTAAATACTTCTAACATCTTATTTACAAACTCTTGGGCATCAAACTTTTTATTTGTAGATTTTAATTCACTCATAAATTTACCGTTACCATCTACTTGAAAAATAGAGGTAGGTTCTTCTCCATTCATGTATTGATTGTATTGTTTAGGAATTTCAAAAAGCATCCAAACATAACTTGCATCATCAGGATTTTGTGCAATTTTTTTCATTAAATCATTTTGTTGTTCAGCTAATTCAGGAGGTAAACTTGGGTTTAACCCCAAAATTACTTCTTCATCTACAAAATTACCTCCATTTGCATTTTTTATATCAGTTATTTCTTTCAAAGCAACAGACTCTTTATATTTTAACTCATACCCTTCTTCTTTGGTAATTGTATTATCATCTTTTGTAAGTTCATTAAACTTCTGCAAATAGTCTTCAAACTTATCTCCATATTTTTTTTCTAAATCATCCATTGTTTTTGGAGTGTTATTTTCTGTTTTATTTGTATTTGAATTTTGATGTGTTTGGACATAGGCATTTAGACTGCTAGTTTTAGTTTCTGTAGTTAGTTCCATTTTTTATCCTTTTATATATAATAATAAGATAATTTAAATTTAAAATAAAGTATTAATATAACTTTTAAACTACTTTTATGCTATATTAAACTAATTTTAAAAAATGATAAGTATGGTGCTTTATAGGATTCTTTGTCTAAATTTAAAATAAGCAATGATTAATATTATTCCTACATATCCCATTTGAGGAATTGATAAAGCTTTTTGAGCCATTATAAAGTGGATAGTTGTAAGGGCTAAGGCAATATATATAACCTTATGATATTTAAAATAGAGTTTAAATAACTTACCAAAAGATGTTATTGCCATAAAAACAAGTATTAAAAAAGATATCATACCAAGATAAATAAAGGGTTTATCAAGTGTCTCTTCAAAGGCAAAAATAAAATCTAATTCCATATCTAATATTATAAAATTTAGAAAATGTAAAAAAGCATAATAAAAAGAAAATAACCCTATCATTTTTCTATAAGAAATTAGATTTATCCAACTTTTTATTAGAGATATCGTTGTGGTGAAAAATAGCAAGATTAATGCTATTGCACCTGTTACACTATAGATGTACTTTATAGGGTCTATAACATTTTGTAAATAAAACACCTCATAGGATAAAATAAAAGAGGGTAAAAGCAGTAATAAAAAAATTAAAACTTTCATCAGAAATTCTTTCTTAAATCCATACCTTTATACAAATGTGCAACCTCTTTTTCATATCCATTAAACATAAGTGTTTTTTGTTTAAATAGTTCACCCAAAACTCTCTCTCTTTTTTGACTCCATCTTGGATGATCAACTTTTGGATTTACATTTGCATAAAAGCCATATTCATGTGGAGCCATTTCCTGCCAACTATTTAAAGGCTCATCTTTTACAAAAGATATTTTTGCAATTGATTTTATAGATTTAAATCCATATTTCCAAGGTACAACTAACCTAATAGGTGCCCCATTTTGATTTTCTAAGGTTTTTCCATAAAGTCCAACACTTAATATGGTAAGTGGATTCATGGCTTCATCCATTCTTAGACCTTCAACATATGGATATCTTTTTATATTCCCAAAAACTCCCCTTGCTTGATCTGGAAACATCTCATCATCCCAAAGAGTTTCAAATCTCACATATTTAGCATCACTTAAAGGCTTACAATCTTTTATAAATTTTCCTAATTCAAAGCCAATCCAAGGTACAACCATAGACCACCCTTCAACACATCTAAATCTATATATTCTCTCTTCAAGTGAATATTTTTTCATAATATCTTGCATATCAATTGTGAAGGGTTTTTCTACAAGTCCATCAATTTCAATAGTCCAAGGAGTTGTCACTAAAGTGTGAGCCATGTGTTTAACGCCCTCTTTTGAAGTGGTAAATTCATAAAAGTTATTATATGAAGTGATTTGTTTATAGGTATTAAGTTCTAGATTATTTGGATTTGTATCTTTTTTATATGATAAGTCTGAAGTTGGCAAATTCTCTTTTGCCATAAGTTCCATCAAAGTAGAACTTGCTACTACTGATGCTGCTCCAAGTTTTATAAACTTTCTTCTATTTTCAAATAGTGTTTCTGGAGTTATTTCATTTTGATTTATTTTCATAACATATCCTTTTTGTTCTTATTTATTTTATTTTAAAAACGTTAAGGATATGTGTAGTTTTTGAAATTACTATTTTCCTTTTAGAAGTATCACAATATATTTTGATGACCAAAGGATAAACAGAAGTAAAAAAGATATTGCACTTAAATTTATAAAAAATAGATAATCAAAAGCAAAATTTATACTATAGGAAGCAAACAATCTCAAAAGTACCACTAATTGAAAAGCTAAATATAAAATAATAGTAAAGTTGTTTGCTGTTGGAATGGCTCCTGAATGTCCTAAAGTAACTCTAGTACCAAAACCTAAAAGAATAGTACAAAAATATCCCAAGGCAAAAACATGAATAATACTCTTTTCAAATACAATTGAACTATCATATAAATAAAGAATTGACTCTATACTTGATAAGAAAAACCCAATAGGAATCCAATACAAAGATAGATATAAAACCCACATGATAGCACTTACTTTTCTTATTGAGATTTTCCATTTGATAAACTCTCTTGTAAAAACAATAAATAAAGCAACATCTACTATAAGATTATATGGTGTTGTTAAAAAAGTTAAAATAAGAACTTTTAAAACCAATAAGATAAATACACTTTCTAAAAGATATTTTGATTTATTGATTTTATATCCTGGTATTTTTGCAGAAGTGAAAAAAGGAACCATTCTTTGGGCAACAGAAAAAATCAGCATAAAAATAAAAAGATAAAATCCACTATTTATTGAAAGTTGTCGCAACTCTTGCGAAATATCTGATTGAATAAATGAACAAATAAATATTAAGTTAAAAAACAATCCAAAAGCAAAAGATATAAGTATCCATTTTGTATCTTTTTTATCTTTCATTGTTGATTTTATATGAATATTGTATAAAAGTTTAAAACTAACTAATTGAATACAAAAAAGAAAAAATGCCGCAAATATATTTAAAATCTCACTTGTAAATATTGATATAAAAAAAAGTGTTGTACCAATAAAATATAAAATAGCTTGTTTCATATAAACATTAGAAGAGATATCAGCTTGAAGCAAAAACTTTGGAAAAACTACAAATAAAAAGCCTAAAAAGAATTGAATAAAAACTATATATATCAAAGCATATGCATGAAATACTTGTAAAGGAACTTTTAAAGTTATAACATTTGAATAGTTTAAAAATAGTGCTAAAATAAAAAGTAGTAAAAAAAGTGTAGCATTTGTAAAAAATACTTGGTGGGGTTGGGATATAAATTTGTTATACCAATTTTTCATAATACAATCTCCTATTAATTTAAGAGATTGTATATTTTTTTTTAATTTAATTCATTGATTAATGACAAGTCCCACAACAAGAAGTAGATGTTACATCTTTGATTGCAGCTAATGCAGCATCATAATTAGGCTCTTCTGTTATCTCTTCACAAATCTCTTTGTAGTTAATAACTCCATTTGAATCAATAACAAAAACAGCTCTACAAGTTGCACCTGCTAATGGTCCATCAGCAATCAATACTCCATATGCATTAGCCAAATCTTTATTTCTAAAATCTGAACCAACCTTTAAGTTTTCAATTCCTTCAGTTGTACAAAATCTTCCCATAGCAAATGGCAAATCCATAGAAACAACTACAACTTCAGCTTCAGTTTTTGCAGCTTCTTCATTGAACTTTCTAGTCTCTGCTGCACATACAGGAGTATCTAATGATGGAACAACAACCACTACTTGTGCTTTATTTCCAACTTCAATTTCAGCTAAATCTTGTCCTACTACATTTACTATTGGAGCTTTATCTCCTACATTTACGTCATTCCCAGCTAAGTTTACTAGGTTTCCTTGTAATTTTGTTGTTGCCATATTCTTCCCTTATTAAAAATTTATTGTGAAATTATAATTAAATAGGATAAAAATTATCTTAATTAGATATTTCAAATATTGTTTTCTTAATTATTTAACTTTTATGCAACTATCTTCCAATATAATTTTTTCTTCTGATATAAGTTTTGTAAGTGCCAATTTAAAAGCTTTTTTACTCATGGCAAAAACTTCTTTAATATCTTCAGCGTCACTTTTATACGTAAAATCTAGTTTACCACTGTTTTGTTTTAAAATTTCTAAAACTCTTTGAGAGTTGTCACTAGATTTTTTTTGTCCAATTTTTTGTAATGATAAATCAAGTTTTCCATCATCTCTTATGTTTTTAATATAGGCTTTTTTTATATCACCAATATTTATATTTTCAAAAATTTCTGTATGAAAAATCATTCCATCATATAAATTATTTACAATAACTTTAAATCCTAATGGAGTTTTAGAATATAAAAGAATCATCACCTCATCATTTTGTTCTAAATCTTTTATCTCTTTTGATAAATATTGAGTAAATTTTTCTGTGGCTATTAATCTTTGTGTTTTTTCATCTTCTATAACTCTTAAAACTTTTCTAGCTCCAACATTGTATGTTGAAGTTTGTTTATTGATTGGTACAAGTAAATCTTTTGGTAGTCCTATATCAACAAAAGCACCAAATTTTGCAGTATCAACAACCTCTAAACAGGCAAATTCATTTTTCATGGCGTATGGTTTAAGTGTAGTTGCCACAAGTCTATCTTCTGAGTCAGTGTAAATAAATACATCAACCAATGAACCTATTTCCATGTCACTTCTAATATATGCGTTTGGTAATAAAACAACCTCTTCATCTAAGGCTTCTAAATATATTCCAGGTTCTGTTAATCTATTAACTTTTAGGGTATTAATTACACCTAATTCAATTTTTTCATTCAAGTTAGTTATTCCGTTTCTTTTAATTTTTGTAAGTATATCTAAATAAAGTCACTTATTTAAAATCGTTTTTATTTTAAACCAAACAAGGCCTAAGTATTCGTGCGTAGCCATACTTACTTTCTTTATATTTCCAATACTTAAATAACTATTAGAACTTTTTTCTTTTACTGTAAATGCAGTTGGCATTGCAATTGGATTTAAGCCTTGTTGTTTAAATATCTCCATTGCCCTTGGCATATGAGAAGCACTTGTAACTAAAATAAAGGGTTTATCTTTTAAAAGCTTTTTTATGGATATTGCCTCTTCTATGGTATCTTTTGGTTTTTCTTGTATAATTATTCTATTCTCGTCAATTCCATAACTTATTAATCTATCTCTTGCTTCAATGGCTTCTGGTATTATATCAATTCCCTCATATCCCGATGTGATTATTTTTGCATCTTTTAATTCTTTACTTAGTTTAATTACTTCATAAGCTCTTCGTTCAAAATCTCCACCAAGTAGTAACACATACTCAACTTTTGAGATATCAATATTTTCTTGATTTTTATATTTATTTTCTAAAGGTGACATTAAAAGGTTTGAAAATATAGAACTTGAAACCAAGAAAAAATATGCTAATCCTATAAATAAAAAGATTTTTGCTTTTTTGTAACTATTAAAAAATAAAAAAATAAATGCCAACAATAATATTAAAAAACCAAAAGTAAAAGGCTCCAAAAAAAATGATATAAACTTCTTTAAACTAAATGCCAATATTCTCTCCTACTAAAAATGAAGCATAGCCAACTACACTTGTTCTATCTTTTGTCATTTCACAACTTGTTTTATACTCTAAAAACTTTATTTCAAAATTAAACTCTTTTGATGTTTCAAGTAAAGCTTTCACTCCAATTATTCCACAAGCTTCACAGCCTTCATCTATTTTTATTAAATCTTTATTTTTTATTGCGTCTATACAAGTTTGATCTAAAATATTTGCTTCTTCTAGTGAATAAAAATGACTTAAATCAGTACTTATAACTACAAAATTATCTTCATCTTTAAAGAGGTCTAATAAAATATTAGATAACTCTTTATAGTCTAGTTTCCCATAAACTATCTCTAAAACTTTTGTATCCAAATAGTTTTTTATAAAGGGCATTTGGGTCTCTGTTGAGTGTTCCATGTGAGCATTTTCATCAAAATCTAAACAGTCATACTTCTTAATCAAGTCTAAACCAAACTCTTTATCAATATTCATATCACCTAAAGGAGTCTCATATTTATCAAATAGACTAACCGAAGCACCACTTAAATAGTGTCTATGTGAAGGGCCTATTACTATTACTCTTTTAGGTTTTAAATCTTTTATTTTACTATAAGCAATATTTGCCACAATTCCTGAATAAATATATCCAGCATGGGGTACAATAATGGCTCTTGCTTTTATATCTAAATTTATCTCTTGTTGATTTTGATTAAAAAATTCAAAATACTTTAAAAGTTCATCTTTTTTATCTGGATAAAAACTTCCAGAATAATTCATCTTGTTCTTTGTCATTTTACCTTTTCTACTTGATACGTAAAAATTTCAGGGAAGTGGGTAAGAGAATCTATATCTAAGCCAGCTTTCAAACTTAGATTTTCAAAAAATTCATCAAAATTTGGAAGTTCATCCCAAACTTGAGGTAAAAAAGTTGCTTTGTTTTGCTCTTGTTTTAAAATCACTCCATCAACATTTGGTCTAATTTTTTCTTTTAATTCATCAATTGAATCATAAATTACCATCTTTGGAATAGTTAAAAGTGAAATTTCAATTTTTACATTTTCAAACTCTTTTTTAGATAAAGGTTGAAACCTAAAATCTCTAAAAGCTGCATTTTGGGCATTTGATATCACATCATCAATTAATTTTTTATCTGGTAATAATGAGCCAATACATCCTCTAAGTCTATCTTCCAATTTCAGTGTTACAAAACAGGCTCTTTGCTCATTTAAAAAATCAAAACTAGCTTCCAAATCAACTCTATCTATTTTTGATTTATTGTAAAGTTCTTCTTCGATTGCATCCTTTGCAATCTTTAAAAGTATAGAATTAGACATTATTACCCCTTTATCAAATCTTTTATTACCTCTATAAACTCATCACTATCATTTACACAACTAACTACCTTATAATCTTTTACACCAATCTCTTTTGCAATCTCTTCATACTCAATATGAAGTTCAAACATTGTTTCAGAGTTATCTACTATAAATGCAATTGGATATATAAGCACATTTTTCTCTTTTAGTTCACTTAATCTATCTTCTAAAGATGGAGTCAACCATTTCAAAGGTCCAACTTTTGATTGATATGCTAGGGAAATAGATTCAAATTCTATTTTCTTTTGTTTTAATATTTCAGATAATATTATTACATGTTCATTAACTTGGTTTTCATAAGGGTCACCTGCATCAACTATTTTTTGAGGTAATCCATGTGCTGAAAAAATAAGATTATAAGCTTTTGTATCTTCTACACTTTTTATTATATCATCTGTGATTTTATCATTAAATTTTTCATTTTTATAAAAAGGGTCTATAATTTTTATACTAAATTCATCTTTCGCAATATCAAAAAAATCTTCTAATGATGACTTGGTAGTTGTAGTTGAATATTGTGGATACAAAGGGAGTAAAACTACCTCTTTTATCCCTTTTTGTCTTAATTGTTGTACACATTTTGGTGCAAAAGGAGGCGTATATCTCATGACTTGAAAAACTTCATAATCTTCAAGTTCATTATTTAGTTTTGATACTAAATCTTCTGTTAATTTATTTAAAGGAGAACATCCGCCAATAGCTTCATAATTTTGCCATGCAGAATTTTTTCTGGTTAATACAATCATAGAGGCTATAAAAGATCTTAAGATATCACTCTTTACTGTTATGATATTTTTATCATTAAACATATTACGTAAAAACATTTCTAGTTCATCTTTGTCTCTTGGACCACCCATATTCAAAAGAACTAAGGCTTTTTTATTGTCATTATTCATCACTTTCCAATTTTATAATTTCATCACTACACCAAGATGCTAAGTGTAAATCATGGGTTATTAAAAGTATTCCATAATTAGGCAAAAATTTCAAGATTAACTTCATAACATCAAGAGCTATTATATTATCTAAAGCAGATGTAGCTTCATCTACCAATAAAAGTTCTGGTTTCATTAGAAGTGCTCGAAGTATTGAACATCTTTGTAGTTGCCCACCACTTAACTCATGGGGTTTTTTTTCAATTAAATCATACTCTAAATTTAACTGTTTTAATAACTCTTTTAATTCAAGCATATCAAGATTTAAAATTACATCACTTATTTGTTCAAGTATAGAGTGTGTAGGGTGAAAAGAGCTATACGGGTCTTGGTATATGGAGGCAATTTTAGAAGAGTTAATCTCTCCTTTTAGTGGTTTTAGATTATTAGTTATAAGTTCAAACAGTGTACTTTTACCACTTCCACTTGAACCTACTATTGCTTTAATTTCTGATTTTTTTAAATCTAAAGAAAAGTTTTCATATATTAATTTATCTTTTTTATATCCAAAGTTTAGCTCTTTTATTTGAAGAACAAAGCCATCATTATCCATTTTATATCCAAAATAATTTATTTATTAACTATATAACAACTAGACTTTATACAAAATTATCTCTATATTAAATAACTAAAATAATCTAAGCTAAAAAAAAGAATTTCTAGGTAAAATTAAGCCTCAAATTATAAGGAGAACAAATGAAAAAAATAGTTTTAGGAACGTTGATTGCTGCTGCTTCACTTATGGCTGCAAATCTTGCTGCATGTGCAGGATGCCATGGTGCAAATTTTGAGAAAGCTGCTTTAGGTAAATCTCAAATCGTAAAAGGTTGGGATGCGGCAAAAATCGAAACTGCTCTTAAAGGTTACAAAGATGGTTCTTATGGTGGAGCAATGAAAGGTGTTATGAAAGGTCAAGTTGCTAGACTTTCTGATGCTGATATCAAAGCTATGGCAGAACAAATCTCTAAATTATAATCATTTGATTATAGCTTCTTAAAAGTAAGTCAATTTTTTGGCTTACTTTTTTTTTCTTCTTTTTGTGACTCTTTTTTATTTTCTCTGTTAATTGCATCATTTAAATCATCTTTTGAATCAAAAAGCAAACCATCCATCATCTTATTACTATCATCAAATTGACCCGTTTTTGCACCCCATATAAACATTCCCAAAATTGCAAATGCGACAATAAGTCCAACAATTAACATCATAAAAAGCGTATCTTCTATCATCTATTTTCCTTTTATTCTAAGTGAATTTGCAACAACAATTAGTGAACTTAAACTCATAGATAAAGCTGCAACTAGTGGTATTACAAATCCTGCCATTGCTAGAGGAATTGTAACTAAATTATATATTAAAGATATTGATAAATTTTGTTTAATAAATTTATAGGTTTTTCGCGAAATTACAAAGGCTTCATTCAAACTTTTTAAAGAGTTATTCAATAATACAATATCCGATACAGCAATTGATATATCTGCTCCATTTCCCATAGCAACTGAAACATTTGCGCTACTAAGTGCAACAGAGTCATTTACTCCGTCCCCAGCCATAATTACGGTGTGCCCTTCACTTTTTAATTTATTTACATACTGGGCTTTTTGTATTGGATTTATATTTGCTACCACACTTTTAATTCCAACTTTTTTAGCAACCTGTTTAGCCACATTTTCATTATCACCAGTTAACATTATCACTTCAATACCATTTTTTATGCTATTTGATACAAATTCACTTGCATACTCTTTTATCTCATCTTTTAATTCAAATGTTGCAATAACTTTTTTATTTATAGCAAATAAATATACGGAATTTTGAGAATCAAATTTATACCTTATTCCAAACTCTTCCATAAGCTTTTGATTTCCACCAAGTATCTCAAACTCTTTTTCATCTACATTTTTATACTTTGCAATCATTCCTTTAGCTTGTAAAGTTTTGATTTCATTTAGGTTCTTTAGAGTTAAATTCTTATAATTATTTTTTAAATACTCTTTTATAGAGATACTAATTGGATGTGATGAACTATCAAGCAATGAATATAGTAAATTTAATTTATGAATATTATCATCCATAACTCTAGCTTTCACTACTGATAGTTTACCGTTTGTTATTGTTCCTGTTTTATCAACTACAAGTTTTGTTGCTCTTGCTAACTCTTCTATAAATTTTGCTTCTTTAAAAAGCAAACCTTTTTTTGCTAATTCAGAGATTCCTATCAAACTTGCTATTGGGGTTGCAAGGGCTAAGGCACAAGGACAAGCAATAACTATAACTGAAATAGCTACTATAAATGATTTTTCAAAATGATTAACTCCATCATAGTCAAAGCCTAAATCTATTCCTAAAAAATACCAAACTAAAAAAGTAAGAATTGATAAACTCAAAATTGCAACAGAAAAGCCTTTTGATATCTCATTTGCTTTATGTTCTATTTTTGGTTTAGAAGCAAGTGAATCTTCTAATAAAGTAACAATAGAGTTCAAGGTAGAGTCTTTAAAAGTTTTGGTAACTCTATACTGTACTAAAGAGTCTTGGTTTAAAGTTCCTGATAAAACAACATCATCTATTGTTTTATAAATAGGAGTTGATTCTCCGGAAATAGATGATTCATCAAAAGAACTTTCTCCTGTTACTATTACTCCATCTACTGATGCTTTGTCCCCAGTTTTTAATTCAACTATATCTCCAAGGCAGATATCTTCAACAGCTACTTCAACTCTTTTGCCATCTTTTATAACTATAGCCTCAAGTGGTATTTGGCTTTTTATAGTATCTAAAGTATCTACAGCTGATTTTTTACCAATTACTTCAAGATACTTTCCAACCAATACAAAAGTAATAATCATACTTACTGAGTCAAAATAACTTTCACCTTTTGCACCAAAAAGTATAAAAAGAGAATAAATATATGTGAATGTTGCCCCTGAACTAACTAAAAAATCCATATTTAATATACGGTTTTTCAAGCCATAATAAGCGCCCCTGTAAAAAATCCATCCACTATAAAACAACACAGGAGTTGATAATATAAACTCTCCTATATGAATAAGATGCTTAACTTCAGGAGTAATTCCAGTAAAAAAACCCGTATATTTTGCAACAGAAAGCATCATTATATTCATTGTTGCAAATACAGCAACCATCATTCTTATAAAGTAATCTCTTTTTGCTTGAGATGCTTTTTCATCAGCAATTTTAGAGTTATAAGCAAAAGCGTTATAACCTATACTTCTAATTTTTTCAATTATCTTTGAAAGAGCAATTTTTTCACTATCCCAAATAATTTTTGCTTTATTATTAGTAAAATTAATATTAGCATCGATTATACCATCAGTATTAAATAAAACTTTTTCATTTAGCCAAATACAAGCAGCACAATGAATTCCTTCAATAATTAAATCAACCTCTTTATATCCATCATCATTTGAAGATACATATATTTTTTCAAAACTTTGAGTATCAAATTTATTTAAGTCACTATTTACTTCAATGGGAGGTTGTATTGTTTTATTTCCCAATTTATCATAAAAAGAATCAAGGTTTTCGTCTTGTAAAAGATGATATACACCCTGACACCCTTTACAACAAAAATTTAGAGTTTGTTCTTTTATCATAACACTCTCATCAAACTCTAAATGACAGTGATTACATTTTACTTTTGACACCCAAGTATTCCTAAAGTCTATATTTTTAATTTTTTTATGCTACTATTTAGATATAATATAATTTACATTATATCCTATAATTTTTGGAGTTTTGATTAATGATTAATAATATTTCAATTTTGAAAAATATTACAATACTATATGCTGAAGATGAAAAATCTCTTAGAGATATAACTCTAAATATTTTAAAAGGTTTTACAAATAAGCAGTTTGTTGCAGAAAATGGACTTGAAGGACTAGAACTTTTCAAGGCACATGAGGAAGAAATCGATTTAATTATTACAGATGTTAATATGCCACAAATGAATGGCTTAGACATGATTAAAGAGATTAAAAAGATAAACTCAAACATTCCAATAATTGTGGCAACAGCTTTTTCAAATACTGAGTATTTGCTTGAAGCTATTGATATTGGAGTTGATAAATATATCTTAAAACCAATAGATATGAAAAAACTTTTACAAGTAATGAGCCAGTCTCTTTTATATCATGAGTTAAAAGATTTATATATTGATAAACTAACAAGGCTTCCAAACAGAAATAAACTAAAAAAAGATTTAGAATTAACAGCTCAAGATTTGATGGCACTTATCAATATTGATAAGTTTTCAACTATCAATGATCTTTTTGGTGAAGATAATGGTAATAAACTTCTTATAGAGTTTTCTATGATAATAAAACAATTTTTTGCATCAGAAGATTATAGAGTTTATAGAATAGAATCAGATAAGTTTGCGGTTGTAGCAAAAGATTATGCTATGGATATAAAAGCTTTTGAAGCTCTTTGTGAAAAGTTTGCAAATCATATAGAAGAAAATGCTATTTTCATAGAAGAAAATGAAATAGATTTAAATGTAACTATTGGTATTGCATGTGCAGATAACAAGTTAGCTTACAAATATACAGAGCGTGTTATAAACTATGCTAGAAAAAGATTTGAACAAATTTTAGTTTATGATAATTCTTTTAATATCCAAGAATCTTTTGAGGATAATATCAAATGGGTAAAAGAGGTAAAAAAAGGTTTAAAAGAGGGCCTTTTTGTTGCTTTTTATCAACCAATAGTTGATACAAAAACTCAAGAAATATATAAATATGAAGCACTTATTAGATACATAAATGACCAAGGTGAAGTAATTGCTCCAATCAAATTTTTAGATATTGCAAAAAAAGCTAAACTTTACTCTTATATTATAGAGATTATGCTTTTAGAAGCCATTGGACTTATTAAAGAACAAGGTAAAAGAGTTGCCGTTAATATCTCTTTTGATGATATAACAAATAATAAAACAACTAAAAAGATTTATGATACATTAGAAGAAAATAAAGCTTATACTCACCTTCTAGAGTTTGAAATTCTAGAATCAGAAGAGATAAATAACTTTGATACGGTTACAACATTTATTGATAAAGTTAAATCTTTAGGTTGTAGTGTTGGTGTTGATGACTTTGGGGCTGGATATTCTAACTTTAACATGCTTACAAATTTAAATATTGATTTTGTTAAGATTGATGGTTCACTTATCAAAAAAATCGATACTTCTAAAAACCAACAAATTATTGTAGAAACAATTGCAGATTTCTCTAGAAAATTTGGATTTAAAACTGTGGCTGAGTTTGTTTCATCAGAAGAGATTTATGAAAAAATCAAAGAGCTAGATATTGATTACTGCCAAGGTTACCATTTTGGAAAACCTGAAGCTAAAGATAAGATTTAACCTATCCAACTCTCATATAATTTAGAATCAAAAAGTTTACTTTTGATTCTTGTTACATTTGCAATTCCTACTAGCTGTTTACTTGCTGTATCTAAATCATCATTTACTATAAAATAATCATACTTTTGGAAATATTTTATCTCATGTTTTGCATTTTCAACTCTATTATCAATAATATCTTGAGAGTCTGTATTTCTATTTTGTAATCTATTTTTTAATTCATTCAATGAAGGAGTTGTAATAAAAACTGAAGTAGTTATATCATTTAGTTTTTTTCTTACTATTTCATGTCCTTGTACATCAATATCAAAAATTACAAGTTTCCCTTCTGCTAAAGCTTCTTTAATAGGTTTTAAAGATGTTCCATAATAGTTTCCATGAACTTCTGCCCACTCTAAAAAATGTCCAGCTTGAATATCTTCTAAAAAATCCTCTTTTTTAGCGAAAAAATAATCAACACCATCTTTTTCTCCCTCTCTTGGAGCTCTTGTTGTTGTAGAAATAGAAAAGTAATAATCATCTATATCTTTATAAACCTCTTTTAAAAGTGTTGATTTACCACATCCACTAGGTCCTGATATTGTTAAAATAGCACCTTTTTTTTCATTTATCAATTTATTAGCCTTTGTTGATTGATAATCTTAAATCTATAACCTCACCTTGTGATAATCTATCAATAATTGATTGGTTACACTTTGTTAGTAATGGTCTTAATTCATCTATATTATATTTATTTAGTAAAAGTTCATATGGTTCGTTATGATTTAAATCAAATTCATACTCTTTTACTTCACCTAAGGCATCATCAATAATTTGTGAAAGATCTTTCCAATCTGTCTCACTCATTTCTGATTCATCCACAAACTCTTTTTGGAATCTTGCTTGTAAATTATCATCATTTAGTATTGAATTGATTTTTCCTAGTTCACTTTTATCTAAGATACCACCATTTTTTAATGCAGCTATTGAAATAATACTTTCATCACCCTCATCTTCAATATCATAAGCAATATCATCTGCTAAGGTTTCTATATAGTCTGAGATTCCTTCAATATCATCATCATGAGAAAATTTATTTTTACTATCTCGTTCTTGTTTTGCTTCTTCTTTTATATTATCTATTTGCTCTGATAAAATAGTATATAAATCATGTGGTAAAAATGGTCTTGAAATTAAAAAGTCTCTTGACTTATCAAAAGGAAGTTCTTCATTAGAAATTGCACCAATTTTTGATGCCATTTGTTTGATAATATTAAATTTCTCATCAACCAAATCTTGGTCAACAACAATAAAGTCATAATTTTTACTAATGCCTGTATTATCTTGTACAAATAGTTTTATTTCAAGTTTAGTACATATTAAATCAAAAATTTTAACTACCATATTAGTTTTTGTAATCAACAGTAATGTCACTTAATCTCCTGTAATTCCAAATCGACTAGTTTATAAACTTTATCACATTTAAAAGCAATATCTTCTTCATGTGTAACAAGAACTAATCCAGCATCATTAGATTTTATATATTCAAATAAGGTATTCATCACATCATGTGCAGTATCTTTATCTAAATTTCCTGTTGGTTCATCAGCAAAAATTATTTTAGGTTTTTTTGTTAAAACCCTAGCAATAGATAATCTTTGCTGTTGACCACCACTTAATTCACCAATACCTTGATGTAAAACATGACTTATACCTAACTTTTCTAAAAGGTTATCATCTATAGTTTCATCACTTAAAAATTGTGCAATTTGCAAATTTTCACTTGCAGTAAATCCTCTAAAAAGATAATGTGCTTGAAATATTATACCAAAATCTCCTCTTCTTATCTTTAAAAGGTTTTTATTTTTTATTGTATAAATATTTTTATTATCAAAAATTACTTCACCAATATTTGGTTTTAAAAGAGATGAGATAATATTTAGTAAAGTAGACTTTCCACTTCCACTTTTTCCAATAATTGCAATTGATTCTTTTTTATTTAGAGTAAGATTTATATTATTAAAAAGTTCATAATCAAATTTATGAGAGATGTTTTTAGCATGTAGTATAGGCTGGTCGTTCATTTTTCTCCAGTCTTAAATAAAAAGAGGTAAACCCCTCTTTTTATTAATTTCTTAATAATATTTATTAAGCCATTTGTGCAGCAACTTCAGCTGCGAAATCTTCTTCTTTTTTCTCGATACCTTCACCAAGTTCAAATCTAACATACTCAACAATTTCAATTGACTCATCACAAGCTTTAATAGCTTGCTCAACTGTCATTGAATCATCCATAACGTAAGTTTGAGATAATAGTGCATATGTTTTATCTAATTGAGTATTATCTTCAATCCATCTAGCAATTTTACCTTTAACGATGTTTCCAATAATTTTCTCTGGTTTACCTTCTGCAATTAATTCCTCTTTCATTTTAGCTTCAGCAGCTGCAATAGCTTCATCAGTTAATTGAACTTGAGAAACAAATTCAGGGATATTTTTAAGAGGTTTTCCAAGTCTTACTAACTCTTCATTTAACTTTTCAATATCAGCAATAATTGCTTTGTTTTCAGATTCTATAAACTCTGCATCTAAATCTTTATAAGAAATAACAGTTGGTTTCATAGAAGCTGCATGCATAGCAACTTTTTTTAATATATCTTTAGTTTTATCTTTTGCACCATCAGCACAAGTTGCAGCTAACATAACTCCAACTTTACCTAAGTGAACATAACCATTAACAACACCATTATCAGAAGATATAGTTGCCATTTTTCTAGTTACGATATTTTCACCAATTGTTGCAATTTTACTATTTAAATACTCTTCAAAGTTTACACCATTGATAGTAGTTTTTAATAATTCTTCTTTTTCATTACAACCTTCAGCTTGTACATGAGCAGTAACATCATTTACTAAAGCAATAAATTGATCATTTTTAGCAACGAAGTCAGTTTGAGAATTGATTTCTGTCATAGTAGCTTTAGTTGCATCATCATTAACTAAAATAGTGATTAAACCTTCTGCTGCTACATTTCCAGCTTTTTTAGCAGCTTTTGCTAAACCAGATTCTCTTAAGTATTTCATTGCTTCGTCAATGTTTCCATCACACTCATTTAATGCAGTTTTACAATCAAGCATACCTGCACCAGATTTTTCTCTTAATTCTTTTATTAATTTAGGAGTTGCGCCAGCCATCTTATGCTTCCTTTGTTGTTTCTACTGCTTCTGCTTCAACTTCAGTTTCACCTTCAGCTACTGCTTCTGCAACAACTTCAGCTACTTCTTCAGTAGATAGCTCTTCTTCTACGTCTGCAACATCACCGTTAGCTTCTGCATATGCAGCTTTACCTTCGTTCATTGCAGCAGCCATTTCTTTACAAAATAGTTGAATTGATCTAATTGCATCATCATTACCTGGAATTGGCCAATCAACTACATCTGGATCACAGTTTGTATCTAAAGGAGCAACAACTGTAATTCCTAATCTTCTTGCTTCTTGAATAGCAATTTTTTCTTTAACTGCATCAAGTACAAACATCATATCAGGGATTTTAGTCATATCTTTGATACCACCAAGATATAATTCTAATTTTTCTTCTTTTCTTGAAAGCATTAAAGCTTCTTTTTTAGTTAAAAGATCTAGTTGACCTTCTTCTCTCATTTTTTTAATAATTTCTAATTTTCTAATTGATTTTTTAATTGTTCCGTAGTTTGTTAACATCCCACCTAACCATCTATGGTTAACGTAAGGCATACCACAAGAGATAGCAGCATCTTTAACCGCTTGACTAGCTTGTTTTTTAGTACCAACGAACATCATTGTTTGACCTTCAGCAGCAGCATCTCTAATAAGAGTATATGTGTATCTGAAGTATCTTAACGTTTTTTGTAAATCTATAATATAGATATTTTTTCTTACACCAAAAATATATTTTTTCATTTTTGGATTCCATCTTCTCGTTTGGTGTCCGAAGTGTACACCACATTCTAATAGGTCTTTCATTGTAACCATGTTTTTTCCTTGTTTATGTTTTATTTGGGTTTAGCCTCTGTGCCCCTTAATGCCAAGTTAAAATTAACTTGTCACAACCCAGACCAGGATTGACACATGTGAGGTTTCTATAAAAATAGAACCGTGATTCTATCTAAGTAACCTTTAATATTTTATTAAATGAATTTAGATAAAATCTTCCAATGATTTAAAAAGGAAATTTTAAATGGATTATTTAGAAAAAATCAATGAGATAAAAAAAGAGTTATCCAAATCTATTATTGGTCAAGAGAACATGGTAGATGCCTTAATAATTGCTCTTTTATGTGATGGTCACGTTTTACTAGAAGGTGTTCCAGGACTTGCAAAAACAACTGCAGTAAAAGCCTTATCCAAGTGCTTAAGTCTTAATTTTAAACGGGTTCAATTTACTCCTGATTTAATTCCATCAGATATTATTGGTGCCCAAATATTTAATATGAAAACAGCAGAGTTTAGTATAAAAAAAGGTCCTATTTTTACAAATCTTCTTTTAGCAGATGAGATAAACAGAGCTCCTGCTAAAGTTCAATCTGCACTTTTAGAAGTTATGCAAGAAAAACAGATAACTATTGCCGATGAAACATATAACCTAGAGCTTCCATTTTTAGTACTTGCTACTCAAAACCCAATAGAATCACAAGGTGCTTATGAGTTACCTGAAGCTCAACTTGATAGATTTATGTATAAAATTTTACTTGATTATAATTCAAAAGAACAAGAGTTTGAAATAGCAAAAAAAGTAACTTTAAGCACTTTTGAAACTCCAAGTGTTGTAGCTAGCAAAGAGGATTTAGATAAGCTCAAAAAAGCAGTTGTTGATGTTCATATTGATGAAGAGTTAGAACAATATATTGTAAATCTTATTTTTGCCACAAGAGAACCTGAAAAATATGGATTAGATGATATAAAAGATTATATTCAATTTGGAGCAAGTCCAAGGGCAACAATAGATATGTTTAAAGCTAGTAAAGCAAAAGCTTTTATACGAGGTAATGATCACGTTACTCCAATAGATATTGCATTGGTGTTTAAAGATATAGTAAGACATAGAATTGTTTTATCCTATGAAGCACAAGCTATGGATATATCAAGTGATTATATTTTACAAAAAGTACTTCAAAAAGTAGATATTCCATAAGATATGAATAAAAATTTAAAAAAGATTTTAATCAAAACAAAAAAACAGGTCTTTACAGAAATTTCTGGAAATAATAGTTCAAACCTAAAAGGTGAAGGTTATGATTTTTTAGAGTTACGAGAGTATGAATTTGGCGAAGATATTAAAAATATTGATTGGACAATAAGTGCTAAAATGAATACTGCTTATGTAAAAGTTTTTCATGCTCAAAAAGAGCTCAATATTAATATAATTCCATTGCTAAGTGGAAGTATGATTTTTGGAACTAAAAAATCAAAACAGGAGTTAGTAACTGAAGTTTGTTCGATTTTGGGATATTCAAGTATCAAACAAACAGACCCCTTCTCTTCTTTTATAATAAATGAGACTTTTGAAAATATTACTAAAAGAAGTAAGAAATTGTCAAGTGTTGCAAATATGTGTCAAAAAGTATTTGATTATAATCCTTTAGGAAAATCTATTAATTATAAACATCTTCATGAGGATTCATTTAAATTAATCAAAATGAAATCTATACTATTTTTAATAGGAGATTTTATAGAAATAGCAAATTTAGATTTGAGAGTTTTAGCAAAAAGACATGAAATATTTGTAATTATTGTTAGGGATATATTTGAAGAAAATCCACAAAAACTAGGAAATAGCAGTTTTGTTGATACAAACAGTGGCCTAAGATTTGATGGAGTTATTGATAAATCTTCTATTAATAACTATAAAGCATTTATCAAAAAAAATGACCATGATTTATTTAATCATCTTCAAAAATGTAATATAAAATTTACTAAAATATATACCCATGAAGAACCTATTTCAAAAATTGCAAGTTTGGTTGGAAAATGAATGAATTAAAAATAAATGGAATAAAAGCTTTAGAGACTATTCCTGATATCTCTTTTTATCTTTTTATACTTCTAATAGGAGTTTCTTTAATTCTTATATTTTCTTTTATATATTTATTATATAAATATTTCAAAAGCAAAAATAATCCTAGAAAAAGATATTACAAAAGATTGGAAAATCTTGATTTAAATAATACAAAAAATGCCGCTTATGAAATTACAAAATATGTTAAAAAACTTGCAAAAAGCCATAGGGAAATCAAATTGGCAGAAGAGCTAATAAGTGAATTAGAAGAATATAAATATAAAAAAGATGTAAAAAAATTTGATAATACTATATATCAAAAATATGAACTCTTTATGGAAAATGTAGATGTTTGATAATTTTAGTTTTGAGTATCCTTGGTTTTTATGTCTAATATTTTTATTTATTTTTTGTGATATCTATTGTAAGGCACAAAATCCTGCTTACTATTTTGTTCATCTTAAAATATTCAAAAACTCCTCCTCAAATAAAAATACTTTAATTTATATTATTAAGTATTTAGCCATTATTTTTTCTCTTATTGCCCTTGCTTCACCAATAAAAATCCTAGATAGACAACTTTTAAAAAAAGATGGTATAAATATAATTTTAGACTTAGATACTAGTGGTTCTATGAGAGAGCGAGGCTTTAATAAAGCTAATATAAACCAAAATAGATGGAATGTAGTAAACAGTGTAGTACAAGACTTTATTGAAAAACGAATTAATGATAACATTGGACTTGTAGTATTTGGAAGTTCTGTATTAACAGCTTCGCCACTTAGTTTTGACAAAAATTCACAAAAAGAGATAATTAAGTATATTGATATTGGAATAGTAGGTGAACAAACAGCTATGTTTGACTCTCTTGCCACATCTATAAATATATTAAAGAATAAAAAAGCAAAATCAAATATTATAATTCTACTAACAGATGGGGAAGATACTGCAAGTAAAATTCCACTTCAAATTGTTAATAAACTTGCAGTAAAATATAATATAAAAATATATACTATTGGTATAGGTGAATCAAATAGACAAATTTTAAATTTCATTTCCCAAGAAACAGGAGCAAAATCTTTTGTTGCAAATTCAAAAGAAGATTTAATTGAAGTCTATGAGAGTATAAATACATTAGAAAAATCAGATATAGACGATAATATTTTATTATTAAAAGAGTATCTATTCTTTTATCCTCTATTTATGGGAATAATATTTTTAATTTTCTATATTTACCTAAAAAACAAAGATTAACTTGAATTTTAAAACAATTTAGCTTATAATATTAAAAACTTGAAAAAGAAGATATATGAATAAAGAAGAATTAATTGACTTGCTAAAGAAAAGTTCCCAAGAGAGCTTAAATGAAGCAAGTACAGTTGAAGAAGAAATACCAGAAGAAGAAGTTACTCCAAAAAAAACTGAACCAGAAGTTAAAGAGAGTAAAAGTGGCTTTAAATTTTTATACATAATTTTAATACTTATGGCAATAATCAGCTATTTATTAATTTCACAAAATCAAAAAGAAAATGCCCAAAAAGCAACTCTTATATTTGAAGACTTACCAAAAGATATACAGGCAAACTATGTTACAAAAGAAGAACTTTCAAATAATATTCAAGCAAAAGAAGATGAAATTAATTTAATTGTAAAACAACTTAAAGAAGAGTTATCAGTACTCAATGAAAAGTTTGAATTAGCAAATATCGAAAAAAATGAAATAAGAGTTGACGCACAAAAAAATAGACCTAATAGATATGATGCAACTGGATGTTATGCAGAGACAGAAGGAACTTATGAATTTTATAATTCATGTACAGACAGAATCAATAAGTTTTTAGAGAAAAATAAAAATGCAACTTCTTTTCAAATAATTCCAGTAGTTGATATAAAAGATAAAGTTTATATCAAAGATATAATTTCAAATATAAAAGATAAAGATATTGATAAAAAACCTTTAAAAGATTATCTAATGGAAGGATTATCAAGAAAAAGAGTTTTAGAGGCATCTTGGCACGTGAAGAAACAACTAGGAAAAGAAGCTATTATTACTTATGTAAATTATATTGCTGACACAGCTGATAAAAGAGGTTTTACTATAAGAGCTTATAGATAAGAGTTGATAACCTCTTTGTCACAAAAGGGGAGTTTCTGGTCATATATGATTTGATACTCTTCATCCCCTTTTCCTAAAACTAAAATAACACTATTTTTAGTATATAAATCAATAGCTTTTTTTATCGCAAGCTTTCTATTTATCTCAACTTCCACTTTTGATTTATCGCTAATACCTCTTAAAATATCTTCAATAATTAAATCTGGGTCTTCAAATCTTGGATTATCACTAGTTACTATGATATGTTTTGCATAATTTTGTGCAACTTTTCCCATAAGTGGACGTTTATCTTTGTCCCTATCTCCCCCTGCACCAAATACTACTATAATATCTTTATGTCCAAAACTTCCTAATACCTCTTTCATACCATCAGGAGTATGGGCAAAGTCAACTATAATATATGGATTTAAACTAAGAGTTTCCATTCTTCCTGAAACTCCTGCGAAGTTTTCAACAGCCTCACAGATTTCATTTAAAGATTTTTTTGTAGTCATATGAACAGCTGCTATTGCAGCGGTTAAATTGTATACATTAAATATACCCATCATCATAGAAGTAAAACTCTCTACTTTTTCAAAGTTTTGTAAAGCAACATGCATACCATCTTTAAAAGAGTATGCTTGAACTTTATATGTTGATGGCTCATCTAATCCATAAGTTAAACAATTTTTAGGATTGAATTTAGCTTTTTTTTCATCTTTATTAATTAGCTTTTTACTCTCATCATCAAAAAAAGAGTTTTTAACATTTATATACTCTTCTATGGTTTTGTGATAATCAAGATGGTCTCTTGTAATATTTGTAAGAATTTTAAGTTCAAAAGTTAAACCCTCTATTCTCTTTTGCTCTATTGCATGGGAACTAACTTCCATAACAAAAAAATCACAATGATTTTCTATAGCTTTTTGTACATGAGCAAAGTTTCCAAGTTGAACAGGAGTAGTTAAAGAGTACTCTTCTACTCTTTGTTCGTTTATAAAAAAGCCCCTAGTTCCTTGAAGAGCAACTTTATAACCTAAGTCTAAAAGTATAGAATAAATAGCAGCTGCTGTGGTAGTTTTACCATTTGTACCTGTTATTCCAATAACTTTTATTGATGAAAAGTCACAATGATTTTTTAAATCTTCTGATTTAATAAACTCTTTACATCCATTTTTTTTAGCATCTTCTATAAAAATTTTATTTTGTTTTGAATAAACAAAGGCAGAATTTTCATCTGCCTCTTTAGAATTATCTGTATATATTTTGTTATTTATGACTAGTTGCAAGTTTTTTTTCTTCTAGCATTTTATAAAGCTCTTCAATTTTTGAATCATATGCAAAATATTCATTAAACCCCTCAAGGTATGAATAAGCTGTTGTATTAAAATCATTTTCTATAAGTTTTGTTACAAAATCAAAAAAATCATCTTTTGAATCTATTGCAACTTTTGTAGAAAACATTATATCTTCAAAAGCAACTCGAAAAGAGCCTCTTGATTGAATTAAAACTTTGAAATCATCATATTTAATAGCATCAAGTGAATCAACTGTTGAGTTTGTAAGATCTTTTAATATATCCATCATTTTATCAATATCACCATCATATGCATCTATTACCTTGTGTACATAGGCAATTGCTTCTTCTATATTTTGATCTTTTGCAACTGTAAAATAATCAAATAAAGATAATGCTTTGTCAACATCTTCACTTGCTACATCACAAAAAAGAGCATAAATTGGATATTCTTTATTATATTTAAATACTGATGTTAATTGAGCATAAATAAACATAGCTTTATCGAATTCTTTATTTAAAAAATAGCTATTTGCATCATTTAATAATTTTTTTTCATTTATCATTATAGCTCCTCTAATCGATTTTCCATCCCTGTTTCTACATTTATTATAATCAAATCAGGATGAATTGCTGCTTTTAATTCTTTTTCAACCACATATTTTAAGGTACTTCCACTTGCACTACAGCCAACACAAGCACCTTGTAGTTGAACATAGACTTTCCCATCTTTAATATCTAATAATGACATAGCTCCACCATCTTTTGCAAGCATAGGCGCTATTTTATTATCAATGATATTTTTAACAACGGGAAGTAAATCTTCATCACTAAATGGCATCATTTAAAAACCTTTTATTTTTCTATTCTTCTCTTTACAAGAAATATTCCAATAGCTGTCAGAACGACTATTACTCCTATTGTAATAAATATTGTAGAGAGTGTAACTTCTTGTTCAAACATAAATGCTTAACCTAGAACTTCATCACATCTAGCGCAGAGTTTATCTTCACTTTGTGATTTAAACTTCCAACATCTAGGACATTTTGCATTTTTCGCTTTATATGCTTCAAAAACTATTCCATCTATTTCAAAACTTATTAATGCTGTCTCTTCTTTTGAATCTAAAATTGCACTTACTAAAAACCAATCTTCAGCTTCAATAGAAGGCAAAGCAAGTACATCATTAGAATTTGTATAAATATCAAGTTCTAAAGTAGATTTTATTATTTTATCTTTTTTTAGTTTATCTACTGATTCAGAAAACTTCTCTTTAACTTTTATTAAATTTTCTTCGTTAAGCTTACTTTCAACTTCAGGTAAATCAAATTTAACTAAATCAAATACATCACTTACATCATCTTTTAATATTTTAGGTGAATACTCTAGTAACTCATCTACTGTATAAGTAAGAATTGGTGCCAATACTAATAATAGTTTTTTAGCAATCAATGCCATTGCTGTTTGAGCAGAAGTTCTATGAATATCATTTTTATTATCACAGTATAATCTATCTTTACAAATATCTAAATATACTCCTGACAAATCCACAACTAAAAAATTATTTAACTTATTTAAGCCTTTTGAAAATTCATAGATTTTAAATGCATCATCAATTTCATCAAAAACTTTTTTTGCTTTTGCAATTATCCATTTATCTAAAATACCAAAATCTTTTACATCAACTAAAGCTTCTAAGTCATTGATATTTGCTAATAAGAATCTTGCTGTATTTCTTATCTTTCTATACTGCTCAGCCATCTGTTTTAAAATATTATCAGAAATCTTTAAGTCACTTTGATAATCACTCATTGCAACCCAAAGTCTTAAAATCTCACTTCCATACTGTTTTAAAACTTTATCAGGAGCAACTACGTTACCCTTTGACTTAGACATTTTTTCACCCTTTTCATCAACAGTGAATCCATGTGTTAAAATCGATTTATAAGGAGCTATCTCACTTGAAGCTAGTGTAGTTAAAAGTGAAGATTGGAACCAACCTCTATGTTGGTCACTTCCTTCTAGATACATATCAGCTGGAAAAGTTCCTGCATCATAATTTCTAGATCTTAAAACTGCATTTTGAGTAGAACCAGAATCAAACCAAACATCTAAAATGTCAGTTGTTTTTTCTAAATCATCTGGATTTAAACCACTTCCTGGATATAACAATTCATTGATTTCTAAATCATACCAAGCATCACAACCTTTTTGCTCGAAAATCATAGCTGTATAATTTAATACTTTTTCGTCAAATACTATTTCATCAGTCTTTTTATTTCTAAAAAATGCAATTGGAACACCCCAATCTCTTTGTCTAGAAATACACCAATCAGGACGCCCATCAAGCATAGATTTTAATCTATTTCTTCCCCACTCAGGATAGAAAGTTAAATCTTCCACAACTTTAAGTGCATTTTCTCTTAACGTTTTATTCTCTTTTCCATAATTATCATCTATTGATATAAACCATTGTTTTGTTGCTCTAAAGATAATAGGGGTATGTGTTCTCCAACAATGTGGATAAGAGTGTCTAATATCAACTCTTTTTAATAGTGCATCACCCAACTCTTCAAGGATAAGTTCATTTGCTTTAAATACATTTAGTCCTAAGTATTTTTCCGTATCTCTAAATAGTTTTTCTCTATTAATTGTTTCATCATACTTTCCATATGCATCCACTGGCATAATTACATCTAAATCATATCTTAGACCTACTTTATAATCATCCTCACCATGACCAGGTGCAGTATGTACAGCCCCAGAACCTGAGTCCATCATTACATGTTCACCTAATATAACTTTAGATTTTCTATCATTTAAAGGATTAATTGCAAATGTATTTTCTAAATCATTTGGATTAATTGTTTTTACAACTTCACCAGATATAACTTCATTTTCAACTAATGAGTTATATAGTTTTTTTGCAACAATAAATTTATCACTTGTCAAGACATACTCTTCTTCGCCATTAAGCGAGATACCAGTATTTGCAGGAAGTGTCCATGGAGTTGTTGTCCAAATAATTAGACTTGCATCCATTTCTTCATGTTTAAATGCAACATAAATTGATGGTGAAGTTTTATCTTCATATTCAACTTCAGCTTCAGCTAAGGCAGTTTGAGCAGCCCAAGACCAATATACTGGTTTAGACCGTTGCACAAGAAGTCCTTGTTTTGCAATAGCACAAAGTTCTCTATAAATATTTGCTTCAAATTTAAAGTCCATAGTTAAATAAGGTTTATCCCAATCGGCGATAATACCTAATTCTTTAAACTCACCTCTTTGAATATCAACAAATTTAGTTGCATGATCACGACAAAGTTGTCTTAACTTTGACTTTGGAAGTTCTTTTTTCTTTGTACTTCCTATTTTTTCTTCAACTTTTTGCTCAATTGGTAAACCATGACAATCCCAACCTGGAACATATCTAATTGACTTTCCATCAAAATAGTGAAATTTATTAATTATATCTTTTAATATTTTATTTAATGCATGACCAATATGAATATGACCATTTGCATAGGGAGGACCATCATGTAGAGTAAAAGTTTCAGCTCCAACTCTGTTCTCTTTCATTCTGTCATAAACTTTTTGCTCATCCCACTTTTTATATTTTATTGGTTCGTTGTTTGGAAGATTTCCTCTCATTGGAAAATCTGTTTTTGGAAGTAATATACTCTCTTTGTAATCCATATTATAATTACCTTATTTCTTAAAATTGGGTGATTATATCTAAAGATAATTTAATATAAAGTTATCATCAAAATTTGCATATAAATAATTTATTAAATAGATTATATTCTAAAACACATGATGTACAATAATTGTACATTGTCTTAGGTTTTTTACTCATATTAACCTTTTTTTGTTTCTAATGTACACATTTGAGACAAATTATTATCTATATTATGTTACTAAATAGAATAATTTTTCACATCTGAATAAATTTACTTTATATTACAGAGAATCTTTTTGTTAACTATGATATTATTTTGCTATATTTTATTATGGGGAATTGAACATGAATAATAAGCATTATGACATATTAGTTGTAGGTGGTGGAATTTCGGGTGCAGCGACATTCTATGAATTTGCAAAATATACAAATATAAAAAGTATTTGTATGCTTGAAAAATATGAAAGTTTAGCAACTCTAAACTCTAAAGGTACAAGTAACTCACAAACTATCCATGTAGGTGATATTGAAACTAACTATACGTTAGATAAAGCAAAAATCACTAAAAGAACAGCAAAAATGATAGAAAAGTTTTGTCTTCAATATAATTTACAAGACAAAGTAATGTTCAAACATCAAAAAATGGCTTTAGGTGTTGGAGAAAAAGAAGTTGAGTTTATTAAAAATAGATATAACGAGTTTAAAGAACTATTTCCATATTTAGAACTTTGGGATAAAGAACAATTAAAAGAGTTAGAGCCATTATTAGTTTATGCAGATAAAGACAAAAAAGTAGAAAGACCAGAACCTATTGTTGCAATGGGTGCAAGAGACGAATATACAACTGTTGATTTTGGTGCTATGACTCAAGAGTTAGCAAAAGCAGGACAAAAAGCAGATCCAGAAAAAATCACAGATATTTATTATAATTCAGAAGCTGAATATATTGAAAAAATTGGTGATAAATTTAAAGTAAGTACAATGGACGGATCAGTATATACAGCTGATTTTGTTATTGTAAATGCTGGTGCTCACTCTTTATTTCTAGCTCATAAGATGGGTTATGGTAAAGATATGGGTTCTTTATCAATGGCCGGAAGCTTTTATATTACAAATAACAAATACTTAAATGGAAAAGTTTATATGGTACAAAATCCAAAACTTCCATTTGCTGCACTTCATGGAGACCCTGATATTTTATGTGATGGAAAAACAAGATTTGGACCAACAGCACTTGCACTATTAGTATTAGAGAGATATAAAGGTGGGAAATCATTCTTCCAATGTCTAAAAACTATGAATTTTGATGGAAGCATTATGAAAATTATGTGGGATTTAATTAAAGATAGTGAAATTAGAAACTATGTATTTAAAAACTTCTTATTTGAAGTTCCAGGAATCAATAAAGGTCTATTTGTAAAAGATGCTAAAAAAATTGTTCCTTCTTTAACTCCAGATGATTTAGAGTATGCTAAAGGATTTGGTGGAGTAAGACCACAAGTATTAAATAAAACAGAGAAAAAACTAATGCTTGGAGAAGCTTCTATTAACCCAGGTAATGGAATCATATTCAACATGACTCCAAGTCCAGGAGCAACTTCATGTTTAGGTAATGCAGAAAGAGATATAAGATATATTGTTGATTATTTAGGTCTAGAATTTGATGAAAAACAATTTTTAGCTGATTTAACTGAATAATATTAGCTATTAATCTAGTTTAAAAGAGTATGAGTTTTCTCATACTCTTTTTTTTTATACCAAGAAGAACTCGTTCTTCACTTTAGGATTTTTCAAAGAGAGTGCAAAAGGTTTCTTTAGTTGGAATTTACTTCCAACGATAAAAGAAATCATAAGATTAGAGTCCCTTTTTAAATGGGACATTTAAAAAGGAGCTTAATATGTTTGATGATATATTTAATGATGATGATATGATTAAGATGCAGGACTTACTTTTTAAACACAATAAATCAATAACTTGTGCAGAATCTTGCACAGGAGGATTAGTTGCATCTTTAATAACAAGAATTTCTGGTTCATCAAATATTTTTAATGGAAGCATAGTTTCCTATTCAAATGAAATAAAAAATCAAGAGTTAAATGTATCAAATAAAACTCTAGAAAATTTTGGAGCAGTTTCAGTTGAAACTGTTAAGGAAATGTTAAGTGGAGTTCTAAAGAAATTTGATGCAGATTATGCAATTGCAATTTCAGGAGTGGCTGGGCCAAATGGTGGAACAAAAAACAAACCTGTAGGATGCGTAGTTATCGGTTTTATGGACTCTTTAGGGGTTCAAGATATAGATATTTTTCAGTTTTTTGGTACTAGGGAAGAAATCCAAATTCAAGCTGCAAAAAGCTCTTTGAAAAAAATTTCAAAATTTTTGCAAAAAACCCTTGACAAATAAGGTAAAATTTCTTATAATTCCACTCCATTTTAATTAAGACGACCCGTTAGCTCAGCTGGTAGAGCATCTCCCTTTTAAGGAGGTGGCCAATGGTT